>NZ_JBAPRN010000116.1:0-3331 GCF_049281135.1 Mycobacterium sp. | reverse complement strand
GCTGATCCGGGGATACAAGCAGATTCCGCTCGTGGCGCTCTGATTGCGCTCGCGGGGCACCCGCCGCCGGGCCTGAAGTTAGCGTTCAGTAACGCGAACCTCGCTAGACGTCCCGTTCTATTTACGGGTCTCCGATTGCAGATCCTGGCGACGGGCACGCAGATGCCCCTCGGTGAGCTGCGTGCCGAGGGCCGTCAACGGCAGCGAGGTCTGGGTATCGCGGCCCAACTGCACCGAGTGCCAGAGCTCCTTGGACATCAACGGATAGATGGCATCGGTTCCGGCGAGCGGGTGGTCGACCATCATGGCATCGAGCAAACCCCAAGTCTCAGTTACCCAGGATCGCCCGCTGGAGATGTTCGCCGTCGCAATGAGCGTCGCCTCTTCGACCCCCTGGCTGCGCGCGAACCGCACCGCCTCCAAGGCCACCAGGTAGTTCATGTGAAGCATGACGTTGTTGGCGATCTTGAGGGCTTGACCCGCGCCCACCTCGCCCGCCCGCACGACGTTCGCGGCGAACGTGTCGAGCAACGGCTGAAGCCTCTCGAGGGTGGCTTGGTCGCCCCCGGCCATTACTGTCAACGTCCCGTCATCCGCGGCGGGACGTGAGCCGCTGACCGGCGCATCGATCACCGCAACGTCCATGGTCGCGAGGTCCTGGGCAAGTTCAATGACGGTGTCGGGCAGAACACTGCTGTGAACGAGCACGACCGATCCGGGTCTCAACTCCCGTCGTAGCTGCCCGATGACCTCGCGCAGCTGTGTGTCATCGACAACGCAGATGCTCACGACGCCGCACTGGCGGCCGACAAGCTCAGCCTGTTCGGCAACCGCGGCGCCCCGCTCACGCAACGTGTGGCAGGCATCCGCGCTTCGGTCGTACACCGTCAGAGGAAAGCCGGCGGCCAGTATCCGTTGGGCGATGCGTCCACCCATGTCGCCGAGGCCGATGAAGCCGACGCCGGGCTCAAAGCCGGCGAGAATGCGGCCGGATGCCGGCAGACTCTGCGGGTGCTCATCAGTCACAGACATGAGCTTTTCAACCCAGCAGGATGGACTGGCTGGACAGGTACGCACGCAACCCTTCAGGGCCGCCTTCACGCCCGATGCCACTGAGCTTGACGCCACCAAACGGCGTGCAGGGCTGACAACCGAAGGTGTTGATCGCCATGGTGCCGGTCTGGACACGCGCCGACAACTCGAGTGCGTGTGCCACGTCAGTGGTCCAAATAGAGCCCGCCAAACCATAATCGGTGTCGTTTGCGATCGCCACGGCCTCGTCCTCGTCGGTATAGGGCAGCAACGCAATCACCGGTCCGAAGATCTCCTCGCGGGCTATCGTCATCGACGGTTCGACGTCGACGAACACCGTTGGCTCCACGTACCAGCCGTGGGGAAGGTCCTTAGGACGGCCACCGCCAACCACCACCCGTGCACCCTCGGCAACGCCCTTCGCCAGGTAGCCTTCCACCCTGTCCCGTTGCCGCTCACTCACCAACGGGCCCACGAACGTCTCCGGATCGAACGGATCGCCAACCTTGAAGCCGGCCACCGTCGCACCGATCGCCTCAGCGAATTCGTCAAAGCGATTGACCGGTAGCAGAATTCGGCTGTCGAGGGCGCAGATCTGCCCGCTGTTGAGGAAGGAGTTGAACGCGAGCCCGGCGACGGTGGCGGCGAGGTCCGCGTCGCGCAGAACGATGGCTGCCGACTTGCCGCCGAGCTCGAGGGTCACCGGCCGATGCCGCTCACCGCACAGCCTGCCGATGCGCTTTCCAGCCGCACTCGAGCCGGTGAACGAGACCTTGTCCACGCCGGGATGAGTGACCAGATACTCCCCCAGTTCACGACCGCCGGGAACGATGTTGAGCACACCGTCGGGCAGCCCGGCGGCCGCGGCAGCATCGGCGAGCACATACGAATCCAGCGGGGCCTCGGGTGCCGGCTTCAACACCACCGCGCACCCGGCGGCGAGCGCCGGCGCGAGTTTCATCATCGTCAGTGTCGGTGGCCCGTTCCAGGGGATGATGGCACCGACAACACCTACCGGTCGCTGGCGAACGACGCTGCTACCCCCGGCGCCGGTCCTGCGTTCCTCGAACTGCATTCCACTGATCAGATCGATGTAGTAGTCGAGGTTGCCGAACGCCGGTTCGACCATCACCATGTTGACCTGCGAGATGGGGCAACCCATCTCGAGCACCTGGGCATGTCCGAACTCCTCGGAGCGGCGGCGGCATTCAGCCAGCAGGCGCTTCATCACCTCGACGCGCTCCGAGGCGGACGAGCGTCCCCACTCCCCCGCCATCGCCGATCGCGCGGCGGACACCGCGGCGTCGATGTCGGCCGGTGCACCATCGGGCGTACGCCCGATGACCTGTTCGGAATGCGGAGAGATCACCTCAATCGTGTTCTGGCCGCTGGGTGCGACCATCCGCCCGCCGATGAACAATTCCCGATACTCGACCATCTGTTGCGCCCCGTCCTGAGAGCGAGTCGGCGCGGTCATCGCCGCACGCCCGACTCGACAATGCTGCCGGGAATCCATTCCCGTGGTGCGCTCTGCTCGGCGCGCCCGTCCATCGTGGTGACAGTTCCGGGCTCGAGTGGGTCGGGCAGTGGTGCCAACCAGACGTCGCGCGTCTCCGGAGACGCCGACAAGACACGAGCGCGGTGAGTGTCATCATCGAGTTGTGGGTGTCCCACACAGAATTCGACCGCGAAACCCCGGGCCTCATCCTTGAGGTAGACGCCGATGGATCCCGACGGGGCATGCCGCAGCAGATCATCGCGCAGCTTGACGCCCAGCCGCAGCGCGTTGTTGCGCGCGCGCATCACGTCGTCGAGTGAGCTCACTTGAATGCAGAAATGGTTGAAATTGGAACGCTCACTGCGCAACAACACAAGCGAGTGGTGGTAACGATCCGCGGCGCGGAAGAATCCCGCACGGTTGCTGATCCAGTCGGACGCCTTGAACCCCAACACATCCTGGTAGAAGGCTGTGGTTTGCTCCCAGTTCGTCACCCCCCATGCCGCGTGCAGGAATTTCTCGAGCGTCACGCCGTTGTTGACGGGGGCAACTCCGCGCTCGTACATCCCCACGTAGAGTTCGATGTCGGTTCCGCCGGGATCGGTGAACCGCAGCCACCGCTGCACACGGTCGCGCTTGGGGTCACCACCCTCGAGAACCTCGATGTTTTGTTCTCGTAGCCGGCGGGCGACTTCCTGCAAGGCGTTCTCACTGGCGACTTCGTAACCAATTCGCTTGACGCCCTGCTTGTTTCCCTCCTCGAGCCGAATCCAGTGGTGCTCGACACCGCCGGTCATGAAT
>NZ_JBAPRN010000115.1:0-4277 GCF_049281135.1 Mycobacterium sp. | reverse complement strand
AGCTGGCACCATCGGTGTCCCAAGAGTGGGTTGCCCACCACCCCGGCGCGTCGGCGACCGCTATTCCTGGGCCGGCCGGGCTTCTGGGTTGGGCTGGCGAAATGGTTCGTGACGCCATTGGCAACATCCTGCGCGCGCGCGCCGCACGTATGCCCGATCGCGTCTGCTGTGCGATGGACGAGAACGTCTACACCTACGCCGAGATGGATCAACGGTCGGACGCGCTTGCCGCAGGGCTGGCGCAGCTGGGTGCTGGACGTGGCGAACAGGTTGCGATGCTCTCCGCCAACCGCACCGAGCTTCTCGAGCTCTTCTACGGCGTGGCGAAGACGGGCGCGGCCCAAGTGCCGTTGAACGCGTACCTGAAGGGCGAGTTTCTGCTGCACCAGTTGCGCCAGTCCCGGTCGGGCTTTCTGGTCACCGATGCCGCCGGCCGCGAAGCACTCGCTCCGCTGAGGAGCCAGCTGCCCGACCTCCGGGCAGTGATCATGCTCGATGATGCCGAAGAGGGTGAGATCGCGTATGCGAGTCTGTTCGACTGCGGCGACGCACCGCCGCGGGTGGAACTGACCGCTGCCGACACGATGTCGATTCTCTACACGTCCGGCACGACAGGACTGCCGAAGGGATGCGTGGCCAGCCACGGCTATTACTGCCGGAGCGGAGAGATTATCGGGCATGCACTCGAGGTGGCCGAGGGTGATGTCCTGTTCGCCGGCCTGCCGCTGTTCCACGCCGGTGCACGGCTGGTCACCGTCACGCTGCCGTTGATCCACGGCATACCGGCGTACCTGCAAGGAACGTTCAGCGCCCGCGCTTACTTCCCGCGCGCAAAGGAAGTCGGTGCGACGCTGATGGTCGCCGTCGGCGCGATGGGCGCCGCAATACTGGCGACCGAGCCGTCGCCGGCCGACCGCGACCACAAAGTCACCCGGATCATGTGCGCGCCGCTGACGCTCGCGGGGCAGGCGACCTTCCGGGAGCGTTTCGGCGTCGATCCATGGGTCGACATCTTCGGCCAGACCGAGTGCATGCCAACCACATTGACGTCGCTGTCGTCGGACCGACGAGACCCGCTCGGCTGCGGCATCGGAGCGCCGGACCTCGAAGTTGCCCTCCTCGACGACGAGGGCAACGTGCTGCATGGCGAGGTGATGGGCGAGATCTGTCTTCGACCCAACGCACCCTATGCCATGTTCGACGGCTACTTCGGCAATCCGACGGCAACACTCGAGGCATTTCGGGGCCTGTGGTATCACTCGGGTGACAACGGCCGGCGCCTGCCGAGTGGGGCGTTCACCTTCGTCGACCGCAAGAAAGACAGTCTGCGCCGCCGCGGCGAGAACATTTCAAGCTTCGAACTCGAACAGGCCATCGACGCCCACCCTGGCATCGTCGAATCCGCGGCCGTCGCCGTCGCATCCGATCTCGGCGAAGACGACATCAAGGCCTGCATCGTCGTCACCTCGCCGATCGAACCGGCCGAGCTGTTCGACTTTTTCAAGAACAACTTGCCCTACTTTGCGATCCCGCGCTATGTCGACTTTCTCGATGCGCTCCCCCGCAACGGCGTTGGACGTGTGATGAAGCACAAATTGCGTGAGGCTGGAAACACCACCGAGACATGGGACTTCGAAGCGCTGGACCTGACCGTCGCCAAAGAGGAGCGCCGTTAGATGGACTTCACTCTGACTTCGGAGCAACAGGACCTGCAGGCGCGTGCCGAGAAACTCGGCCGGTCGTTCGCCGACCAGGCCCGCGAATGGGACGAGTCGGACGACGCGCCCTACCGTGAGATCTTCGATCGTGTTGGTGCAGAAGGGCTTTTTGGTGTTGCAATGCCCACAGAGTACGGCGGTCAGGGCGGCGGAGCGGTCGAGTACTTGATCGTCGTGGAGGCGCTCTTCCGCTACGCCCAGTCCTGGCTGCCGCCCGAGCCGGTGTTCTGTACCAGCGGTCCGGGGCCATCGATGTTGCTACTCGGCAGCGACACCGTAAGGGAAAAGTACTTACGCGATATCGTCGCCGGCCGTCGCGCATGCAACATCGCGCTCACCGAACCGCAAGCAGGCTCCGCCCTGACGCATCTAAGCACCACCGCGGTCCGCGATGGTGACGCTTACATTCTCAACGGCGCCAAGAACTTTCTCACCGGGTCGAACGTCAACGACCTCAATGCGACTTTTGTGCGCTACGACGACCTGCCAGGTGCCAAAGGGATCGGCGCCATAGTGGTGGAGAACTCAATGCCGGGCGTGGAAATCCGGCGCGGCCCGGTCTACATCGGCGATCGCGGGATCCATCACGGCGATATGGTGTTGCGCGACGTCCGGGTGCCCGCCGAGAACGTCATCGTCGGCCCGGGCCAGTTCGCCCGGTTGATGACGGCCTTCAACCTCGAGCGGCTGCACAATTGCGGCTTCTGGCTGGGCTTCAGCCAGGCCGCTTTTGACGAGGCTGCCAAATACACCCAAGAGCGCGAGGCGTTCGGCAAGCAGATCATCGGCTTTCAGGCCGTCTACCACTCGCTGGCCGACATGTGGGTCCAGATCGAGGCGCTGCGGCTACTCGCCTACCGGGCCGCTGCCTCGGCGATCGAGGGCCGATTTCCGAAGCTCGCAGAAGTCACCCAGGCCAAGCTGTTCGGCGCCACGGTCGGTCCGCAGATCACCCTCAAGGCAATGGAATTACATGGCGGCTACGGTGTGACTACCGATTTCCCCATCCAACGCATTCATCGCGACTGCGTTACCAACGTGGTCGCCGGGGGCGCACCGGCCGTGCTGCGCAACGGTGTCGCCGCGGGGCTCTTTCCGGACAGACGGTTCCCGCAAGCATGACCTTCACGGTCGAGCAGCAGGATTTTCAGCTGACGGTGCGCGACTTCTGCGCGCGCGAATGCGGCACCCGCGAACAGCGTGCGGAGTTGCTCGACGTTGACGAGGAGGATCAGTCTTCGGTCCTCTACAAAAAGCTTGCCGAACTCGGTTGGCTGGGCGTGGCAATCTCGGAGGATTACGGCGGTTCCGGTGGAACCTACGTGGAACAGACGATCCTGTTCGAGGAGCTCTGGCGCGGTCTTGCGCCGGTCAAGGCGCTCGGTCCGACAACGACCGTTGCGGGATGCTACAAGCGATTCGGATCCGAGCAGCAGAAGCATGGGGCGCTGTCGGCGATCGCGGGCGGTGAGATCATGTCGATTTCGATCTCTGAGCCCGGTGCGGGATCCGATGTCGCGGCGATCGCCTGCAGGGCGGAGCCGGTTGCCGACGGCTATGTACTCAACGGCCAGAAGACGTGGTGCTCGTATGCGCACCGGGCGGGGCGAATCTTATTGGTCGCGCGAACCAGCCGCGACGAGAAGCCACACGCGGGTTTGACCATCTTCGAGGTGCCCCGCGATGCCGAAGGCATTGAAACTCGACGCATCTCGACGCTGGGAGGTCGCGAGGTCAACGACGTCTTCTTCACCGATTGCTTCGTGCCCGGCGAGAACGTCGTGGGCGAAATCGGGCGGGGGTTCCCGCAAATCATGGCCGGCCTGGACGGCGAGCGGCTGCTCGGCGCGGCAGTCGGCCTCGGCATCGGCCAGCGGGCGCTAGACGACACCATCGCGTACGTCAAGGAGCGCAGGCAGTTCGGCAAAGCCATCGGCACGTTCCAGGCGCTGCGTCACCGGATTGCCGATCTGGCAACCGAACTCGAGTGTGCCCGCCTGCTCACCTATGAGGTGGCTCAGCGGCTCGAATACGGCGCCGACCCGGTCACGACGCGTATGACGTCGATGGCCAAGATCAAGAGCTCCGAAGTCGCCAAACGCATCGCACTGGAGGGCATGCAGATGATGGGCGGCTATGGCTACGCGACCGAATACGACATGGAGAGCCACGTGCGCCACTCACTGGTACTGCCGATCTACGCCGGCACCAACGAGATTCAGCGCGAAATCATCAGCGGATCGCTGGGTCTGCGCTAGCGGCAGCGATAACCACGGTTCTGAAAGACACATCGTTGGCGGCCGACACTGGCGCGTTCCCGTCCGCTGCGGCCCACGAGCGTCCAGCTGCGTTACAAACCCATGTAATGTCTGCCGTATTGTAAGGCGATCCGGCGGTAGTGTTGCCCACGTGGCCTCAGTTATCCACGGAGAGGTTCCGGCGGACCCGCGCTCGATCATTCTTGCCGCCGCCGAAAGGTGCTTTGCGCGATTTGGCATCATGAAAACGAAGATGGAAGATGTTGCGCGCGAAGCGAATCTATCCCGCGCGACTGTATAC
>NZ_JBAPRN010000114.1:0-4186 GCF_049281135.1 Mycobacterium sp. | reverse complement strand
GGTCAACGTTACGTGGAACTCGTCCAGCCGGCCGACCCCGATCGACGGCTGCAGGCCGGCGGCAACCTTCCGTTGGGACAGACGGTACCGTCGTTCGATGTAGCCAAGCTGTTCAACGGGTTTCGGCCGATTTTCCAAACCCTTGACCCTGCCCAGTTCAACCTGTTGGGTGAGAACCTGCTGCGCCTGATTCAGGGTGATGAAAACGGCATTGGCCCGTTTCTGCATGACCTGGACGTCATTTCGAAGTTGGCCGTGAATCGCCAGGCGGTTATCACCGTCGTGATACGGAATCTCAGTGCGATCTCCCAAGATCTGGGTGGCAAATCACAGCAACTGTTTCATCTCATCGCCACCCTCAACGAGGTGGTGACGAACTTTGGTTCCATGGCTGAGGAGTTCCGTGCCGCGCTGGACTCGGGACTGCCGGTACTGCGAAACACCACCCACGTCCTGCAATATGCCGAGCGCATGTTTGACGGGACCACGGTCCCGCTCTATGACCTGAGCAGTCGGATGTGGCCGCAGACCGCGACGATCATTGCGGGCCTGTCGCTCGCGCCGTCGTTAATCCAAGGAGCACGGGACTGGCTGGCCGACGACAAGCCCGCCACACCAACGTTTTCCTGCTCACACGGCGAAGTCACGTTGCCGGGGATCGGGCAGGTGTCATTCGCGCAGCAGAACTTGGTGGTGTGTCGGTGATGGACAAGCGGCGACGGGGCCGTGCTGCGCTCGACGAGCGCAGCGCCGCGATCCGCAATCGCCGGCACGGCATCGTCGGTGTCGTTGTCATCATTGCGGCGTTGGCCGTTACCGCAATGGCCTACCTCAATCCGACCAATCAGAACGGCTATACCGCGCACCTGCCTAACTCCGGCGGTGTGCGCGTCGGCGACCAGGTTCGGATCGCCGGCATCCCGGTCGGGAAGGTCACCAGTGTCCGTCTTGACGCCGCCGTCGTCGAGATCAAATTCGACGTTGAGCGTTCGGTGGTCGTCGGTTCGGAATGCACACTCGACATCAAGCTCCTGACTCCGCTTGGCGGCCACTATGTGGCGCTTGACCCAAAGGGCGGTTTACCACTAGGCCGCAACGTGATTCCACCGCAACGCGTCACGCTGCCGTTCGAGGTCAACGACATAATTCAGGCGGCAACACCGCTGATCAAGGAAGTCAACGGCCAAGTCATCCACAATACTTTCACCGAGGTTGCCAACGCGGCCAACAGGTATCCCGACGCGATCCGCGATTTGCTCCGGTCGGCAAATGCGTTGACGACGTCGATGAGCAAGTCCACCAACGACTTCCATCGCAGTCTCGACTTCGCTAACAACGGCTTGCGAGCCGTGGTCGCCGGACGGAAGCAGCTCATCACGTTGTTTGAGCAACTCGACATCCTCGGCAAGATGTACACCTCGAAGGCAGTCGATATCATCGAGTTTTTCGGTCTGCTAAACGAATTGGCTCGAGTTCTCGACCGTATCACGGTGTTTTACGGTCGGGAGGTCGCGCCGATCGTCAACGGAATCGAGGACATCACCGACACGCTGGTCGCCCATCCCGACCGTATTGGCCAGGCGCTCGACCAGCTAGGGCAGAGCCTCAACATCGTGGTGCCAATGCTCAGCGGGAACGGGGTCGTCTTCGACAAACACAAGCGGCTAGTCCCCGGACAGGACCTGTGCCTGCCCAATATCATGAGGAACTGTTGACATGACCGGGCCGTCGCCGGTCGGCTCGCGGTTGCGTTCCCCGTCGGGTATCGCTGCGGTGGCGGTCGTCATCGTCGCGGTCACGGCAGCGGTCGTCATCGGCGCCAAGATCTTGATGCCCCAACACACTCGGGCGATGTGCGCCGAATTCGCCGACGCGGTGGGCCTTTATCCGGGCAACAAGGTCGCGCTGCTGGGTATCGAAGTCGGCTCGACGACCGCGATTGTCAACAAGCCCGACCACGTCGAGGTTGACTTCACGGTACCCACCGACCTCGATCTGCCGGCCGACGTCGGTGCGGTCACCTACTCGCAATCGATTGTCACCGACCGCCATATCGAACTGACCAAGCCTTACACCGGAGGCCCGAAATTCACCGGGCCGGAGTGCATCAAGCTGAAGTCGACCAAGACCCCGATCAGCGTCAGCGAAACCTTCGCTGCCATAGGCAAACTCGCCGACGCCATCTTGGATCCCCAGAACGGCCAAGACCCGTCCCAGGCCCCGGGTGTGCACGCGATCAACGAGAGCTTACGCGCCGCCGGCCGCTCGCTGGACGGCACTGGCCCCGGCCTCAACCAGACCCTGCGCAATCTGGTCTCCATGCTCGCCGACCCCTACAAGGCCGACGCCGACTACCGGCAGCTCTTCGAAAACAGTGAGATCCTCACCTCAGACTTTCTCAAGAACTGGGACAGCTTCGCCTCGGTGATCCGAACCCTTCCGACCACAACCCAATTGATCGAGGGCCTGTCGGACAACTTCGGAGCGGCCCTAATCCACCTGTCCCACCTGCTGCCGATCTTGGTCGAGGCGATGAACCGGTGGGGGCCGCGGCTCTATCAAAAACTTGACAAGGCGATCACCTGGACACGGGACGTGCTGAACAGACACACTCCGGCCATTCTCGCCATGATCAACTCGTGGCCGCAGTTCAGTCACTGGCTGAGCGATATTTACGAGCCGGCGTGGGGGACACACAACGTCACCTATATCCCACCGCAGGTGGCGATTTCGCCATCACAGGCCGGCGCCATCTGCGAGGGTCTGCGGCAGCGCAATGTCCCGGGCGCTGCGGCGGCGTGCGCGTCGGGCAGCGCTTCGGATCCGGTCACCCTCGGCCTGACCGATCTCATCTTGGGGGCCGCGCTGCCATGACCCGACGCTCGATACGCGCTGCGCGCGTACTGCTGGCCTGGCTGCTAGCCGCGGTGGCCATCAGCCTGGCGTCTGCATGTTCGCTAGACCCGACCCGGCTCCCGGTCCCGGGCGCCTACACGCCCCACCACACCTACCGAATCAAGATCGAGTTCTCCAGCGTGCTCAACTTGCCGGCCCGCGCCAAAGTGGACTCCGGTGGAGTGCAGATCGGCGTGCTCGACCACGTCCAGCTCGAGGGCGCCACGGCGGTCGCGTACGTCGATATGTCCGGCGACACCAAGCTCCCTGGCAACACCCGCGCTGAGCTGCGCCAGGCCACCCCCCTCGGCGACATTTATATCGCGCTGGTCCCCCCCGAGGATCGGTCGGCGGGGGTATTGCGGGACGGCGACACCATCTCGTTGCGCAATACCGCGCCGGCCGACAACGTCGAAGACGTCCTGCGGTCGGTGTCAAACCTGGTGGCCGGGGGCGCAATTGGCACACTGCAAAGCACCGTGGTCAACCTCAACAAAGCGTTCCCGAACGACCCCGCGGAGCTGACCCGGATTCAGAAGACCATCGGCGGCGTACTCAATGACCTGGCAGCCAACCAGGACACCATGGACGGCATCTTGTCCAGCATGGAGAACATCACCACCAACTTGGCGGCCAATACCGACGTGTTCAACCGGCTGGTAGCCGAAGGCCCGCCGAAGCTCGAAGGGCTATCGGCGGTGACTGTCGCCATCCTCCACGTCGTCGGTGACTCGCAGGATATCGCCAACCTCGGCGGACAGCTCATCAATCCGATCACCGGCGACTTGATTCAAATGCTTTCCTATATCACGCCGATGGTGGGGACGCTGGCAACCGTTGACACCACCGTTCCGGTGATCGCCGACAAGTTCGTCGCATTGTTGCGCTACAAGCTCATCGGGTTCTTCCGCAATGGAGGGCCGAAATACATTGTTTCCGGGCTTCATCCACCGACCGGGCGCGAGGGTGTTGACCCCGCGGATAAGGCCGACCAGGCGGTCAGGGCTATGCAGTCCATGGGGCTGGTGCCATGAAATTCAATGCCGGTGTCACGCTGGTCATCCTTGCGGTGCTGACGCTGCTGGGCGCGGTCTACATGTCGGTCGGCGTGCTCGATATGAGCCCGACAAAACAGGTAACCCGACTCACGCTGCTGCTCAACACTTCCGGCGGTCTGATGCCCACGTCCGACGTGACGATGCGTGGTATCAAGGTCGGCCGGGTGACCGGTATCGAGACCACGGCAACGGGGCTGGCGGTCTCGATCGATCTCGACCGCGCGCACCCGGTG
>NZ_JBAPRN010000113.1:0-7150 GCF_049281135.1 Mycobacterium sp. | reverse complement strand
TCGTCGTAACCGATGCTGGCCAAACCGAATTCGACAGTCCGGTCGGCGGTCACGTTCATCATCGGCGATCCGTAACGCAGCGTGCCGAGCTTGTCGGGGGTGGCGAACGATGTGCCGGCGTAGGCCGCCTCGTAGCCGATGGCCCGGTCGTATTCGGTTGCATGGCCGATCGATTCGTGGATGGTCAGCCACAGGTTGGTCGGGTCGATCACCAGATCGGTCGGGCCGGCAGCGACGCTGGGTGCCTTCATTTTCTCGGCCAGCTGCGACGGCAGTTGAGCGAGCTCGTCGGTCCAGTTCCACACGTCGTCGCCGGCCAGCGCCTCCCAGCCGCGTCCCATCGGCGGTGCCAGCGTGCGCATCGAGTCGAACCCGCCGCCGGCGGTGTCCACGGTGACCGCCTCCAAACGTGGCTGCACCCTGACCCGTTGCTGCGTGATCGACGAGCCGGCGGTGTCGGCGTAGAAGGTCTGCTCTTTGACGGACTGCAGGCCGGCCGACACGTGATCGACTCCGTCGGCGGCCAGTAGCCTGCCGGAGTATTCGTCGAGCACCGTGATCTTGTCTGCGAGCGGCACGGTGAACGGGTCGATGCGATAGCTCGAGACCCAGGTGGCGTCGGCGTACACCGGCTCGGGCGCAAGCTCGACGCGGTCGGTGTTCAGCGCGGCCAGCGTGTTGGCCACCGACACCGCGCGACGGGCGGTCTCGGCGGCGACTTCCGGAGACAGCTCGGCGTGCGACGCGAAGCCCCAGGTGCCGTTGACGATCACCCGGACGGCCAGGCCGATCTCGCGATTGACCACCGCGGTCTCCAACTCGCCGTCACGCAACTGGATGACCTCGTTGACCAGGCGGTGAATTCGCAGGTCGGCGTGGCTGGCCCCGGCCGCGGTGGCAGCCGTTAGCGCGGCATCGGCCAGTTCGCGGCGCGGCAGGCTGAGGAAGTCGGCATCGATCCCCCGGTTCGGTGTCACGACACCTACCGTATCGACCCGCTTTAATACTTGTGTGGGTGACGCTGCGGTGACCGCCAGGCGCCGATCAATCGCGTTGGGGTATGTGTTGATCGCGCCGAGCCTGTTCGGGGTGTTGACGTTTCTGCTGCTGCCGATCTTGGTGGTGGTGTGGCTGAGCCTGCATCGCTGGGACCTGCTCGGGCCGATCGAGTATGTCGGAGGCCGGAATTGGCGCTCGGTGCTCACCGACAAGACGTTCGGCAATTCGCTGCTGGTGACGCTGACATTCGTGGCGATCGTGGTCCCGGTGCAGACCGCGCTCGGCTTGGCTGTCGGCGCGCTACTGGCCCGCGATCTGCCCGGCAGCGGGTTGTTCCGCACGATTTACGTGCTGCCGTGGATCAGCGTCCCGCTGGCGATCGCGGTGCTGTGGCGCTGGATTCTGGCACCCACCGACGGCGCCGTGAGCACGGTGCTCGGGCATCGCATCGAATGGCTCACCGATCCCGGACTGGCTCTGCCGGTGGTGTCGGCGGTCGTCGTGTGGACCAATGTCGGATACGTCGCGCTGTTTTTCCTCGCCGGCATCCTGGCCATCCCCGCCGAGATCCACGCCGCGGCGCGCACCGATGGCGCGACGTCCTGGCAGCGGTTCCGGCGCATCACCCTGCCGATGTTGCGGCCGACCATGTTCTTCGTACTGGTCACCGGAGTCATCAGCGCCGCACAGGTCTTCGACACGGTCTACGCGCTCACCGGCGGCGGGCCGCAGAACCGCACGGATCTGGTCGCGCACCGCATCTACGCCGAGGCATTCGGTTCCGCGGCCATCGGCCGGGCGTCGGTGATGGCGGTGGTGCTGTTCGTCATCCTGGTCACCGTCACCCTCGTTCAGCACCTGTACTTCCGACGTCGGATCAGCTATGACCTCACTTAAAAAGCCCTCGGCGGCACTGGTGTACCTCGGCTTGACGCTGGGCGCGGTGATCACGCTGGCACCGTTCTCTTTTGGCGTGCTCACGTCGGTTACGTCGGCGCATCAGTTTGCGACGGGCACGCCGTTGTCGCTGCCGCGGCCGCCGACGCTGTCGAATTACGCCGACCTCGGCGGCGCGGGTTTCGGCCGGGCCCTGGCGGTGACGGCATTGATGACAGCGGTGAGTCTGCTGGGACAGCTGAGCTCGTCAGTAGTAGCCGCGTATGCGTTCGCCCGGCTGCGCTTTCCCGGCCGTGACGGAATTTTCTGGGTCTATCTCGCGACCTTGATGGTGCCGGGCAGTGTCACGGTGGTGCCGCTGTATCTGATGATGGCGCAACTGGGGCTGCGGAACACATTCTGGGCCTTGGTGCTGCCGTTCGTCTTCGGCTCCCCGTACGCAATCTTCCTGCTGCGTCAGCACTTCCGTACCATCCCGGATGACCTGATCAACGCCGCTTACCTGGACGGCGCCACCACGCTGGATGTGATCTTGCACGTGGTCGTGCCGTCCAGTCGGCCGGTGATCGTGACGCTGATGCTGATCACCGTGGTGTCGGAATGGCACCACTTCCTGTGGCCGCTGATCATCACCAGCGGCACCAAGTGGCAGGTGCTGACGGTGGCGACGGCGGCGCTGCAATCCCGCTACAACGCGCAGTGGACTCTGGTGATGGCCGCGGTGGGCGCGGCGGTCGTGCCACTGCTGATCTTGTTCCTGATTTTCCAGCGGCACATTGTGCGGTCGATCGTCGTCACGGGGCTCAAGTGACCCGCGAAAAAGCCGCAGCGGCTGTAGTTTCCGGGAAAGCACAACCCTCATTGCACTTTCGCGGCGCGGGGGGCTCAAAGTGACCCGGCCGCGGTTTTCCACGCTGTTCGCCCTGGGCTGGGTGGTTGTCGCCGCATTACTGGTCGCTGCCGCGGTGCTGCTGGACGTGACGGCCCAACCGCCCAGCGGTAAAACCGTTGTGACCGTGCGACTGTGGGATCAGCAGGTCGCCAAGGCGTATCGACTGTCGTTTGCCGCGTTCACCCGGACACACCCCGACATCGAAGTGCAAACCGATGTCGTCTCGTATTCCACTTACTTCAACACTCTGCGGACTGACGTCGCGGGCGGTACGGCCGACGACATTTTTTGGCTGTCCAACGCCTACCTCGCGGGATACGCCGACAGCGGTCGGCTAATAGATGTCGGGGCAGCCTTCGGGCCAAAGGTTGCGTCGACGTGGGAGTCGTCGGTGGTCCAGCAGTTCACCCGGGGTGGGAGGCTGTGGGCAATTCCTCAACTGACCGACGCCGGTATCGCGTTGTACTACAACGCGGACCTGCTCACCGCCGCCGGTGTAGACCCCGCAACGTTGACAACACTACGGTGGAGCCCGCGCGGCGACGACACACTGCGACCGCTGCTAGCCCGGCTGACCGTCGACGTCGACGGACGTTCAGCGGGCACACCGGGTTTCGATCCCAACCGGATCCGGCGGTGGGCGTACAACGCGGCCAACGATGCACAGGGTATCTACCTCAACTACATCGGATCGGCGGGCGGCGTCTTCCAGGACGGTGATCGGTTCGCGTTTGACAACCCCGCTGCCGTCGAGGCTTTCACCTATCTGGTGAAGCTGATCGACGCCGACCACGTCGCGCCGCCCGCTTCGGACACCAACGAGAACGGCGACTTCTCCCGCAACCAGTTTCTGGCCGGCAAGATGGCGCTGTTTCAATCCGGCACCTACAATTTGGCCGCAATCGCCGGGCAAGCCAATTTCCACTGGGGCGTGACGATGATGCCCGCGGGGCCGAAGGGCCGGGTCAGCGTCACCAACGGTATTGCCGCGGCAGGTAATTCGGCCTCCCCGCACCCTGAGGCGGTGCGCCAGGTGCTGGCCTGGATGGGCAGTACCGAGGGCAACCAGTACCTCGGCCGTCAGGGTAGCGCCATTCCTGCAGTCACCGCGGCCCAAAAGGCCTGCTTCGATCACTGGCTGAGCAAAGGTGTCGACATCAAGCCGTTCTTCGACGTTCTCAACGGCCCGCGCATCGCCGCTCCCGGTGGCACCGGCTTCGCGGCCGGGTATCAAGCCATCAAGCCCTATTTCGACGAGATGTTCCTGGGCCGAAGCGATATCGCGACGACCCTGCACCGGGCCCAGGAAGCCGCCAACGCCGCCGCGCGCGGTTAGCGCCCCAGCGGAACTTCGAGCGCGACCGCTGCGGCACACACCGCGACGGTGATCGCCAGCGCTATCCAGTCGGCCTGCTTCGGCCGTGACGGCAGCGCCGAGATCTGGCCGATCCCACCGCGCGCGGTAATGGCGTCGCCCATCTCGTCAGCGCGCCGCAACGTCACCGTGAGAGCCGTGGTGAGAAGGTCGACCACTTCCAGCGCCCAGCGTCGGCGGCGTGCCCTGCGGGTGTCGGCGACCCGCTTGGGCCGCAACCGGCGCGCGGCGTAGAGCACCCGAAATTCGTCGATCAGCATCGGAAATGCGCGCAACGCCAGCGCGATGGCAGCGGCCCACTCGTCGACAGGGACCCGTAACCACCGTAGCGGCCGGCCCAAAGCTGCCACCGCAGGCGCTATTTCGGCGACGTTGGTGGTCCACGACACCATCGCACCCAGCCCGAGCAGCACGAACGACAACGTGGTGACCCGCAGGAAGTTCAGCAGCCCGCCCAGTCCGATCGGAACCCCGGCCACGTGAATCGTCGGGCTGCCGCCGGCGAACGCCGCCGACATCCCACCAAACGCCAGCAGCATCCACAACCAGTGCGGCACAGTGGGAAGCACGCCGCGCGGAATGTGTGCGAGCCGGACCGCCGTCAGCACCAGCGCAGCCACCAGTCCGATGGCAATCCATCCCGGGTAGAACGTCAGCAGTACCGAAATACCGGCAACCGCGAGCAGTTTGGTGCCTGCCCACAGGTCGTGCACCACGGAGCTGCCGGGCACCGGACGCAGCAGTACGACCGAACGAGACGGCCGGCGTTCGGATCGTTCGTCGGGTGGCGCGGTGGTCATGACAATCCCCCAGCTGCCGCCGTGACCGTGTGCAGCACACCGTCACGCAGATCCAATGTGCGCGGGCAGAGCTCTTCCAGGCCGCCGAAGTCGTGGGATATCACCACGACAGTCAGACCCTGCTCACGGCGCAGCTCCTCGAGCAATCGCACCAAACCGCTCTGGGTGACCGCGTCGAGGCCTGCCAACGGTTCGTCGAGAATCAGCGCCCGTGGCGAGCGTGCCAGCAGACCGGCCAGCACAACCCGGCGCATCTGGCCTCCGCTGAGCTGATCGATGCGCCGCTTGGCCAACGTGCTGTCCAACCCGACGACGGCTAGCGCGGTCGCCACCCGGTCCTGGTCCTTGGGCGAAAAGCCGGCCGCTGAAGCCACTTCCGAGTCGACCCGGCTGCGCATCAGCTGCAGTCGCGCAGCCTGAAACGACAGCGCCACCGCGCCGACCTGTTCGTGCGAGGGCCGGCCGTCAAGCAGGCAGGAGCCGGTGGTCGGTACCGTGAGCCCGGCGAGAATCCACGCCAGCGTCGACTTGCCCGAGCCGTTGCCGCCGTGGATCAACAAGCCATCGCCTTGGTGTACCGCGAAGTTGACGTCGCGCAGCGCGGCCTTGGCCCAAGGCGTTCCGCTGTTGTATTCGTGGCTGACGCCGGTGACCTCGAGGATTGCCGGTCCAGACTCGTGCCCCATCGCCGGCGTCGTCACCGGCACAGGAATCGTCTCGACCATGCTGGTGTTGTCCCCGGACTCGCTGAGGTTGATTGTGCTGTCGGCGGATTCGGCTTCGTTGTTGTAATGCGTGATGTGCACGAGCGCCGTTCGGTGTCGCTGCTTCATGCCGGACAGCACGCCGAGCAGCGCTTCACGGCCCTCCTGGTCGACCATGCTGGTGACTTCGTCGGCGATGAGCATCGCGGGCTCGCGGGCCAGCGCGGCCGCCACCGCCAGCCGCTGCAACTCGCCACCGGACAAACTTCCGGTGTCGCGTTCGGCGTGCGATTCGAGGCCGACTTCGCGGAGCAACTGGGCGACGTCGGTCGTTGTCCCGGGCGGCAGGCCCCACACCACGTCGTCGGCGACCCGGGTGCCCAGCACCTGACTTTCCGGATGCTGCATGACCACCGCGGTGCCGCCCAACCGGCCCAGCCCCACCGACCCCGGGCGCTCGATGGTGCCCGATGTCGGTTCCCGGCCGGCCAGCACAAGCATGAGCGTGGTCTTGCCAGAACCGTTGGCCCCGGTGATGGCCAAATGCTCGCCGGCCTTGACCTCCAGGTCGACCGGGCGCAGCGCGTCGTGGTCGGTATTCGGATACCGGAAGCGGACCTCGTCCAGCCGCACCGGGACCGGCCCAATGGGTGCGGTGTCCCGTGGTGCGTCCAGTTTGTGCACGTCGGGAATGCCGCGCATCCGATTCAGCACCCGCGACAGCGCCCACCATCCGATCAGCGATACGACCACAATCGAGACGGTGCCGTTGGCGAAGATCAGCCACGGCCAGTAATGCAGCGCCTCGCCGAGGAACCATTGGAGCCCGTGGGCTGTGTTGTCGAGTCCATCCTTGATGCGTCCGCTCAGCGGGAATGAATGTTCGGTCGCAAAGCGCCCGATTCCCGTCAGGACGGCCGCAGCCCCGTTGATGTTGGCGGTGATGGCATCGAAGATCAGGTGCCGTAGCCGAGAGAGAAGTGCCAGCGCCGCGACCGCGACCGCGTTGAAGACCGCTCCGGCGACGATGGAAGCGACGATCACCGTCCCGGTGCCGCGCTGCCGCCGTTTGACGACCCCGGTCAGTCCGCCCACGTAGGCGCTGTGACCGACCGTCATCAAGCCGCCGAGGCCGGCGATCAAAAAGGCGATCAAACCTGCGGCCACCGTCCCGGCGATCAGCACGCGGAAGCGGTAGCGGTAAGCCAGCAATCCCATCGGCACCGTGCCCAGCAACGACAGCGCACCGGCGAACGGGACGACGATGGAAATGATCGCGATGGCCGCGCACAATGCGGCCATGACCGAGGACTGCGCGAGTTCGCCGGGACGCAACGATCGGGAACCTGGGGTCCCCGGCGCAGGGCGAGTCGCGTTCATCTCATCGATTCTGCCAGCTGTCGGGGGTGTTCCCCTTTAGCAAACATTGGCGGTTCATTTCAGTTAACGGCAGAAATGGGCCGGTGAGTGGTCTAGATAGCCT
>NZ_JBAPRN010000112.1:0-2866 GCF_049281135.1 Mycobacterium sp. | reverse complement strand
GCTCGAAGCTCATCGAGTCCGGCAGCGGGACAGTGTCATTGGCGCCCGCGTTGACGATCTCGGCGTAGCCGCCGAAACGGGTTCCGGCCAGCACCCGCTGGCCCACGCGCGCCGGATCGACGCCGTCGCCGACGGACTCGATCGTTCCGGCCACCTCGTAGCCGACGACGCTGGGCACCTTGGGCGCATCGGGGTACAGCCCGACGCGAGCGAGATGGTCGGCGAAATTGACGCCCGCTGCACGCACCGAGATACGCACCTGGCCGGCCGCCGGCGGCGGCGGGTCGGGACGATCTTGCACCTTGAGCACCGACGGGGGACCGTGCTTGGTGATGACAACCGCGCGCACGGCTACACGTGACTTGCCACGAAAGCTGCGGCTTGAGCCGGCATGCCGGAATGCGCGTACGAGAGGTGCGCGGGGGATGACAGCTCGTCGTGCGTTGGCACCGTATAGAGTGCGCCAGCAGTGCAGACCGGGTCGCCCTCTGCGCACAAGTCAATGGACTTGGCCCCGTACCAAGGACTGAGCGTAGTCACCGGCGCCCCCAGGTACCTGTCCGTCGGATTCCCGAAGAAGGCAAGCGCGGCAACGTGATCGGCCACGTCTTGGGGTAGCGACACCGGGACAAAGCCGGATACCGGCAATTGGGCGATGGTGATCAGGTCGATCGCGACGGCGCCCTGGGAGTACCCGCCGAGCACCAGCTTGGTGTTGGGACAGCTGGCGGCCATCGACTCGACGTGAGCGTTCGCATCCACGCCACCGGCGTTTGCCGATGGGGCGAGGTCGTCCGAGGCCGGGTAGTTGACCGGATACACCGCGACGGACCGACCACCGACCTGCGGGCGCAGCGCATCGATGAATTCCTGGCCGACCACCCCGACCCCGGGCGGCTCACCGGTGGCACGGGCGAATGTCACGTCGATGTCGGGGCAGTTGGCCGCGGCGGCGGGAAAGAGTGGTGCGCTCAGCAGTGCCGAGCAGGCCGTTATGATTACGGCGGCAAAATAATGGGCGATCTTTCGGGCGCTCACCCGCTCATGCTGACACATCTGAGACGCGGACGGAACGCCCACGTCAGTCAGCTTGGCGGCGCAAAAAACTCGAGCGCGGTGCCGTCCGGATCGCGGAAACTCAAACCCGAGCCGTAGGGCGCATCGACGATTCCGCCGTGCTGAATGCGCAACTCATTGAGACGCTCCATCCAGGTCTCCAGTGCGGCACGGTCCGCGCAGCCGAAACCGACATGATCCAGGCCCACCCGGAACTCGCTGAAACGCTCGTCGGGTGCCGGGTGCTCATGCTGGTGAATTCCGAGCAGAGTGCCGCCGTCGAGGATCCACACCAGGTGCCGGAATCCGGCGGCGGTGTGCTCGTCGACCACAGGGTCGGCGTCGAACAGGCGGCGGTACCAGGGGCCGCTGACGGCCATGTCGCGGACGGTCAGCGCGACATGGTTGAGTGCAGGAAATGCCATGATTCTGATTCCTCTCTGGCGAGCGTGCGCCGATGGGCGAGCGGGCGGGCGATCCAAGTGTGACCTAGATCGCATCGGCAGTCGGAGGGTGGCGAGCGCCACATTTACTTCGTCTGACTAATTAGTCATGCTTGATACATGACTTCGCAGCTGACTCCCGAGCGCACAGACACCGACGTTCTGCCCAAGAACTTCGACACCAACACGGGCCCCCTCTGGCTGCAGCCGTGGTTCTGGCTGGCCATTGTGGGTGTCATCGGCATGGTGGCGCTCACCCTCGTCATCTAGCCCCTAAACGATCCGCCAGCCCATCCGGGCGCGAAACCGCATATCCCATAGGTAGAGCCGGTAGCCGAGGATCCACGCCTGATGTGGAATCAATCGGTCAGCAAGTCGCAGTGCGGCGAGCAGCCACTCGAACCGGCGCTGCTGGGATTCTGACCACTCCAAGCGCATCATCGCGCGGAACTCCGGTGGCAGGAAGCCCGTCGTCGCGAAGAGATTGAACGGTCCCCCGAACGCCGGCAACGGCCACGGCAGGAACGCCATCGCCGCCACGCCGTGCAGGTGTTCGCGGACCGGAGGATCGATGCGCAGGTCTTCCAGTGACCGCTTCCAGTAGTCGTCGAACGCGACGCGGTCCGGCGGCCACATCGCCTCGCGAACTTGAAGTGTGGTGCCCAGTCGTTTGCTGTCCTGATACACCGCGTCGGCGGTCGCATCGTCGAGCGGGCCGTGCAAGAACTCGTGCTGGTCGATGAAGTAGCGATACAGGCAGGCGGCCACCCACAGCTGCAGGCCCGGGTCGAAAGCGTTATAGGACACCGGACTCGACCGTGTCGACCGTACTTGCCGATGAGCGGTGTCCACGGCACCACGGATCAGCGCGCGGTCCGACTCGGTGCCGATAGTTGCGACGGCCAAATACGTTCCAGTGGTTCGTGCCCGTTTGAACGGATGCTTGTAGACGTTGCCGCTGTCAACCGGGCTCTCCAGGACGCCGTAGCCAACGCCAGGCAGCGACAGCTGCATGATCACGTTCGCGGCAGGCAGCAGCACAGCGGCGGGATTCAGCAGGTCAGCGACCCGGGTGATGCGCCGCCTCATCGCGGGTGGTGCTCCATCAGCCGAGTAGACCATGTGTGAGACGCTGCCGGAGTGTTTGGCGCCACGCGGCATAGCCGGGTCGTCGGTGTGCTGATCGGCTACTTGGCCGATCTGGTGTTCGCCGACCCGCGGGCGGGTCATCCGGTGGCTGGATTCGGCGCCGCGGCAACGACGGTGGAACGGCTCACCTATCGCGACACCCGGCCCGGTGGTGCCGTGCACGTCGCGATTCTGGCCGGCGCGGTGAGCCTGTTCGGAACAGCGCTACAGCGTTACGC
>NZ_JBAPRN010000111.1:0-2597 GCF_049281135.1 Mycobacterium sp. | reverse complement strand
TCGACGATCCAGGACAATCTGAAGCGCGCGGCGGCGGCCGGGCTGGCATGGCCGCTGGCCGACGAGGTCACCGACGAGGCGCTGGAAACCCGGCTGTTCGGGCGGGCCGGGGTTACGCAGGGCCAGCGGCGTCGGACCGAACCGGACTGGTCCGCCCTGGCGCGCGAGCTGAAGCGTCCCGGCGTCACGATGTCGATCCTCTGGGAGGAATACCGAGAGGTCCATTCAGAGGCCTACGGCTACAGCCGCTTCTGCGATTTGCTGCGTGGCTTCGAACGGCGGCTGACCCCGGTGATGCGCCAGCACCACGTCGCCGGGGAGAAGGCGTTCGTCGACTATTCGGGCAAGCGAATCGGGATCGCCGATCCGACAACGGGAGAGATCCACGAGGCGGAGATTTTCGTCGCCGTGCTCGGCGCCTCGAACCTCACCTACGCCGAGGCGACCTGGACGCAGACGCTGCCGGACTGGACCGGCGCGCATGTGCGCATGTTCCGGTTTTTCGGCGGCGCGCCGAAGCTGCTGGTGCCGGACAATCTGAAGAGCGGGGTCATCAAGGCCTCCTTCTACGACCCCGAGATCAACCGAACCTACGGCGCGATGGCGGCCCACTATTCGGTCGGAATCCTTCCGGCGCGGCCGCGGCGGCCGAGGGACAAGGCGAAAGTCGAGGCCGGAGTCCGATTCGCCCAGACCTACATTCTGGGGCGGCTGCGCCATCTGACGTTCTTCTCGCTCGCCGAATGCAACGCGGCCATCGCGCTGGTCATGCAGAGCATGAATGACCGCACGATGCGCAACCTCGGCGTGAGCCGGCGCGAACTGTTCGAGACGGTCGAGCGCGACGCCCTCACAGCCTTGCCCGCCGACGATTGGGAGTTCGCGGAATGGCGGCGGGCGCGGGTCAACCTGGACTATCACATCGAGGCCCATGACTTTCTGTATTCGGTCCCGCACGCGCTGATCCGCGCCGAGGTCGACGTGCGGATCACGGCGCGCACGGTCGAGATCTTCCATCGCGGCCAGCGCGTCGGCGCCCATCAGCGCCGCTATGCTGGCCGCAAGCACGGCACGGACGCCGACCACATGCCCAGCTCCCACCGGCGCTACGCCGAGTGGACCCCGGATCGGTTCCGGCGCTGGGCCGGCAAGATCGGGCCGAACACCGAAGGCTTGATCAGCGCCGTGCTCGCCAGCCGGCCCCATCCCGAACAGGGGTTCCGCACCTGCCTCGGCATTCTGCGCGCCTATCGCGGTCTCGACCAGGCCCGCCTCGAGGCGGTCTCGGCCCGCGCCGTCGAACTGGGTGTCCTCAACTGCAAGGGCGTCGCTTCGCTCCTCGCCCACAAGTTCGATTCCTCGAGCGCGGACAGCAGCCCCGTCACGCTCATCGACCACGCCAACGTGCGCGGTCCCCGCTACTACAACTGACAGGAAATCCCATGCTCGCTCATCCGACCCTCGACCAATTGCACGCGCTCGGCCTCCACGGCCTGGCCAAAGGCTTCAAGGAGCTGGAGCACAACGCCGAGGCGCGCGGCCTCGATCACGCCGAATGGCTCGGCCTGCTGCTCGAATACGAACTCACGCTACGCCGGCAAAAGCAGTTCGAAACCCGAGCCAGGGCGGCCCGTCTGCGTCACCCGGCCAGCGTCGAGGACGTCAACTATCAAAGCCCCCGCGGGCTCGACCGCGCGCTGTTCCTCAAGCTCGCCGCCTGCGACTGGCTCGCCGAGCGCCGCAATTTGCTCATCACCGGGGCGAGCGGCCTGGGCAAGAGTTGGCTCGCCTGCGCGCTTGGCCATAAGGCGTGCCGGGAAAACCTCTCCGTCCTCTACACCCGCATGCCCCGGCTCTTCGCCGATCTCGCCATCGCCCACGGCGACGCCCGCTACGCCAGGCTCCTGCGCTCGCTCGCGCGGGTCAAGCTGCTCATCCTCGACGATTGGGGGCCCGAAGCGCTCACCGCCGAACAGGCGCGCGACCTGCTCGAAATCGTCGAGGATCGCTACGACAAGGGCTCGATCATCATCACCAGTCAGGTTCCCGTGGACCGTTGGCATGACCTGATCGGCATTCCCACCCTCGCCGACGCCATCCTCGACCGCGTCATTCACAACGCCTATCGCATCGAACTGTCCGGCGAGAGCTTGCGCAAGCGGCTGCCTTCATCCTGAACCGACATGTGCGCGGAGGGGTCGGCTCGCTGCACCCTCGGCGCGAAGGCCGTGGATAACGGCGGGCTGCGCTACGGCGCAATGGAAAGCGCGCTCCGCCCGCCGTTACCCACCGCCACCCGAACTCTTGCGGAGACCCCAAAAGACACGGCCGCTTGACCAACGGCTCCGGGCAAAACATCATCGCAGAGATCCGCGGAAGCAGACGCCGAGTGGCCGACATCAAATCGGAATCCCGGCCGGCTTCAAATCGGAATCGGTGGCCGGCTTCCTATTGGAATGCGTGGCCGGCTTCGTCGGAATCCGCAGTCCGGCGCTCGACGCCTGCGAGGACATGACCACGCCCGCGCGCCCCTTGTCGTTCAGGTAGCTGTAGAAATAAGACATCCAAAGATAATTGGCGTTTGAGACCTTCTTGCC
>NZ_JBAPRN010000110.1:0-1725 GCF_049281135.1 Mycobacterium sp. | reverse complement strand
TGACGGTCGGATGCTGAACGCCAGCGAAATCACCAGTGCCATCACGCCGGCAACAAAAATGATCAGCACACTCATGGCCGCCAAAAACGGTGTGCGACTTACGTGTTCGTGGTCCCCCAGCTGACCGAAGTCGGGGTACATGCCGGTGGTGAAGTCTTGGTGCTCATCGTCAGCAACATAAGCGTCGGGACCCAGTTGGGTGTAAACCGCAGCCGAGTCGTCGGCAACGGCACTGTAGGCCAACGCCTCGGCGCCCGGCTCGCCGCTGGGAACTGCCTCAGCGACGGCCAGATATCCCGGTGCGTGAGCGTGCTGGCTCACCGAGCCGGTGCCTGGGTCCAGCGCGTAGGCCTGCGCGGCGGTCGACGAAGCGAACAGGGGTGCGTTCGCCGATGCCAGCGCCGCGCCTCGGGCCAGCGCCGTCGCGGGTTGTTCGGGCACGCTCAGCGGCAGCGACGTCGCTTCTTCCAGCGCGGGCTTGATCAGCGGGATGTCGACTCCCGAGCCCACCACCAATAAGCCGTCCGGCTGCTCGTCGAGGCTCTCGGCGGCAGAAACCAAGCTGACCAGCGTGGCGACTGCCTGATCGTCGTCGTCGGGAAGTTGCTCACGCTTGACATCGGTGATCGAGCCGTCGGTGGTATCCACCACGGCCAACGTCGCGGTATCGGGTTCGACGTAGAGCAAGGCGGCGCGCGTATAACCGGTCGCGCTGCCCAGCGACTGGGCCAGCGCAGCGGCAGCCAAGAACGCCGAGACCAGCATGACGTTCTCGACCTTGCGAGCGGTTAACGCGTCACGCAGTTCGGCCGCCTCGCACTGGTCACTCCATGTCACCCCGGTCGACAGCAGGTCATATCCGGCCTCGTTGGCGCCCTCGCGGGTACCCAGAATTGCCGCAACCACCTGATCCGGTCCGCTGAAAGTTTCCGGGTCGTTGCCGTCGGCGACGGCGAAGTTCTCCTCATCGACGGTTGCTCCGTCGGCGTTTTGCCCCTCGACCAGCACGATGCGGACCGTTGTGGGTGCCATCGACACACCAAGTACGGTGTCCACAAACCCTCCCACCAATTTGCTAGCTGTCCGCGGGCCGACTGCGATCGTGCGCAACACACTGCGCCCAACCACAGAAGTTATCGCCACTCCGGAGCGCGGCGTTACTACCGCGGACTTAGCTGTGCTCTGCGAAGTTAAGGCCAGGAGCATTCGGTCGATCGATGCCCCCCGGCCGACCCTTCGGACGCGATTTTACCTTGCCGCCGGCTGAGCCGTCGGACTAGTGGTGCCCGCCGCCGTGACCGCCGCCGCCGAAGCTGTGGCCGCCGCCGCCGAAGCCGCCGCCGAAGCCACCCCCACCAAAACCACCGCCGCCGAAGCCATGACCACCGCCGAAGCCGCCGTCAAACCCACCCGGGCCACCGCCGAATAAGCCGGGGCCACCGCCAAATCCGGGGCTACCGCCACCGAACCCACCGGGCGGACCACCGAAGCCCGGGTTCCCACCACCGAACCCACCCGGACCACCGGCATCCGGACCATGCGGACCACCGAAGCCCGGGTTCCCACCACCGAACCCGCCGGGCGGACCACCGAAGCCCGGGTTCCCACCACCGAACCCACCCGGACCACCGGCATCCGGACCATGCGGACCACCGAACCCACCCGGACCACCCGCATCCGGACCATGCGGACCACCGAACCCACCCGGACCACCCGCATCCGGAC
>NZ_JBAPRN010000109.1:0-8278 GCF_049281135.1 Mycobacterium sp. | reverse complement strand
GGCCGACGACCGATCGGGTCCGCGAGTCACTGTTCAGCATCGTGTCCGCGCGGCTCGACCTGACCGGTCGCAGCGTGCTCGACCTGTACGCGGGCTCGGGTGCGCTAGGCCTCGAAGCACTTTCGCGCGGCGCGGCGGCGGCGACGTTCGTCGAGTCCGACCGTCGCGCGGCGACGGTGCTCGAGCGCAACATCGCGGCACTCGGGCTATCCGGTGCGACGTTGCGTCGTGGGCTGGTGGCGGCAGTCATTGCCGCGGGTGCCGCGGAGCCGGTTGACCTTGTTCTGGCCGACCCGCCCTACGACGTCCAAGCGAGCGAGATCGAGGCCCTGCTGAGTGCGCTGGTCGATCATGGCTGGGTGAGCGAGGGAAGCGTGGTCATCGTGGAGCGTGCCACCATCGGGCCGACGCTGAGCTGGCCGCCCGGTTGGCAACCCTGGCAGCAGCGGGTTTACGGCGACACCCGGTTGGAGCTGGCCGAACGGCTCTGAGTCAGCGTGTACCGTCGTTCGTCATGGGTGCCGCTCCTCCTCATCGCTTGACCCCCCTCGCCGCTGCGCGGCTGGAGGTGCCCCCACTGCATCGTCGGCGGCACGCGTCATGAGCGGCGCCGTCTGCCCGGGTTCCTTCGATCCGGTGACATTGGGCCACATCGATGTCTTCGAGCGGGCCGCGGCTCAGTTCGACGAAGTGGTCGTCGCGATCCTGATCAATCCCGCCAAGAAGGGCATGTTCGATATCGACGAGCGGGTCGCGATGATCAAGGAGTCGACCACGCATCTGCCTAACTTGTGCGTGGCGACAGGACAAGGTTTGGTGGTCGACTTCGTTCGGTCCCAGGGAATGACGGCCATCGTCAAGGGTCTGCGCACCGGCACCGACTTCGAGTACGAGCTTCAGATGGCGCAGATGAACAAGCATGTCGCCGGCGTCGACACGTTCTTCGTGGCGACCACGCCGCGGTATTCGTTCGTGTCGTCGTCACTCGCGAAAGAGGTCGCGACGCTGGGCGGTGATGTGTCCGAGCTGCTGCCCGATGCGGTGAACCGTCGGCTGGCCGACAAACTACGCTCGGCCAAGGGGCAATAACTCATCAGCGCGGCCGGGCGAAAGCCACGGCCGCGCCGATGATTTGGTTACGTCAGCTCTCAGCGAGCGCGGCGTGCAGCGACTGCTTCGCCTCGGTAATTGCCGTCAGCACCTTCGTCTTCGCTTCGGCGAGCTTCTCCTTCTGGGCGTCGGTGCCCGACCAATGGATGGTCCGCGCCAGCCCGGCGAGTTCGAAGAGTCCCCAACGAATCTTGGCGACATCCTTGAATTTGCCGGCCTGAGCCAGCCGCGCGTGGATGCTCTCGCTGCTGATGCCCTTCCACTGCAACACATTTCTGCCAAGTTCGGTCAGGGTTGCCACCCCGTCGTCAACGCTCACGAAGCCGCGACCGGCCAACTTCCCAATCGCAAGTTCGACGATCTCTTGCGGCGGCGCAAACGCACCGTCGGTTGCCTCAGAAACACGCTGCACGATCTGCTCGGCGTTCGCCGGTCCATCGAGCAGCAGGGCGGCCGTACCGACCACCAAGCGCTTGCGGTGCCCGCCAGGACCGGGTCGACCCCAGTGCCCTCCGAAACCGGGGCCGCCATGTCCGCCATGTCCGCCCCAGCCCTGACCGCCGAAACCAGGCCCGCCGAACCCCGGGCCACCAAAGCCCGGTCCGCCAAACCCAGGGCCGCCCCAACCGGGACCGCCCGAAAATCCGCCTCCGAACATCCTTGTTCTCCTTCAGTTAAGGCGACCAGCCGACTGGTCGGCCGCCGACTTGTATATCTAGTTCCTTGATACCCGGGTAGCAGATACGTGTCAAGGAACTTGATATGGGGATCTCGGGGTCCGGCCAACGCCGCCCGGTCGCCACGCTGACGCACCCTACGGCGCGACGACCAATGCGGCACTTGGCCTGTACTTCCATGTCA
Organism: Mycobacterium sp.; assembly: GCF_049281135.1. GTDB lineage: Bacteria > Actinomycetota > Actinomycetes > Mycobacteriales > Mycobacteriaceae > Mycobacterium. Next base: position 6,307 of record NZ_JBAPRN010000109.1, on the reverse strand, counting down.
GCATGGTGGGGATGAGCGAATTCGAGGATCAAGCGCTGGGCTTTTTGGTGCGCGGATTGATGGCGCGACTGCGCCCGCATGCGGTCCAGGCTTTGCGACCGCTCGGGCTCGGATTACCCGAATTCGTCTGCATGCGCATTCTGGACGAAGATCCGGGCCGCACCAGCGCCGAACTCGCCCGTCACACGCACGTGACCGCCCAAGCGATGAACCAGGTTTTGCAAGGGCTGCAAGAGGTGGGGCTGGTGACCCGCCCCGCGACCGCGCCCTCAGGCCGTGCCCTGCCGGCTCAGCTCACCCGCAAGGGCAGCGCACTTCTTCGGCGCGCGGAGGCGGCCGTAGCGTCGTCCGATGAACACCTATTGGCGCACCTCAGCCCGGCCGACCGGCGCCAACTCAAACTGCTGCTCTACCGCGCCGGCAACCCGTCACCCGACGACAGCCGGATGTGCGCCCCGAGCGACGGCGCGGGCTGACGCTCAATTAGCCTCGCGGGCAGCACTTTATGACGGGGGCGATGCTGCTACCCGGGCGTCGAGGCGTTCCCGGAGTCCCATGCCCGATACAGCTCCATGCGTGAGCGGACCCCGAGTTTGCGGTAGATGCGGCTGAGGTTGACTTCGACCGTCTTGGGGCTGATGAACAGCGCTGCGGCGATGTCTCGGTTAGTCATGCCCGACACGGCGAGTTCGGCGACACGTTGTTCTGACGGCGTCAGTCCGTCAGTGCGCTGCCTGCCCGATATACCCCGCGCCAGTTCGGTTTTGGCGCGATCGGCCCATAGTTGAGTGCCCAGATCTTCGAAGGTTCGCAACGCGGCGCGGGTGGCGGTACTGGCCTCGCGCTGGCGTTGGCGGCGCTGGAGTTGGCCGAGTAGCAGCTGGGTGCGGGCCCGCTCGAAGGGCATTGGAAGGCGTTGGTGTTCGGTCATTGCGAGTTCAGCCATTCCGATGGCGGCGGCGAGGTCGCGGCGCGCGGCCAGCAGCATTGCACGAGAGCGCAGTGCTGCGGTGAGCATCCAGGCGCGGTCGAGGCGGCGGCCGTTGCGCTCGAGGGTGTCGATCAGCGGCTCGGCGTCGTCGAGTCGGCCCAGGCCGATCATCGCCTCGATGGCTTCAGGCAGGTAGGACGCGGCAATGATCTCGGTAGCGTCCGGAAAGGCCTGCACCATGGGCAGCAGCGGCGCGACTGCGTCCAGTGCGGCCTGATGGTTGCCGCAGGACACTTCGAGGAACGCGCGCAAGGTGACGGGCCATTCTCCCATTCGCATTGAGCCGCAACGCTGCGCGACGGCGACCGCCTCATGCAGGTCGCTCCTCGCCTCGTGGATGCGGCCCGCGTAAGCGGCGGCGGCGCCTCGCATCGTGAGGGCGATGAACATGGGGAAGTCGCCACCGAGCTGTGCTGCTCGTTCGATGGTTTCGTCAGCGGCAGTCGCGACGCTGGCTATGTCGCCCCGCCAAATATCGATGAGCGCGAGTGAAAAGGCGACAAATACGAACTCGCCTTCCTGGCCCAGCGCGATGCATCGCCGGCCCGCTGCCGCCAGCGCTCTGCGGGCCGGGTCGAGCGCGCCGGTCCAGGCCCGCAGCAGTGCCATCTGCACACTGGGGACAAACGCCAACGGAACGGGCAGGTCGTCGTCTTCGAGTTCGACCGCACGTTGGAGCGTGGCTTCATCGAAACCACGTCCGCTGAGAAAACCCAAAATTTCCTGCATTCCGAGCGCCGGGCTGAGCAGGCTCGGGACGCCTGAACGCTCGGCTTCGGTCACCGCCTGCCGCACCCGGTCAAGGGCGCGCTCGGGCTGGGCTGCGTTGAACAAAGCGTATGAGAGCATGATCAGCATCCGTACCTGCAGTGCATCGTCGGCGCCGCTGTCCGCTAGGCCGCTTTCCAAAAGCTCTGCCGCTTCGGAGAACCCATCGTCATAGAACCGGACCAACGCGAGTTGATATAGGGCCTCGGCGCGAAGTGGACCGGCCGGCAGGTCATCGACTACGGCTTGCAGCAGCTGACGGGCACGGCCGGGATCGCTGGCGGCGAAATAATGTGTTGCGCAGAGGATTCGACGAGCCGGGTCGTCGGCGCCCAAACCGATTGCCAGCTGCAGCAATTCGGCAGCAGCTGCTGGCGCGCCTCGAGCATGGGCGATCTCGGCCGCGGCGTCCAGCGCCTTGATGGTCTCGCGTTCGCCGGTGGCATCCGACAATGCCAGGTGCCGGGCTCGTAGTTCGGGCTCGAAGACAAGTTCGGCCAACCGACGGTGCATGGCGCGGCGCCGCCGCGGCGATGCCTCGCTGTAGACGCCGTGGGCCAGAACCGGATGCGTGAACGAAACCCGGTTGCCGTCGATGGCCACTACCGATTGAGTTTCAGCCTCGCCCAGCGCTTCCAGCACGCGCTCGGCGCTACTGTTCGTGGCTTGCGCCAACATTCGCACCGTGGCGTCGGGCAGGCTGGCTATGGCCAACAGCGCCTCTTGGGCGTCGGCACCCACTCGCCTGATCCGCGAACTGACCAACTCATTGAGGCTGGCGGGCAGCGGCAAAGAACCTGAGCCGGTATTCGTATCGACTACGCGGGCCAGTTCCAGACCGAAAAACGGGTTGCCGCCTGAGATCTGGTGAATGCGCAGAAGCGTCGGCCTCGCCAGTGAAATCCCCAGCCGCAGTGCCAGCACCTGATGCAGCTCTCCAACCGTCAACGGCTGCAACCGAAGTCTGTGCACCGCGTCAGGATGGGCCAGCTGGACGCGTGCGGCTACATCGGCGCTGCGGGTCGTACAGATCAGTCCCACGCCCTGTGGCAATCGTCGGGCGGCGAAGCCCACCACGTTGGCGCTGGAGACGTCGGTCCATTGCACATCGTCGATCGCCACCAGCACAGGACCGTGAGCCTGGGCGGCCAGTCGATCCAACACTGAGACAAACGCCGCAGCCACCGCCCGGGCATCGCTGGGGGCTGCGGGATCGTGGTGACGCAGCAACGCCGCGTCCAGACTTTGCTGCTGCGGAGCGGGTAAATCAGCCCAGATGGACTCATCAACGTCGCTGAGCAGATCAGCCAACGCCGCGTAGGCCAGCACGGACTCGGACGCGACTGCCCGGCTGGCCAGCACGACAAACCCACGTTCGCGTGCGCTGTCTAAGGCGTTGAGCCATAACGTCGTTTTACCGATTCCGGCGTCGCCCTCGATCACAAGGGCGGAGGGCGCCTGGGGCACAGTACTGAGAAAGTCGACAACGGCCTGATCTAGGGCTCGCCGACTTACGGCCTGCACAGCCATGGGCGTGCCCGTCACCTCTCAACTTAGATCGGCCGGATCCGGTTGTTGGGCGCCGCAACCGAAGCCGGCCGGTTACGGAGCGGCGTTCCCCTCGATCGCTTGCGCTTCATGATAAATGAACGGTGTTCAATAGGCGCCGCTATAGCGGGGCTGTTCCGTCGGGGTAGCGCGGTGAGGCACAAACCGGCTTGCCATTGCGGGGTCGATCCCAATCTGCGTTCAGTGGCTGTGCTGGCAGTGGTCGTCTTCGGCGTCGGGGGAGCCGCCCATCGAGCGGAGCATCGTGCGGCCGCCCGTCTTGACGAACCGGACGCTGAGCACCGCTGCCAGCAGGAGGAAGGCGATGTTCAGCCAAGTGGTGTAGTTCCAGGAGATGCCCGCTTCCATCACCCTGGCGTTGCGCTGTGACGGGATGAGACCTGCTGCGCCGAACAGTAATTCGACGATGTAGCCGGCCGCGACCATGGCGGCATAGAAAGTGCCCAGCAACATCAGCATCATCTTGGTGCCGTAGTACTTCCGGTAGATGTTCAGGATCGGCAAAATGAGCAGGTCAGCGAAGATGAACGCGACGACGCCACCAAAGCTGATGCCGCCGTTCCACAGCACTGCGGCCAGTGGCACGTTACCGATCGAGCAGACGAACGAGACGATCGCCACGATGGGGCCCACGATCGGTCCCCAAAACGCGGATAGCACCGGGTGATCAACGAAAAAGAAGTGCTGCCAGAACGATTCGGGCACCCAGGCCGCGATGGCGCCCGCGATCAACAACCCCACCACCAGGTCGCGAAGAATCGCCGCCCACTCCATGACGAAAACATGCGAGACGGAGGTAAAGCCCTCCCGTGACAGCAGTCGCTGCCAAAACGAGCCCTCGCGTTGGACCGACATGTCCATCGCGGCATGACCTTCCATTGAGCCCGCCAACCCGCGATCGGCCTGCCGGCGAGCGACGTCGACGAGCCGAGTACGCACGAACAGCCGGAACAACACCGCAAGTGCCACGATCATCATCGGGCCGCCGACGAATTCCGCCGCGGTGAACTGCCAACCCATGAGCAGGGCCAGGATGATGCCCAGCTCGACCACCAGGTTCGTCGAGCCGATTTCGAAGGCCATGGCGGCGGTGAAGTTGGCGCCTTTGCGAAACAACGACCGGGCCAGGGCCACCGCGGCGTAGGAGCACGACGAGGACGCGGCGCCCAGGCCCGCCGCGACCGCCAGCGTGCGGGGTCGGTCGTCGCCGAGCAGCGCCACGATCGTCGACCGGCGCACTACGGCTTGCACCACCGCAGACAGGGTGAAACCCAGGATCAGGGCCCACAGGATCTCCCAGGTCATCGACCCTGACAGCGCTAACGCGTGCTCGACCGCATGTGCCGCTTCGTGTGCCATGGTTCCTCCAACAGGATACCCCCGGGGGGTATTCCACATCGCTCATTGTGGGGTCAAACTGCATTTTTGCGTCGGTCCGGCGTTGCCGCGCCGGCGCGCGAACCGACATAATTACGTCAAGTGTGCAGGTAACTGGGTCAGTTCTGCGACCTAAAAGCCGACACACCGAGCCTGGCAACGCAGTCACAGAAGCAACACCAGGCACACTGGTAACAACAACGATGCCGGGAGGGTGTTGCCGTGTACCGAGTTTTTGAGGCGCTCGACGAGCTGGGCGCCATTGTCGAGGAGGCTCGCGGCGTGCCGATGACGGCGGGCTGTGTTGTGCCTCGTGGCGACGTGCTCGAACTGATCGACGACATCAAGGACGCGATTCCCGGCGAGCTCGACGACGCCCAGGATGTGCTGGATGCCCGCGACTCGCTGTTGCACGAAGCCAAGACACACGCGGACTCCGTGATGTCCTCGGCGACCACCGAGTCGGATGCTCTGGTCAATCACGCCCGGTCGGAGGCCGACCGGATCCTGGCCGACGCCAAGGCGCAGGCCGACCGGATGGTCGGGGAGGCGCGTCAGCACAGCGAACGGATGGTTGGCGAGGCACGCGAGGAGTCCACTCGCATCGGCGCGGCGGCGAAACGTGAATTCGAGGCCGCCACCGGCCGGGCCAAGTCCGAAGCCGATCGGCTCGTCGAGAACGGCAACATCTCCTACGAGAAGGCCGTTCAGGAGGGCATCAAAGAACAGCAGCGCTTGGTGTCGCAGACCGAAGTCGTGCAGTCGGCCAACGCCGAGTCGGCCCGGCTGATCGACGCCGCCCACGTGGAGGCTGATCGGCTGCGCGGCGAATGCGACATTTATGTCGACAGCAAGCTCGCTGAGTTCGAGGAGCACCTCAACACCACCCTGCGCTCGGTCAACCGTGGCCGCCATCAACTACGCACGGCGGCCGGCGTCCACGACTACGCACAGCGGTAGCACTCCCACCAGCGGGCGAGGCGGCTGGTAGCCCGCCCGTAGAATTGCGGACATGGCCCGGAAGCACCACCACACCGAACATCCGGACCCGGGTTCGCCGCTCGTCGTCAACATCGCACGGTTGGGACGACGCCCGGGATCGATGTTTGCCATGCACGAGACGGTGGCCAGCCCCGCGCGCATCGGTCTGGAAATGATCGGAATTGCACCCGGCGCACCCTTGGACCTCGACCTTCGCGTCGAGTCGGTGTCGGAAGGTGTCCTGGTCAGCGGGACGCTGTCGGCACCGATCACGGGCGAATGTTCACGGTGCTTGACACCGTTCACCGAGCGCATTGACGTCGATTTGACCGAGCTATTCGCCTACCCGGACAGCCTCACCGAAGCGACCACCGAGGAGGACGAGGCCGGCCGGGTCGTCAACGACTTCGTCGACCTGCGACAGCCGATCGTGGACGCGGTTGGTCTGGAGCTGCCGTTCTCGCCGGTGTGCCGAACCGACTGCCCGGGGCTGTGTCCCACCTGTGGTGTCGCGCTGGCAACCGCCGAACCCGACCATCATCACGACGAAATCGATCCGCGCTGGGCAAAACTGGCGACCATGCTGGGCTCCGACAAAGACGGAGCCGGCAATGAGTGAAC
>NZ_JBAPRN010000108.1:0-4981 GCF_049281135.1 Mycobacterium sp. | reverse complement strand
TATCAGCACCCGCGCCTTCGTGTTCGGTCTGATCGTCTTTCAGATCGCCGCGTCAGTGTGCTGGGAGTACTTCAAGTTCGTCATGGACGACCCGCTGTACCAGTTCAGCCCCGCGCCGACCATGATCTCCTATCCACTTCTCGGCGCCGCATTGATGTTCCGCCGGCGCTCCACCATCGGCCAAAACGTCACCATGTGGGCAACATTTACCGGCATGTGCGTGTTCTGGTTCCCCACCGCCTGGCTGTTCTACGGACCCGCCGCACACTCCGCGCAGTCCATCGCCGCCGGCGTCGTCGCCATCACCGGTGGAGCCATCATGACCTACCTCATCAGCGGCAAAACGCCCTGGTTCAAACGCACATCGCTGCCAACCGATCCGGCACCACCGGTGCTGGCGTCCGTGACTTAGGTAATCTCAGTTTCATCGCCACCCTGGACGACTAACTGTGGTCACGCAACCTCTCTTTCTTCAAGCCGCTACTAGGAGAAACGGCCCCGGAGATTTCCCGGGGGCCGTTTTCATGCCACTTGTGAACATTTTTGGGAACATTAGCGTCGGTAACGTTCTCTTGGGAACAAAGCGGATTCTGCGAAATTCGACTATATTAGCTGACCTATCTACTTGACTAAGAGTCGCTTTCGTCAGCGAGATTTCACCCTTTGCTGACATCAAGCTGCGGCAGCATGCTTTGCGGCGCTTCGACCATCGTTTGCCGAGCGCGGTTTTTCACCAATACGTTTCGGCGATTCCGTCGTGGCCGACGAGTCGGCTAGCAACGGCGATGGGGCGCCGATCATGATCCCGAACAAAGTGTTGAAAGTTTGGGTTCGGGCCTTGACCGCAGCGCGAAAGCGGGTACCAGCGCCATTAGCTCCCGGGGGCGCTGAATGCTCGCCTCGTAGAATCTGAGATCGTGTATCTCATAAACCGTGGATGCCTTCTGACGGATTTGGTAGCTTACCCGTATCTATGACCCGCAGATTGTGTTGAAAATACTCGACGGTCGCTCACCGAGCCTTCAGTTACCTTATTCCGCCGGATGCTGTTCTTGCGCGACCGCTGCCGCGTTCACCCGCTCGTGCTCGCCCCAACGCTGTGCTTCACGGTCCAGCATGCGCTGGCGGACGGGAGGTAGGAAGGACATGAATCGGTAGGCTGTCAGCTGGCCGAGGTGCCACTCCACGGCCTGGTCTTCTGGTACGGCCACGAAGTATGCGATACCACGGATGAGACCGATGTAGGCGAAGATCATGATCGTCGTTGCCACCCACTTCATCCACTCCGGCAGGGTGGAGTTCAGCGGCAGGAGGTGGATCCAGCCGATGCTGAACCAGGCGGTACCCATGCCGATCGGCGGGAGCACCAGAAACAGTGCCCGGTGCCACCCGTTGAGGCGCGATTCGAGGAACCAGATGAAGAACGCGATCGTCATGAACGACGCCCCGTTGATTGCGGCATACCAATACGGGAACGACAGCAAGGTGAATGGCTGGACCCCGTAGTACTGGTAGACGTGCATGAGAAGTCCAGGTGTCTCCATGACGGCGTCAGTCAGCGCGGCGATCAGGTAGATGTACATGACCTGCTTGACGGTGACGCCCCGCTTGAATAGCAGGTAAATGAAGTAGGGCTCTAGGCCCAGGAACGCCGCATAGCAGAACGGGATCAGCAGCGGAATGGAGATGCCGAAGTTCGTGAACACATACACTGGCAGATCGTTGGCCCAGCGTAGGTGACCGAGCAGGTCCAGCATCGGCTCAAGCAATGAGCAGACGAAGCCGCCGAAGATCAACAACAGCGGGAGCCAGTTCTTTATCTTGAAACCGGTGTAGAGCGCCCAGATCAGCGCGATGCTGACGATCAGCAGGCCCGCATACAGTGTGAAGAACCAGCCCGCGAAGGAGCCCGCGGAAAAATCTGACGGACTGGGCAAGATATTAGGCGGCATGTTGACGACCTCCGATGTCGTAGGACGCGCTCGCGTCACTCTCGATTTTTGACTTCATAGTGAATTCCATTCCTAGCTGCTCAAAGGGCGCCCTCACGACCTCAGATGCGGCGCGAACTGCACCGCACAACGTGCGTCAGGCGCTGGATTCCGGGGGAGCGATCATCAGCGTGCGCGGGCACGCCATGCGGCGACGAGTTCGGCGTTCTGGGCGGGTGTAGAACCATAGGTGACGATCTCGTCGGCCCCGGCGTCGATGTAGCGCCGCAGGTTGGTCACGCACTCGTCGACGGTGCCGATCGCGCTGCAGTCCCAGATGTACTCGTCCGGGATGACGCTGGCGACGTCCATCATCTCGTGGCGCTGGAACTCGCGGTCGGCCACTTGCGAGATGTTCTCGAACCGCTTGTGGTTGCGGATCTTGTCCAACAGGCCAAGGTCCCAGCCGTTCTCGGTCGCCAGTGCCTCACCGTAGCCGGGGTACTGCAGGTAGGTGACCATCCGGCCGTGCGCGATTGCGCGGGTCTCGAAATCAGAGAGGTTGGGGGCGGTGACGACCAGGGCGCCGACGCGGATCTCGTTGGGATCTCGGCCGATCTTCTCGCAGGCCTTGACGATGCGTTCCTTGGCGGCCGCAACGCCGGTCGGGTTCAGCATCGGGATGAGGATGACGCCGCCGGCCTTGGCGGCAGCGAACTCGGCACCCTTAGCGGCGCAGAAGCCACCGAACCAGATGGGCGGCGGGTTGCCGTGATAGGTCTCGGCGAACGACAGGTCGTCGAATTTTCCGACCGGCCCGTCGTAGTGGACGTGCTTGCCGTCCCAGAGTTCCCGCAGGATGTCGACGTAGTCGTTCATCTGGGGGAAGGTGGCCATCTTGATGCCGGAGCCTTTGAAGTAGCCGTTGTCGCCGCGGCCCAGACCCATGATGAACCGCTCGCCGTAACAGGCCTGCATGGTGGCGCCGAACGCGGCAGCTGTCCAAGGGTGCCGGGTGGTCGGATCGATGACACCCGTGCAGACGTCGAGCCGCGAGGTGCGCGCCGCAACCCCGGACAGGATCACATCGGACCACTTGATGTCGATCCGTTCCGAGAGCCAGATGCGGCGGTACCCGATCTTCTCGGCGTCCACACCGTCCTGGATGCCCTGCGCCGGTGTGCGTGAGACCGTATCGTGCTCGAATTCCTGCCGCCGAGAGGCGACCGCGCCGGCGATGATGAAGGCGCTCATGTCCTCGGCAACGGGGGGCAGGTCGGACTCGGCGGTCGCAGTGGTGGGGTCAGTGCTCATCTATTTCTCTCTTCTAGTCGAGGACGGTTTCGGCGCCCAGGTCGGTCACAAAGTCAGCGGCCTGAGCCACCATTCCGGCGAACATCTCATCGCCACGATCGGATTGAGCGATGGTCACCGAGATCCCCACGCTGAGCAGGAACACATACAGCGAGCTGACCCGCAGACTGGCCAGACAGGCGGCGTAGGAGAAGTCCTTCACGCCGGCCGCAAGCAGACCGTCATGGTAGCGCCGCAGCAGATCATCCTGGTTGGACCGTCGGTCGGTCGGGGGCAGGGAGCTGGACAGCCAGATGGCGGCGTCGATCAGCGGCGGGGCCAGTCGCACCGACTGCCAGTCGATGACCTTGGCCCGCAGCGCATCTCCCTCACCGCTGAACAGGACGTTGTCGAGCCGGAAATCGCCGTGCGCGACGACCAACGGTCCCCGCCAGGCCCTCGTCGGGTACTCCGCCCCCTTAGGTGCCAGCCGCTCGACAGCGGCGAGTTGGTGTGGTTCGAGGCGATCGGCGAAGCGTTCACGGAACGCCGGCAGCGCCGCGGGAACACCGTCGAACAGCAGCTGTGTCCGCGCGAGGGGGGCCAGCCAACCTAATTGGCGCATGCTCGTGGAATCCCAGAGATCGCCGTGCAGCCGGGCAATCTGATCCAGCGCCACCTCGGTCTGAGCGACGGTGCTACCGGCCACCGTGTCGCCGACCCGCCATCCCTGCGATAGGTCTTCGAGCAGCAGGGTGACGCGACCGGTTCCCGGCTCGAACGACGCCCAGTACTGCTTGGGAACGTCGATACCCGATTGATGCGCGATCTCCTGATAGAAGCGGACCTCCGCCTCGTAGGCGCCGATGGCCACGCCGAGTTGGCGGCTGCCGGCGTCCTGCGACGGCAGCTTCACGATCACCGATTCCGGTGCGTTGGGTGCCTCACCGTCGTAGCGGAGCTCGGCACGCGTGACGAGGCCGAACTGGCCGGTGCCGAACAGGTTCGCGTCGACTGAGGCCACCTTGCCGTCCGGACCCAGGGCGCCGCCTTCCCGCAGGGCCGCAGTGAACCACTCCGGGGTCAGGTCGTCGGTCGAGTCAGCCAGCGCGATGCCTACGGTCATCTCCGGGTCGTCTCCTGTCGCAATTCGGTACTCGGGGTCGGATATTTCCGTATGCTATACCGAAACATGAATTATCCGTATAGCATACGGAAAAGATTTTCCAGACAGTCAATCTGGGCAGAGAGTGAGCGATGCATGACGGATCACACGGGCCACGCCGTCGTCGTGACGGGCGGCGCCAGCGGCATAGGACGGGCGATCGCACGTCGGTTCGGCGCCGCAGGCGCCTTGGTCGTGGTGGCTGACCTGGACGACGCGGGCGCCAAATCGGTGGCCGCGGACATCGGGCCGGACGCCCGCTCAATCCGCTGCGATGTCACCGACGAGTCCCAGGTGAACGCCGCTGCGCAACTGGCGGTGCAGGAGTTCGGCAAGCTCGACGTGATGGTCAACAACGCTGGCATCTGCGTTCTGGGACCGCTCGTCGGACTCAGCGCCGAGGACTTCGAACGGATGATCGCGGTGAACCTGAAAGGCACGCTGTACGGCATCAAGGCTGCGGCATCGCGGATGCCGAACGGCGGAGCGATCATCACCACTGCATCGACGGCCGGCCTCAACGGCGCGCCGCTGCTCGGCGGCTACGGAGCCACCAAGGCCGGCATCATCAACTTGACGAAAACGGCCGCGG
>NZ_JBAPRN010000107.1:0-23934 GCF_049281135.1 Mycobacterium sp. | reverse complement strand
CGCATGTGCTTACGAAAGCAATCCGCCGCCAAGCACAGCAGGAGCAGGACCAAACAAACGAGCTCTCCGTCGATGTTCGGCTACCGGCAATGGGCATTGATCGATGACCGTAGACAGCTTGCGCGCCTCCTCCACCGACACCGGCCGGCCCGGGTGTCCGCGGCCCGGCCACATTCCTGGCGAAGTAGGAATCTGGTTCTTCGTCCTCACCGACATGTTGCTGGAGTTCTCGACAATCTTCGGCCTGTTTCTGGTCAAGCGAGCCGCCGATCCGGCTGCGTTCGCACAATCCCGCGCCACGCTCAGTGCACCTCTGGGCCTGGTGAACACTCTGCTCCTGCTGACCAGCTCCATGTTCGTCGCCCTTGCGGTTCAGGCACTACGCTGCGGCGAACGTGACAGGGCTGCAAGGCTATTCGTCTGGGCTCGCAGTCTCGGGCTTGGCTTCGTCGTGGTGAAGATCGTCGAGTACGCGTTGAAGGTGTCAGCGGGACTGACGCCGATGACCAACTCCTTCTACATGTACTATTTCGCCGCGACCGGCCTGCACCTGATCCATGTCCTGATCGGACTCGTCTACCTCACCTACGTAGTGAACGGCGCACGCAGCCCTTTGCCGCGCCCCAACGAACTTCGATCAGCCGAGATCGCGGCCACCTTCTGGCACATGGTCGATCTTGTGTGGGTCATCCTTTTCCCACTCCTTTACCTGGTGCCGTGAACATGCTGACAAATCTCAAGAACCCGACAGTGCAGGTCTGGCTGGCACTTGTCGTCGCCACATTGATCAGCTGGTCGATCGGCGTGGAGCACGGCTTCGCGCGCGGCACCGGCCCGAACCTTGGTATGGCTGTCGTCCTGGTGATCGCATTCGTCAAGGCCCGATTCATCGGCAGCTTCTTCATGGAACTTCGCACGGCACCCCTGCCATTGCGCCTGGCGTTCACCGGATGGGTCGTCGGCGTCGGCGCCACGGTGACCGGGATGTACCTCTTCGCTTAAGTCAGGCTATCGCCGCTCCCACAAGATCGCGATCAGCGTCGGGATATCGCGACTATCTCGATGACCCGGCGGCGGTCCGTGCGGGTTGGGTGCGGCGACCTGCAGAGGTACCGATTCGAATCGCCAACGGGGAAGAGCGAATCGGCGGCACAAACGGCTCGATTCTGCACGATCAACTCCGGTCACCGACGACAGCACGCGACCGGCTGCGCCCCGCCCTGCATTGTCAATCAGGTGATCGCGCCCGCGATCTTCAGCTCGATCAGCTCCTCTTCGGAGAAACCCAACTCACGAATGACGTCGTCGGTGTGCTCGGCGAACTGAGGCGCGCGGCGCAGTTGCGTCGGAATCTCGTCGAACTGCACCGGATTGTTGACGAGTTCGCGTTCCTTGCCGTCGGCATCGGTGACGGTGGTGATATAGCCGTTGACGCGCAAGCTGGTGTCCTGGCTGACTTCCCACGGATCTTGCACCGCGGCCCACTGCCCCCGCATGTTGTTGAGCGCCGCGCGCCAGTGCCCGAAATCGTGCTCGGCGATGATCTCGGCGACGATCTCCGCCGCCTCGGCAGCATTGGCCATGATCGAGTCCGCGTCGGTGAATCGCGGATCACTGGCCAGCTCCGGTCGCCCGACGGCCGTGCAGAACTCGGGCCAGTACTTGCCTGGTTGCAACATGGTGAGCATCAGCCAGCGGTCGTCGCAGGTTTTGTACGTTCCACTCAACGGGTTGCGCGCCGAGCCATGACGGGGCTGCACAGACTCGGGCGGTGGTCCGCCCACCAGCATCGCGAGGTTGACCGCGAACTGCATGGCCCACGCGCCCACCGCAAGCAGCGATACATCGACCACCGAAGTCTGCCCAGTGGTCGCTCGCGCGTACAGCGCGGCGGCGATGCCGCCGGCGATCGTCACGCCACCGATGTTGTCGCCGAAGGCACCCGTCGGCATGTGCGGCATCTGGTCGGCGCCGGGTTCGGTCACACCATCGCCCGTCCCGCCCCTCGCCCAGAATGCCGTCGAGTCGTAGCCACCCTTATCGCGCTCGGGACCTCGCTGACCAAAGCCGCTGCCGCGCACATAGATAATGTCGGGGTTCAAGGCGCGAATGCTGCGGCAATCGATACCAAGCTTCGCCTGTGCCTGCGGTAGGTAGTTGGTCAGAAAGACGTCCGATCGTTGGACGAGCTTCGCAAGTACCGGCCCGGCCTCTGGACGGTCCAACGCGATCCCGACGCTGCGCTTTCCCCTATTAGGTCCCTCCATCACCGGGAAAAATGAGCAGCCAGACACCCCGCCATCGAGTCCCATCACGCTGACCAGGCCACGCTGGGCGTCGCCATACTCGGCGTGCTCGACCTTGATCACCTCGGCGCCCCAGTCGGCGAGCACCGCGGCTGCCGACGGCACGAAGGTGTACTGCGCGACCTCGAGGACTCGGACGCCACTCATCGGCAGATGCATTCACGTTTCCCTTCTCGAGCTGATGAGCCGCCTCACCGCGTCACAGGTGCCTGATCATCGGGCCGGTGTCGACCCGAAGCTGCATGCCCGTGATGTATCGGGATTCATCGGAGGCCAGGAACACCACGGCGTTGCTGAAGTCGATGGGTTGGATGTACGGAATTGTCATCGCCTGCGTGGCCGAGCAACCGATCTCGGCATCTTCGCGGCTCGGACACCCGGGGCCGAACAACGAATACATCGCCTCGGTGTGCAGCAGATCCGTGCCGCAATTGGTGGGGTGAACGGCGTTGACTCTGATGCAGCGCGGTGCCATCGCCAGCGACGTTTCGCGGACGAATTGCGCAAGCGTGCGTTTCGCAAGGGAACAGCCACGGCCGCGGGGGCCGCTGGCCGGCCCACCGTTTGCGCCGGGGATGAACGCGGCAACAGAGTCGGTCGCGATGATGGAAGCGCCGTCCGCAAGATGCGGGTACGCCGCCGCGACCGTGTTGAAGACCCTAGCGAGCAGTGTGTTCACGGTCGTGAGGTAGGTGTCGAGCGGGTAATCCCCGAGTACGGCGATGCCCGCGTCGGCGACCACGACATCGAGATGGCCGAGTTCTGCGACGCCGTCGTCGACCACGCGTTGGACTGCCTGCCTGTCGGCGACGTCAGCGACCCGTGCAATGATGCGCCGGTCCAGCTTCTCCACGAAGGCCACCGTCTCCTCGAGGTCGTCGCTGGTGGCCATGGCATAGGGGACGTGCGGCAGCTCCGCGCAGATGTCGAGGCCGATGATGTCGGCGCCCTCCTCGGCGAGCCGGATCGCGTGCGAACGTCCCTGTCCGCGCGCGATCCCGGTGATGAAGGCGACTTTGCCCTCCAACCGACCACCCATGACGCTCTTCCTTTCCGACAGATCGCGAACTCGACAGGCGGCGCGTCAGGCGTCCAGGTGCATCAATGTGCGGGCATTGGTCTCGACGATCATCCGGCACTCCTTGTCGGGAACCTTGGCGAGGTTCTCGGCGATGCGTTTGCGGCTATTGGGCCAGTTCGAGTCGGAGTGCGGGTAATCGACCTCGATGAGGATGTTCTCCACACCGATCGCATAGCGGTTGTCCACGCCATGGACGTCGTCGATGAAACATCCCCAGAAGTGTTTCTTGATCAACTCCGACGGCCGGTCGTTTTTGTTGATGTCCTGGTACCAGCGATGCCGCTCCCAGGTGTAGTCCATGCGCTCCATCAGATACGGCAACCAGCCGATGCCGCCCTCGGACAGCATCACCTTCAATTTGGGGTGCCGCTGCAGCAGGCCGGAGAACACGATGTCGGACAACGACCACATGAGGTTGGTGGAAAACACGCTGATTGCCACGGCGAAGGGCGCGTTTGGATCGACAACATCGTTGTCCATGAACGAGAAGCCGGGGACGAAGCTGCCCGAACCGAAGTGCAGGCACACGGGCATCTCGGTGTCCTCGAAGGCCTGCCAGACCGGCTCCCAGTGGGTCGGATGGTGAAACGACGGCAGCCCGAGCGGGATGGGAGCGTCGGGAAACGACACCGCCTTGGAGCCGATATCCCGGGCGCGGCGCACCTCGTCGGCAGCCAGCTGCGGGTCCCACGTCGGCAGGATCGCCAGCGGTATGAGCCGGCCCGGTGCGGCCGCGGCCCACTCGCCGACCTGGAAGTCATTCCACGCCTTGACGCACTCCAGCGCGAGGTCCTTGTCCTTGGCGCGCTGAAAGACCCCGCCGGCGAATCCGGGAAAGGACGGGAAACACAATGCCGCGTGCACGCCATCGATGTCCATGTCCTTCACCCGCTCGGCGGCGTCGTAGCAGCCGGGGATCATGTCGTCGTAGCGGACCGGCTCCATCCCGTAGTCGTGCGGGTCTTTGCCGGCCACCGCGTTCAGACCGATCTGCGGGTATCGGTCCCCTTCGTACTGCCACACGTGGTGGCCTTGCTCGTCCTCGATGATCTTGGGTCCGAGTTCCCTGTGGTGCGCCTGCAGCCGGTCCTGCCACAGGTTGGGCTGCTCAACGAGGTGATCGTCCACCGAGATGATTTTCATGTCGGGCTGCAGTGGCATGCCGTCTCCTCACCGTCGTGCCTGCCCGTTTAAAGATATAACTAAATATACCCTTTACGGAAGCGTGGAAGACAAGTTTGCCGCCCATCTACCCGTCGCGGGCTAGGTGATATAGATTACTGATAGCACGAATATTGCGCGACACGGTGGTGGAGGATCGGCATGGGCCACGAGTACAACTACCGGCTATTCATCGACGGTGAGTGGACTGAGGGAACTGGGGCCGAGGCCCTTCCCGTCATCAACCCCGCGACCGAAGACGAGATCGGACGTGTCCCCCAAGGGACCGTCCAAGACGTCCGGGCGGCGGTCCGTGCTGCGCGGGTTGCGTTCGATGAAGGTCCGTGGGGCAGATCGACACCGAAAGAGCGCGCCCTGACGCTCGGGCGAATGGCCGATATCATCGAGCGGCGTTTCGACGAACTGGTCGAACTGAACATCGCCGAAGCGGGCAGCACTCGCATGCTGGCGAGCGCCCTGCAGATCGGCGCGCCGCTGGAGGCGATGCGCGACTTCGCCGATCGCGTTCTGCCCCAGTACCGATTCGACGCGCCGATGATGCCCTACATCGGCGCCAACGGGCTGGCCGGAATCGGGCAAGGCGTGATCCAGCGCGAAGCCATCGGCGTCGCCGCCCTGATCACCCCTTACAATTTCCCGTTCTTTCTCAACGTCTTCAAGGTCGCCCCGGCACTCGCCGCCGGCTGCACCGCCGTATTGAAGCCGTCGCCGGACACCCCGCTCGAGGCGCTGATCCTCGGTGAAATCGCCGAGGAGGCGGGACTGCCACCCGGTGTACTGAACATCGTCACCGGTGACGCCGACGCCAGCGCCGAGCTGACCCGGCACCCGGATATCGATCTGGTCAGCTTCACCGGCTCGGATGTGGTCGGGCGCGCGGTGCACCAGCAGGCCGGCAACACACTCAAACGCGTGGTCCTCGAACTCGGCGGCAAGTCGGCCAACCTGATTCTCGAGGACGCCGACATCGACAAGGCGCTACCGGGCATCGTCATGAACTTCACCATGCACGCGGGACAAGGCTGCGCTTTGCTCACCCGCACCCTGGTGCATCGTTCGTTGATCGACGAGGTCGCCGCGGCGCTCAAGGGCGCCCTCGACCAGATCACCGTGGGCAATCCCGCTGACGAGGCAGTGTCCATGGGTCCCCTGATCAGCGCGCGCCACCGCGAACGGGTCGAGGGCCTGATCCGCGGCGGCGTCGACGAGGGAGGGCAGATCGCCTACGGCGGCGGCAGGCCCGCCGGGCTGGACAAGGGCTACTTCGTTGAACCGACCCTGTTCGTTGGCGTCGACAATTCGATGGCGATCTGCCGCCAGGAGGTGTTCGGCCCCGTCGGCGTGCTGCTGCCTTTTGACAGTGACGATGAAGCGGTCGCGATCGCCAACGACAGCGACTTCGGTCTCGGCGGAGGTGTGTGGTCGGCAGATCCGGTGCGCGCCTACAACATTGCGCGTCGGATGCGGACCGGCAATGTCATGATCAACACCACCGCAGGCGGCGGCGGCCTGAGTCCGTGGGCGCCGTTCGGCGGCTACAAACACAGCGGCCTGGGCCGTGAGTGGGGCGCCGCCGGCATGGAGGAGTACTTGGAAACCAAGTCGATCACGTGGTCGGCGGGCAACCCCTAAGGCAGCGGCCGCCCGCCGTTGAGCAGCCGCGGTTCCCCGACCAGCTGCGGCCGCCGACGTGAGAAAGTTAGGCCGTGACGGCTGACGACGCGGAGCAAACCCCGGACACCTCGGCATCCGCTCTGGTCAGCGCGGGCCACCTGGACGGGCTCGAAGGCAACGAACGCCGCGAGCGGGCAGAGCTGATCGAGTGGCTGCTCGACCGTGGCTTCACCGCCGACCAGATTCAGCACTCACTGGTGCCGATGCTGCTGCCTGCCAACCGGGTGCTTGGTGACGACGGCGTCTACGTCTCGGAGCGCGAGGTCGCCGAGTCGACCGGGATCGATCTGGAGGTACTGCAGCGGTTGGAGCGGGCAGCGGGCCTTCCCAAAATTGACGATCCCGATGCGGCAGTGTTGCCACGTGCTGACGCGCTGGCCGCCGGCCGTGCCAAGGTCTTCCTCGACATGGGAATGGACGTCGCAGACGTAGTAGACATTGTCAGGGTGCTGAGCATGGGGCTTAGCCGTACTGCGGCGATGATGCGCCAACCGGCCTTCGGGCTGACCGCACAGCCTGGCGCCACCGAGCGTGAATTTGCTGAGGTCGCCGAAACGTTGGCGCGGGCGTCCGTCCCGGCGATCGGCCCGTTGGTCGAGGGTCTGTTGTTGCGGCAGCTTCGGCACATGTTCGAAGAGCAACGAATCAGCGCCACCGAACGTGCGGCCGGCAAGCTCCCCGGCGCTCGCCACGTCGCCGTCGCCTTCGCCGATCTCGCGGGCTTCACCCGTTTGGGCGAGACACTGCCCCCAGAGGATCTGGTGCGCCTGGCGAGAAGACTCGGCGAACTGGCTCTTGAGATCGTGGAGCCGCCCGTGTGGTTCATCAAGACCATCGGGGATGCGGTCATGCTCGTATCCGCCGACACCATCCGGCTGATCGACGCAGTGCTTGAACTCGTCAACGTCGCGAACACCAACGGGTTGCCCCAGCTGCGGGCGGGCGTGGCCGACGGGCTCGCCGTTAGCCGCGCCGGCGACTGGTTCGGCAGCCCGGTCAACGTGGCGAGCCGCGTCACCGCTCTTGCGCAACCAGGGACGGTTCTGGTGACCGAGTCGGCCCACGGGGCCGGTCATGCCGACAACGGCTTGACGTGGTCGCCAATTGGCGCACACCGCCTGCGCGGAGTGCCCGAGCCGGTTCGGCTCTTCTGCGTCAGCCGTCCCGCCGGCTAAGCCAGGGAGCTGCCGCGGTCATCTGGACGCCGCATAGCCGCTGATCATGGCCAGGTCCAAGATCGTCCGGCAACCCGGTGGGGCATCGACGAGCACCGGGACCATGTTGATGGCCCGCGCGGAATTGAGCTGTGAGTTAGCCAGCGCGTGAGGGATGCCTTCCGGCCAGGTCAGGGTGGCGACCAAGGGCGGCGACGCGTCGATCTCGACGGTCCACGCGGGCGCGTTGTCGTCGGTGCGCCATCCCTCGCCGAGGCCGAAAACGGCAGTCTGCTCGTTGACGATCGTGAGGAAGACCTCGCCACCCGAGCGGGCTTCCCAGGTCCACCGCACGCCACCGAGCGTTCCCTTCTCGATGGTGTATCCGCTGCCGGGCAGGGTGACGGTGCGCGGCGCCGGGCGGGTTTCCTTACGGACCGTCCGCAGACCGTCGAACGGAATTCCGATGGCCCGCGCCACCGTCTGGGACGACATCGCCATCAACCATTCCCACATGCCGTCGACTTCGTGATTTTCCGCGGCCTCCACCGGGAGCCCCAGGCCGAGGCCGGCTACCAGCTGGTGCGCGGACGGGTAGTGCGCCACATGGTTGCGCTGAACTGCCTTGATGTGCCGGACCTCGCCGGTGAAGCCGGTCAGGAAGATCGGAAGGGCGTCGCTGATCAGCCCCGGTATGTTGCCGGCCGCCGCGAATGTGGAGCCACCGATGCGGCATGCCCGCTCGAGCAACTCTTGTTCGGGCTGGCCGGCCACGTCGTGGCCACCCAGCGCGGTGTAGACGTTGACGCCCGCGGCCAGGAGCTTGGCGATCAGCGTGGGCTCGTAGCCCTGCCGGTGCCAGATCGCGGCGTCGGGCTGCAGGGCGATGATCTCGTCGAGATCACGCGTCGCGCTGATACCGATCGGGCCGATCCCGACCAGTTCGCCGGCATCCTTGCCGTCTTTGTCCGCCGAGTGCACCAGCACGCCGACCAGGGTCATGTCAGGGTGATCCAGGATGCGTCGCACGCACTCGGTTCCGACGCCGCCGGTAAAGCACTGAACGACTCGGATGGGCGTGGACCGCTTACCCACCTTGTATGTCGGCGCACCCACGGGCATAACAGACCTCTTTACTGCGGCTGCGCCGCCGTGCCTGGATAGCGGTCGGCGATCGTCCTCCTCCAGAAGGCAACGCGCCGATCTAGATTAATGATAGATCTAATTTAGCAACACGACCGCGCGTGGCCGAGACTGGCGTCACGCTCGCAAGACAACAACCGGCTCAGCGTGGACTAATGGCATAATCAGTGAATTAAGGTAACTGGAGGAACCATTTAAGGTTCGGCCGGCGCGAGGACGCGAGAGAGAGGCAGACCCATGGTCACCCGAGTTCGATCGCCGATCACCGGCCAGGTGCATCCGCAGAAGACGGCTGCCTTGATCGCAGCGAAGATCCGCCGGCAGATCGTGCGGCGTGAGCTGCTACCCGGCATGACCCTGCCAACCGAGCCCGATCTCCTCGCTGAGCTCGGGGTGTCGCGGCCGACGTTGCGTGAGGCGTTCCGGATTCTCGAGACAGAGGCCTTGATCTCGGTGCGCCGCGGAGTCGGCGGCGGCGCATTGGTGCTGACGCCTGATGTCAGTGTCAGCGCTCGGCACGTGGGTCTGTTGCTGCAGATCGACGGCGCCACGATCGCCGACGTATACGAGGCGCGAACCGCGCTCGAGCCGATTTGCGCGGGCATGATGGCGGCGCGCAACGATCCCGAGGACCTACGTCGGCTCAACCAATGCATCGACGACGTCGCCGCGCTGCTCGACGAAAGTCCCGACAACGTGCCAAATGCCGACGCATGGTCGCAAACCACGTATGAGTTCCATGAGCTCGTTCTCAAGGGCAGCGGGAACAAAACCCTTGCGCTGCAGGGCGGCCTGCTGCAGGAAGTCGTCGCCATGCACTACGCCGCTACCGTACCGACCAAGTTCGCAAAAAATGTCAAGCCGCAACGGTTTCGGCGTGTTCTACTGTCGTTCCGCAAGCTTGCAACCCTGGTCGCGGCGGGCGACAGCGAAGGCGCCCAAAAGCATTGGACCCAACACATGCAGACCGCGGCTACCACGCTGCTGGGCGACGACTTGAAGAACAGGAAGATCGTCGAGCTGTTCAACTGACGGTTGTCACCACCGGACCGTCATGCCCGCGTCCACCGGGATGGAAGTCCCGGTGATGTACTGAGCCTGATCCGAGGCCAGAAAAGCCACCAGGTCGCTGACCGTCTCCGGTTGAATCCAGGGCACCGGTATTACGTTGAGCCGCTGGGCGATCCGCGCGTAGGCCTCCTGGGTTTGCGCCTCTCGTGGTTGGCCAGGAAGAAACAATTCCAACGTGGCCTCGTTCTGGGTCATCGGCGACTCCACCGTCGTGGGATGGATCGTATTAACTCGGATTCGGTGTGTCCCCATCTCGAGCGCCAGCACCTTCATCAGGCCGACGAGCCCGTGCTTGGCGGCCGCGTAATGCGCCGCGTTCGGGATACCGCGCAAGCCCGCGGCCGAGCTGACGATGATCACCGAACCACCGCCACCACCGGCAACCATGTGAGCGATCGATGCCCGGATAGTGCGCCACACACCGCTGAGATTGACCGCGATCATTTCGTCCCACTGATCCTCGGTCATCTGGTCGGCGGCCGCATACGACGCAAAACCGGCGTTGGCAACCACGATGTCCAGGCGACCGAAGCGCCCGACCCCCGCGTCGACCGATGCGCGCAGCCCCGCCAAATCGCGAACGTCGGCAATATGGGCCTCGATGCGCCGGCCGGTGGCTTCCACTGCGGCGACCGTCGCAGCGAGGTCTTCCTTGCTGGCCATCGGGTAAGCGGCGGTGTCCACCGGTGCACACGAATCGACAGCGATGATGTCGGCACCCTCACGAGCCAGCCGCACCGCATGGCTACGCCCCTGACCGCGGGCAGCGCCGGTGATAAACGCGACCTTGCCCTCAAGAGTCCCGGCCATGGCTTCCTCTTTCTGTCGACAACAACGACCGTCGGCGCGCCGTGGGGCCCGAAGCGACGGTGTCAAGTGCGGCCGCCAACTCGTCGGGGCAACTGAGCATCGGCGCGTGACCCGAGTCGAGTTCGATCGCGTCGACACCCAGCAGATCGCGGCTCGCCCGCCGCGAGTAGTCAGGGCTCAGCGACCGATCAAACTTGCCCACGATGTAGGTGGACGGCGTCGACGGCCAAGTATCGATGGGTGACACTTCCTTCCAAATGCCCTGCGCGGACGGCCGCATACGAACCCAGGCCGCACGGGCAACAGCTTCGTCGCAGTCCTGATAGTAGAACTCGCGCGCGGTCAGCCACGGTACGAGCATGCTGCCCGCCGCGTCGAATTCGAGCCGATCGCGCCTCAGGGTGATCGCCGTCGGTGGGTCTCCCAGGCAGTCTCGGTGTCGGCGGCCAGGCAGCGGCACCACCGCGCACAAGAACACCATCCGTTCAACCCGTCGCATCGTAGCGATGACCGGCAAGGCCAGGCCCGCCATGGAATGCCCGACCACCACGACTTCCGAGGAACTCGCGCCGTCAACACAGCGACAAGCCGCGCCGGCCCACTCCTGGACTCCCGCAGCGGGATCGTCCATGGGAATCATCGGGCAAACGACCGTGTGTCCACGTGCCTGCAGCCGGGGCACGAGGCGCTCCCACGCCCAACTGCCGTGCGCCCCACCATGCAGCAGCAGATACATCATCGGATAAGTCCAATCGGCAAATCAGCGCTCGGCTGGATCATGTCGCTCAGCCGTCCGGTGATGAGTTCGTCGGCCTCGGCGACGATGCGTGAGACCAACTCGGCGACGGTCGGGATGTCGTCGATCAGACCCATCGCGGTACCGACGCTCCAGACACCGGCTTCGAGGTCGCCGTTCTCGAAGACGGTGCGCCCGCGGACGCCCGCAACGAGGTCTCTGATGTCTTCGAATTGTCCACCGCGATCAAGGATTTCAACGACTTCGCGAGACACGGTGTTGCTGGCCACCCGCGCGGTGTTGTGCAGCGTACGGAAGATCAGCTCGGTGCCCCGCTCATCGGCGGCCACGATCGCTTCCTTGACGTTCTGATGAATGCACGACTCCACCGTGCACATGAACCGGGTGCCCATGTTGATGCCATCGGCGCCCAAAGCCAACGCGGCCACCAGGCCACGCGCATCGGCGAAACCGCCAGAGGCGATCATCGGGATAGCGATCTTGGCCGCGGCCGCCGGGATCAGCACCAAACCCGGAATGTCGTCCTCACCGGGATGGCCCGCGCACTCGAAGCCGTCGATGCTTATGCCGTCCACGCCCAGGGTCTCGGCCTTGACCGCGTGGCGCACCGAGGTGCACTTGTGCAGCACCTTAATTCCGTTGTCGTGAAACATCGGCAGGTGCGGCGCCGGGTTGGACCCGGCAGTCTCGACGATCGTGACGCCGGCATCCACGATCACCTGGCGATACTCGTCATACGGCGGTGGGTTGATCGTCGGCAGGATCGTCAGGTTCACCCCGAACGGCTTGTCCGTGAGGTCACGCGTCTTGGCGATCTCGTTGGCCAGATCGGCCGGGGTGGGCTGGGTCAGCGCCGTGAGGAACCCCAGCGCACCTGCATTGGCCACCGCCGCAACCAATTCCGCGCGGCCCACCCACTGCATCCCACCCTGCACGATGGGGTGCTCGACCCCGAACACGTCCGTGAACTTAGTCGCCAGCGTCATCGCGCACGTTCCCCCACTGCCCCGCCGGTCGACGCAGCGCTCACAAGCCCAGACTCCGGCCGATGATGTCCTTCATGATCTCAGTGGTTCCACCCGTAATGGTTGTCACGCGAGTGTCGACATAGTCCCGCGCGACGCGGTACTCGTTCATGTAGCCGTAGCCCCCGTGCAGTTGCAGGCATGAATCGATGACTTTCTTGGCGAGTTCGGTACACCACCACTTGGCTTTGGCAGCCTCGACCGCGGTGAGCTCCTTGTCCACCACCGCCTGCACGCAGCGATCGACATAGCACTCGGCGATGTCCAGTTCGGTATCCAGCTCGGCCAGCACGAACCGGTTGTGCTGGAAGGACCCGATTGGTTGACCGAATGCGGTGCGGTCCTTGGCGTATTGCACGGTCTGACGCCATGTCTCCCGCGCCCCGGCCACACCGCGCACCGCGATGGACAGTCGCTCGGAGGGAAGATTGTGCATCAGGTGATAGAAGCCTCTGTCGACCTCGCCCAGCACATTCGCCGCGGGTACCCGCACGTTGTCAAAGTGCAGCTCGGCGGTGTCTTGGCTGTGCTGGCCCATTTTGTCGAGCTTGCGTCCGCGGGTGAAGCCGTCCATACCGCGCTCCACGACCAGCAGCGAGAAGCCTTTGTGCCCGGCGCCGGGGTTAGTGCGTGCCACCACGACCACCAGGTCGGCGTTGATCCCGGAGGAGATGAATGTCTTGTTGCCGTTGAGGATCCAGTCGTTGCCGTCGCGGACCGCCGAGGTGCGGATCCCCGCCAGGTCACTACCGGCGCCGGGTTCGCTCATCGCGACCGCGCCGATGAGCTCGCCCGTGACGAAGCCGGGGAGCCAGCGCTGCTGCTGTTCCTCGGTGGCGAGTGACTTCAGGTACGGACCGACGATGTCGTTCTGCAGGTTCAGTGCCGGTGCCCCTGACCCGAACTTGGCGAGCTCCTCGATGATCACCGCGTTGAACCTGAAGTCGTCGGAGCCTCCGCCGCCGTACTTCTCGGGCATGTTGAAGCCGATCAGTCCGTACTTACCCGCGGCCAGATACGCCGAGCGATCGACGATGCGTTCTTGCTCCCACTTCTCGGCATTGGGTGCGACCTCGCGTTCGATATAGAGCTTTGTCGTCTCGCGCAACTGATCGTGTTCGGGCTCGAAGACCAATCGCCTCATCTGGCAAACCTCTCGCTTACTCGGGTCGGGCAGCGCGCAGCTCAGCCGCCGCCGGATTAGTAGCCACGCCCAATACGATCTATAATTATACTATTAATTCCGGCGCAGTCCGCAACTGGTGAGCCCGATGTCAGATGGCCGCGGCCAGCGGGGCGGCACCGGCGACGTCGATGTCGCTGACGAGCAAGCAGCCGGTGAGGGCGGCGTCGGTCGTGTTGTCCTCGGTCGTGACGTAGACGGTTCGGTCGACGCGGCCGAAGCAGACGCTGGTCACCCGTCGCGCCGGCACTGTTATAACCCGCAGCAGCTCGCCGGTAAGCGCGAAGCATGCGATGCACCCGCCACCGTAGAACGCGATCCACACGTTGCCATCGGCGTCGAGGGCGAGCCCGTCCGGGACACCGTCGACGGAGGCGGTACTAAACCTGGTATGAGCGGTGCCGTCGGCACGAACGCTGTTGATCACCCGGCGTGCCGAATCAGCCTGTAGCACAGCTCCATTGGTGTACACCGCGCCGTTGGCGGTTTCGACCTCGGCGAGCAAGCGCACCGCATGTCCGGGCGCGTCGAGGCGTAACAGCTCGCCGCGGCCGAACAGCTCGTCGTCGCCCCGCACGTGCCCAGCCGGGGTGCGCACCGTGCCGATGTACAGCTCGCCCGATACTCCCACCGCAAAGTCGTTGAACGAAGTGATCAGTCCCGGTGCCGTGGCGACGTCGGTGGGGGCTAGGAGCAGGCGGTCCGGGCCGGCACCGACGTGGCGCACGTCGCGTCCGCTGATCACCAGGCCGCCATCGCGGTGCAGCGCCATCCCACCCACCCCACGGCGTCTGGGTACCACCACCGTGGGTTCGTCCGCGCCCGGTGCCAGCCGGTACACCCCACCACCGGTGATGTCGCTGAAGTAGATCGAACCGTCGTCGCCGGCGGTGGGAGCTTCCAGGATCCCAAAGCCGCTGGCCAGCATCGACCAGGCCTCTGTCACGACGCGGGACACCTCCAGATCGGCGCCGGATTCCTCGGCGACCGCGAAAATGGCTCCTAGGCAGCGCCGACAGGCCAGGTAAGCGGCAAGTTGTTCAGGCCATACACACCGCTGTGGTGTTCCAGGATGGTTTGGCCGGCCGCCAGCGAGTAGTGCGGTATGCGACGATGCCATTCCTGCAGCCCGACGATGAGTTCGACCCGTGCGAGGTGCGAGCCAAGGCAACGGTGCGGGCCGGCCCCGAATGAGATATGGCGGACGCGTCCGCGGTCGAAGTCGATCGTCGACGGATCTTGATACTGCTGCGGGTCACGACCGGCAGCGGCCAGCGGGAAGAGCACCATCTCGCCCTGCTTCAACGGGCATCCGCGAAACACGGTGTCCTCGGTCACCCGCCGGCCACACTGCACGATCCCGTACACGCGAAGAAACTCCTCCACCGCCGAGGGGATCACCGCGGGGTCATCGACAATGCGTTGGCGCAGGCCGGCGTCGGTGGCCAGGGTGTACATGGTGAAGGACAGCTGAGCCGCGACCGTGTCGAGTCCGGCCACGAAGATCAGCGTGCACAACGACAACAGGTCGGCATCGGTGATCGGGGCGCCGTCAATCTCCCATCGCACTGCCGAGCTGATGATGTCGGTCTTGCCGGTGTCGTCCTTGCGGGCTTCGGCGATAACCCCGGCAAAATATTGCGCCACTTCGCCCATGGCTTGCGCGGCGCGCTCCCGTTTGGGGTCTGTTTCGTCATTGCCGTGCAGGATGGTGTACTCCCAGGCGAGGAACTTGTCGAGCTCGCTGAGCGGTAATCCCATCATGCGCAAGAAGATTGCCGTCGGGAACTTGCGGGCGAACTGGGACATGAAGTCGCAGTGCCCCTCGTCGGCGAGCTCGTCGATCAAGATCGTGGCCTGTGTGCGGATATCGTCTTCCATCGCGGCGGCGCGGGCCGGCGTGAACATGGGAGCCAGCAGCCGGCGCCATTGGGTGTGCTCGGGCGGGTCGAGCATTTCCGGGATCCACCGATACTCCGGATTGGGGGTAATCGGCTCGATGGCATGGCTCGAGAACAGATCGGTACGCTGCATGCCCTCCGCGATCGCCTCTTGCTCGGTGAAGACGTGATAGCCCGCGGCGTCAGTCGTATAGAAAACAGGCTCCCGGTCCTCACGGTCGAACTGTCGAAAGCCCGTCATCGGCGGGTGGTCGCCCGACGCCCACGCGTAATGACCGACCGGGCACCCTCGGGTGCGTTCGGGTGCCGTCATCGATATCTCCTCTTGTATGGGAACAGCCTGGTGTCACTGTCGCGCAGCCGAAGCGAAACCGGTAGACCATCCGCGCCGGACCGGCGCATACGATTCGCCCGCCAGGTCACCTGTCGAACCGTTTTGTACGCATGTCGCGGTTTCTTCTCCGTCCGACGGATAATTCGATATATATCATACCGAATAGTAAGTGGTCTACGCCACACCTATGGCTGCTACCGGTCAGTCGGAGCGGACGACCGCGGTGCTCGCCTGTTCCTTCAAGCCGATCAGTGCGACGTCTTGCAAGCGGCTCGGCAGGTTCCGCAGCCCGATGACGGCGGCCAGCCGACGAGGTACGGCGACATATTGGGCTTGCTGGTGTACAGCATCCGCGACCGCTCGGGCGGCGTCGGCCGCCGTGATCATCGGCAGGATCTTGCTGCGGGCCAACCGCGCAGAGACCGCGGCGATGATCGGCGACTGCCGCGCCTGCTCCATCATGTGCGTTCCAGCGACCTCGCCGAAGGTAACCAGAGTTGCTCCGACCGGGGAGCGGTCGCGCTGAAGCTCGCGCTGCAACACGGCGGTGTAATGGTGCAGTGCGGCTTTGCTTGCGCAATAGATGGCCATGTCCGGAACCGCGCTCACACCCGCCAACGACGAGACGTTGACGATATGCCCGTGACCGCGGTTGACCATGCCCGGGAGAACTTGACGGACCAACTCCATCGGCGCGATCGAGTTCACCGTCATCAGTAGCCGGGCGTCGCCGGGATCATATTCGCCGGCACCACGAACCAACGCCAGCGCGGCGTTGTTCACCAGGATGTCAACGGGGCCGTGCTCGGCCTCCACCCGGCCGATGGCATCAGCGACAGCACAGTCGTCGGCGAGATCGAGGCTGAACCAGTTGCCGTTGATCGACTCGGCGACGGCGCTCAGCCGCCCGGCGTCGCGGCCCAGCACCGTGACCGCCGCACCCCGCCTGGAAAACTCCTTCGCTATGTCGACACCAATGCCGTGTGACCCACCGGTCACCAAGGCATGCCGACTCTTAATCTGCATGCAGCCGTCACCGTCCGCGTTCCGAGCGCGCCATGGGCGCCGCCTCAACGATTCCCAATATTCGATATATAATCGACTTGTTTCTATGGTTTGTCTAGACGGTTGTCAGTGAGGCGGCCCGGTAGACCGCTGCGTGGTGACACGGGTAACGTGTTAGTGGATGTGCCGAATCTGACCGTATTCCGATAGACCGCAGGCTGTTTCGCTGCGCTCGTCGGTCCAGTCCACGATCTCGTCGAATGCGCTGAAGGCCGGGCCGTGTCGCTCGGGAAGGCCGATTGGGCACCAGCCGTCCCAGATGCGCTCTCCGCGGTTTAACGTCAGCGATGTCCCGTCCGCGAGGTCGACGATGATGCGCTGGGCGAATCCGGCGCGGTTCTTCACCAGATGAGCATCCGTCACATGGGTCACCTGACCGTCGCGTACGACGCCACCTCCGGTGATCTGCGACCCGTCGGGGTGCAGCTGTTTGATGAAGCCCACCGCGTAGTCGTGGTAGGTGGTCCAGAGGAAGAAGTACTCGGCGAACTGTTGCGAGTCGTCCCGGTATCCCCAGGTTCGGGTGCGAAATCCGACCGCGTCGATATCGTGACGGTCTCCGTCGAGAGTCAGGGTCCCGGTCAGCCGCAAGCCGTGCTCGAAATGCTGGAGCGGCTCGTTGTCGCCGAGGGCCGGAAGAGAACCGCCGGGCCCGAAGTCGATGATCTCGAATAGCGGTGTGATCGTCAGCATGCCGGTAAGCCGGTCATGGTGGTATTCAACGTGACCTTTGAGATCGAATTCCGCTGATGCGCTGGAGAAGTGCGCTGCCTGTGGCGGTAAAGGTTCGATGATGTCGATGGTCTTGGAGCCCAAGGAGAGATTCGCCTGAACTTTGGTGGTGTCGTGATTGGGCGACGAGTTCCAGTGCAGGAACCCGTAGGCCTGGTTTTTGGTGTCCCAGAACGCGATGTAAATATGGTCTTTCCACGGGGGGCTGCCCGCTGCAATGGTTTCCAGGGCGGGGTGGCTCATTGGGCCCCACACCGGGTCGCGTCGGTATTCAGCGGCCTGCACGGGTGTGATGTCGGTGGTGGTCATGTTGATCCTTCCTGCTTCGGGCCGACTGGGATACGGCCGGATAGGGCTGAGATGCGCAGCGGTTCAGGCGGACTCGACGGCATGCTTGAGCACTTCGATTGAGCCGGTGGTGCCGTTGACCCGGATCAGGTCACCGGTCTTGAGTGTCTTGCTGGCGTTGCCGGTGTTGACCACACACGGCAGGCTCAGCTCGCGCGCGACGATGGCGGTGTGGCTCATGACTCCGCCGATATCGGCGACCAGCCCCGACGACAGGTACATCAGGGTGGCCCAACTGGGATCGGTATCGCGGGCCACCAGAATCTCCCCGTCCTCGACGCGGGCCTGGTCGGGCCGCGTCACCACACGCGCGCGCCCCTCGACGACGCCGGGGCTGGCGCCGGTTCCGATGATCGTGTCCGACATCGCAACGGGCGCGATCACTGTCGGTGGCGGCTCGCCGCAGAAGACCGGCGGAATCTCCATGCCCTGGTAGGCGGCCCGTTCGGCGCGCCGGGTGGAAATGAGCGCAGACATGGCACCGAATGAACCGGAACGGATTTCGGGAAGCGTCAGATAGAAAACGTCCTCGGCGTCGGCCAGCACGCCGGTATGCGCAAGGTGTTCACCGAGTCTGCGGGCGGCGGCGCGTACGACGTCGAGCACCTGCACAAAGGAACCCTTGGCGACGCCCCGCAATGGCACGAACGTGCGTGCCAGGCGCAGAAGTAGGCGCCCCAATGGCCGACGGGCAGCCGAAAGTCTGGCTAAGAACTGGCGCTCGAGATCGGCGCGCCGGGCCATGCGTGCGGCTTCGGCGCGCCCGGGGTCGGCATCGTCTTCTCGCGCCGCATAGCTGGCAATGAGGTCGCGGACCGGCGTCGGGTCCTCCCGCCAACTGCGGGCCGACAATTCACCTTCCTGCCACGCGTGAAAACCGTGCCGAGACAGAAACGTGTCGTAGTCGAGCCTGCCTCGGCCAACGGCCCACATGTCGGCCACCGCGGCGATCTCGTCGTGCCCCCCGTAACCTGCCATCAGCTCCTCCCCCGATACCCCGACGGACTCGGCGAGCCGCAACAGCCGATCGGTAATCGGTTGGCAGACAACCATTGTCAGCAGGGTTTGGGTCGACAGGCACCGACGGTGCAACTCGATCGCCTGATCGAGCAGCACGCGCGTTCTGGACTCGCCGACGGTGGTGAGCTCTTCGAGCGTCGTGGCACGGAACGCCTCCGCGTCGTCGCGATCGGCAGCCACCATCGACTGAACCCGCAGCATCGGTTGCACCGCTTTCACCGCGACGCGCGGGTAGTAGCGTCGCCGACTGCGCGCTACATATCCACGAGGACGCGCCGAAAAGATCTGCTCGGCCATCGCGACGGGATCGATACCGGGCACCCGCTCGGACCATTCACACACCAAGCTCACGCTCAGCGCTGCTCTCCCGTAGAAGATGCCTAGTAGCCAATCCTCTTGCCGGTCAGGAAGTTCCAGTTCCCGGCTCGACAGCGCCCCGATGGCGTGGAAGGCCGATCGCATCGCGATTTCGCCCGCCACCGACCACACCGACCATCCCAGCGGTGTGGGAACCCCGGGCACCGATTCGCCGACGTTGGTGGTGGTCCAGGTCGTGTCAGGGCGGGTATGACCATGCAACCCGGAAGTGGCAGCGCTCGCGGGGGACGCGCGGTTAGACCAGACCGTTTCCGGTCGGGCCTGCAGCAACCGCGCGGTGCGGCCTCCGTCGGCATCGACGTCGATCGCCCACTCGAGATCTTGGGCCCGGTTCTGGATGTCTTCCATGCGAATCGCCACGCGTGCCAGTTCGATCGCTTCGGCGTCTGAGATCGCCGGTCTGACGCCCTCGGCCTCGGTGAGCGTGACGAGCCCAACCTCGTAGTGCGGACCCGTACACAGATAGGCGCTGCGCTGGATCTGTTCCTCGCGGCGGGTGACGGTCAGGGATTTCTTGTCGATCCAGATACTGTCGGATTCGACGTCGCCTTTGACCACGCCTTCACCCAAGCCGTGCGCGGCCGAGATGAACACGGTTCGCCGATCGCCGGTGACCGGGTCCAGGGTCATCATCACGCCGGCGGCTGCTGCGTCAACCATCCGCTGAACCACAACCGCCATCGCCAGATCGTCACTCCCGATTCCGACGCGACGCCGGTAGGCGATGGCCTGCGAGGTGAACAGGCTGCTCCAACACCGCACGACGTGGGCAATGACCGCATCGACACCGCGGATCCCGAGATAGGTGTCCTGTTGTCCTGCAAACGATGCGTCGGGGAGGTCTTCGGTTGTCGCGCTGGACCGCACGGCGACAACGGACTCACCGGATGGATCGAGTTGGAGGTAGGCGTCGCGGATCGCCGCGGCAACATGGGCAGGAATGTCGACAGTCTCGATCAGTGTGCGCAGCGTTGCCGACGTCTGTGCGTCGTTGTGCGCGGCATCGGCGGCGATCGCGGCGCCGATGGCGTCCCGCACGGTGCCGATCGTGGCGTTGTACGCGGCAGTTGTTACCGCAAAACCATCCGGGACCGGCAGGTTCTGGCTGAGCAACGCACCGAGACCGACCGCTTTGCCGCCCACGGTGTCGCTGAGTTCGGGGGTGCAGGCGGCGAGCGGGAGGACAAGATGTGGCATCGGCACTCCTCGGCGTTGTTCGTGACACATGATGGCATACTTATGTACGGGTGTACAGTCGACGTACATCCGTACGGGCGAGTGAGCGCAGTGTTCGGGCAGATCGGACGGAGAACGCCATGGGCGAACCAACCTCCCGGGTCGCACGTCGCCGGGTTCAGCGGATCATCACCGAAGACGAGATTCTGGACGCGGCCGTGGCCCTCGTTGATGCCGAGGGGTTGGCGACGCTGAGCATGCGGCGCCTCGCCGAGGCCACCGGCGTCGCGCCCATGACGATCTACGGATTCGTTGCCAGCAAGGACGATCTGGTCGCCCGCCTCGGGGCGCACGTCCTGCGGGAGCTTCCGACGCCCCTGCCGGAGGACCGACCCTGGACGGAACGCATCGTCCATGAGATGACCGTGCTGCGCACGGCACTGCAAAAGCACCACGGACTCCTCGAGTTGCTGTCGGTTGGCAACGATGCCGCGCCGGTACTCGATGAGTTGCGAGAGCGCCTGATCGGCATTCTGCGTTCGGCGGGCCTCGACGATCGCACGATGGTCGAGGGGTTGGGTAGCCTGGTTGCCCTGACTCTGGGGTTCGCCGTGGGTGGGCGGGCACGGCACGCCGGCGCGAATGGCGACATCTACAAACGGCTGCAATCCCTTCCCGCGCAGCGCTTCCCGAATCTAAGGAGCGTGGCCTCGCACTACTCTGAGCACTGGTCTGACCGGGCATTCAGCTACGGGCTCGAATCGGTGCTTGCCACCCTGGAGGCGGCGGCCGCGACTGATCCCGCGCACTGACCGGCAACCGTGGCGGAGTGCAACTCACCCGCCAAGTGCACAGGTAACCGCCTCGTCGAAGTCGAGTGATCGGCCTTTCTGACGGGCGGTCTCGAATCCCTCTTCGCCTAACGCTTCCCGAGCGTGGCGTTCACAATCACGGTGGTGCCCGAGTAGGGCGGGAAATACCACTGTGGAACCGGTTCCCGCCGCAAGGCCCAACGACTCAGCGGCCGCCATCAGCGTGACGGCCAACTGGGGGTTGTGTCTGACACCGGCGATCCAGGCCAACCCCTCCAGGCATGTCGCGGCATTGCGCGGATCGTTGAGGCGATGCGTCAACCGCAGGGATTCGCTCAATGCCTTTGCCGCACGGTCGATTTCGCCATGACGCAACTG
The DNA here is from genome assembly GCF_049281135.1 of Mycobacterium sp. Taxonomy (GTDB): domain Bacteria; phylum Actinomycetota; class Actinomycetes; order Mycobacteriales; family Mycobacteriaceae; genus Mycobacterium. The sequence goes on along the minus strand of NZ_JBAPRN010000107.1, from coordinate 2,404 downwards.
GACGATCCCCGCCGTCCACATCACCCATGATCGGTACACCGACTCACCGCGCGATTCCGCGAACTCCAGCGCTCGTTCGACCCAACGGGCGGCCTCTTGGGTTTCACCGCGGAATTCGTGTGCCCACCCGAGGAGGCACATCGCCAGAAGCCGCACCATCGGATCGTCGCCGGCATCGAGGCCGGCCTTCAAACATGTGCAGGCGTGGTCGAATTTGTCGGTTACCAGCGACTTGAATCCGTCGGCAATAGCGAATAGACCACGCGCCACCGGGTCTGTCATCTGTTCGACCAGCGCGCCCATCGCGGTAACGCGAGCCGCCTCAGCCGACGTGTCACCCTGAAGCCCGCTGATCGCTGCGGCGCCATACAGCGCCATCACCCGTTCCCGGCTCGGTTCGGCCACGGCAGCGGCCAGCGCACGGTCCAACCAACGACGTGCTTCGCTGAGCATTCCACGCGCAGTCCACACCGGATGGATGGCAGCGGCGATCTCGACCGCGGTCTCCGGGGAGTGCTGCAGGCCAAACTCCAGTGCCTCGCGCAGGTTTGGCATCTCCCGTCCGACGCGCTCGATCCAGTCGATCTGCCGCGGACCGAACCATTCGGTCGCGGTCTTACTTGCGAGCCTTCGGTACCAGTCCAGATGCCGTCGCCGCAGATGCACGTATTCGTCGGTTTGTTGGATTTGTTCCCTGCCGAAATCACGGAGTGTGTCGAGTAACCGGAAGCCCACCGCTCCCCGCGTTTCCGTCCGGTTCAAAATCGATTTGTCGACCAGGGATGACAGCAGATCGAGGAACTCGTCCGCGGACCATTCCCCGCCGCAAATGTCTTCCGCCGCCTCGAGTTCAAAGCTTCCAGCGAAGACCGACAGTCGGCTCCACAGTTGTTGTTCGTCTGGACCACACAGGTCGTAGCTCCAGCCGACGCTCCAGCGCAGCGTCTGCTGCCGGTTCGGCGCCCCTCGGCTTCCACGCGTCAACAATGCGTACCGGTCCGATAGCCTGTCGGAAATTTGTTCGAGTGACATGACACGCAGTCGTGCGGCCGCGAGCTCGATTGCCAACGGCAATCCGTCCAGCTGGTGACAGATGCGGGCCACCCTCGCCTTGTTCTCGTCGGTGAGCGTGAATCCGGGCACCGCCGACGCCGCCCGCTGGGTGAACAACGTCGCCGCGTCGTGTTGAGGCACTCCACCCAGCGTCGGCACGGAGTCGGCATCCGGCACCGCGAGCGGCGACAGCCGCAGCTCTGACTCCCCATCGACCCCCAGGCGCTCACGACTGGTGGTGGTGATCCGCAGGTCCGGGCACCCCCGCAGTAGGGCACTCGTCAGCTGCGCGGCTGCCTCGACGACTTGCTCACAGTTGTCCAGCACCAGCAGCAGGTTGCGCGGGCTCAGGAAATCAATCAGCTTTTCCAGCAATGGTCGGGCTGAGTCGTCCCGCAAGCCCAAGCCGGCAGCCACGACGTCGACCAACAGCGATCCGTCGTGTAGCTCATCCAACTCGATCAGCCAGACGCCGTCCGCGAAATCCTGCCGCAGCTCGCCGGCCACCCGGAGCGCCAACCTGGTCTTGCCCACTCCGCCCAATCCCGTCAACGTCACCAGGCGCGACGTTGACAGCAGCTTTTTCAGCTCGGTCAGTTCTGCTAGCCGACCGATAAAGCTGGTCAGCTCAACGGGAAGGTTGCCCCGCAACGAGCGGACCCCTGCGACGTGTCGCTGCTCGGCTGCGTCGACGGCGTCGCCTCGCAGCGCCATCTCGTCGACACAAAGACCGTGGCTCGCCTGAACCCTCCGCAGCTCCTCACCCAGTTCGATGGCTGTCGGGCGACCGTTCGGATCGCGAGACATTGCCTTCTCGATCACCGACGAGACGTCTTCGGGGATGCCCGACTCGCGCAGGTCCGGTGCCGATTCGGTGGCAATCCGCAAAAACTGCGCCACGACCTGCTCACCGCTGCGGCGTTCGTAGGCCGCGTGGCCGGTGAGGGCGCAGAACAGGGTGGCGCCGAGACCATAGACGTCCGACGCCTCGGTCGGTGGATCACCGCCGAGGATCTCGGGCGCGGTGAATGCGGGCGAGCCGGTGAAGGTGCCGGTGGCGGTCTTGAAGGCACCGGAGATGTGCGCAATTCCAAAATCGCTCAACGCCGGCTCGCCGTACTCGGTAGACAAAATGTTTCCGGGTTTGACGTCTCGGTGCAGTATTTCGAGCCGATGTGCGGTTGCCAGCGCGCCAGCCATCTTCACCCCGAGCCGCAGGACCTCGTCCAAAGCCAGCGGCCCGAGCCGACGAATCCGTGCTTCCAACGACCCCTCTCGGTGGTACTGCATGACGAGATACGGATAGCCGCTTTCGGTTTCGCCGACGTGAAGCACGCCGACAATGTTGGGG
>NZ_JBAPRN010000106.1:0-5337 GCF_049281135.1 Mycobacterium sp. | reverse complement strand
GCACCGGCGCGTGCCTGCAGCCCCTCGGCCACCGCCGAGGCGATCACCTTGGTCAGCAGGGCCGCCGAGCGGATCGCGTCGTCGTTGCCCGGGATCGGGTAGTCGACCAGGTCGGGGTCGCAGTTGGTGTCCAGGATCGCGATGACCGGGATACCCAGCTTGCGAGCCTCACCGACCGCGATGTGCTCCTTGTTGGTGTCGACGACCCAGACCGCCGACGGAACCTTCGCCATGTCCCGGATACCGCCCAGGCTGCGCTCCAGCTTGTTCTTCTCGCGGGTCAGACCCAGGATTTCCTTCTTGGTGCGGCCCTCGAAGCCACCGGTCTGCTCCATCGCCTCGAGCTCCTTGAGCCGCTGCAGGCGCTTGTGCACGGTCTGGAAGTTGGTCAGCATGCCACCCAGCCAGCGCTGATTGACGTACGGCATACCCACCCGGGTCGCCTCGTCGGCGATGGATTCCTGCGCCTGCTTCTTGGTGCCGACGAACAAGACCGTGCCGCCATGGGCGACGGTCTCTTTGACGAACTCGTACGCCTTGTCGATGAAGGTCAGCGTCTGCTGCAGATCGATGATGTAAATGCCGTTGCGGTCGGTGAAGATGAACCGCTTCATCTTGGGGTTCCAGCGACGGGTCTGATGCCCGAAGTGCGTGCCGCTGTCAAGCAGCTGCTTCATGGTTACTACGGCCATGCGTATGCCTTTGTGTGTCGGTTGTCGCCCAGCGACGGGTGAAGCCGGGCCCTGGCGGCTGCTGCGATGCCGGACCCGCTGTTGGACGGGACCGCCGGCACGCGGTGCGAACCTCCTAGTGGAACGGGAGACGCGATGCAGACGCGCGAAGTCAGCTCGTAATTACGGGCTGCGCAGAGGAGTTTACACGCTTCGGCCAGGTGCTTTGTCCACAGCGCTGGCTGGCCGGTTTGCCGGCGTCGCGGTGAACTGACGAGATGCGATGGGCGGCGACGATCCTGGCCGCGACGCTGGTCTGCGCAGTCCCGGCCAGCGGCGATGTGGGCCGCCTGCGGTGGCCGCTACGGCCGCCACCGGCGGTGATGCGGGCCTTCGACGCCCCGTCGCCGAACTGGAACCGCGGCCATCGCGGGGTCGACCTCGCGGGCAGTCCTGGCCAGCCGGTCTATGCCGCGGGCGCCGCGACGGTGGTGTACGCCGGAACGCTGGCCGGTCGCGAGCTGGTATCGCTGGCCCACCCGGGCGGTTTGCACACCAGTTACGAGCCGGTCCGGGCCGTGGTACGGCCCGGGCAATCGGTGACCGCGGGGACGGCGATCGGTGAATTGCTGGCCGGACATCCGGGCTGTCCGGTCGTGGCGTGCTTGCATTGGGGTGCGATGTGGGGTCCGGCCGCCCGCGCCGACTACGTCGATCCACTGGGGCTGTTGGCGTCCACGCCAATGCGGCTGAAGCCGCTGCATCGATAGTCACAGCGGTCCCAGTCAGGTCGGGGCACGCTTTGTGCCCACCTCTGAGCGACTTTGTCGGGCCCGACGCCCTAACCGACCGAAATTTCGCTACCAGGCGGGCACATCGGGCCTCGGTCAGGCCCGCGGGTGCGCTTGGTCGTGCACCGCGCGCAGCCGCGCGACCGTCACATGGGTGTAGAGCTGCGTAGTGGCCAAGCTGGAATGGCCCAGCAATTCCTGTACGACGCGCAGATCAGCGCCGCCCTCGAGCAGGTGGGTGGCCGCGCTGTGCCGCAAACCGTGCGGTCCCATGTCAGGGGCGCCATCGACGGCGGCGATGGTCTGGTGCACCACGGTGCGAGCCTGTCGCACGTCCAGCCGCCGGCCCCGCGCCCCCAGCAACAAGGCAGGCCCGGATTCCGCGGCAACCAGGGCCGGGCGCCCGTCGGCCAACCAGGCGCGCAACGCATCGGCGGCCGGTTCCCCGAACGGGACGCTACGCTGCTTGTTGCCCTTACCCAGCACGCGCAGCAGCCGGTGCGCGTTGTCGATGTCGTCGATGTCCAGGCCACACAACTCGCTGACCCGGATGCCAGTGGCATAGAGCAACTCAACGATCAATCGGTCGCGTAAGGCCAGCGGATCACCTTGCTGAGAGCCGGATTTCGCAGCCGACATGGCGGCAAGCGCCTGATCTTGCCGCAACACCGCGGGCAGTGCCCGTCGCGCCTTGGGTACCCGCAGCCGGGTCGCTGGGTCCTCGGCCAGCAGCCCACGCCGCACCGCCCAGGCGGTGAACGACTTGACCGCCGACGTACGGCGCGCGAGCGTGGTCCGCGCCGCGCCGGCGCCTGCCCCGGCGGCCAACCACGACCGCAGGATTGGCAGGCTCAAACCTTGCAGGCCGGTGTCGGGCGCCCACTCGCTGAGGAACGTGAACAACGACCGCAGATCACCCAGGTACGCGCGGCGGGTATGCGCCGAGCGAAGGCGTTGCAGCTCCAGGTAGCTGTCGAATTCATCGAGGATCGCCTCCACCACCTCACGGTCGCAGAGACTGACGGCCCGGCTCAGGTGACGCGCCGCAGGGTGTCCGGAGTGAGATCTTTCAGCGTCGGGTAGCCGTCGACGGCCATCGTCAGGTCGGCTTCGGCCAGCAGCGACCGCAGGACGTGCACGATCCCGTCGACACCGCCGAGTGCCAGGCCGTAGGCGTAGGGCCGTCCGACCCCGACCGCGGTCGCACCCAGCGCCAGGGCTTTGACGACGTCGGCACCGCTGCGCACGCCAGAGTCGAACAGCACGGGCAAACCATCGGCGGCCTCCACCACGCCCGGCAGGCAATCCAGCGCGGGAAGCCCGCCGTTGGCCTGCCGCCCGCCGTGAGTCGAGCAGTAGATGCCGTCGACGCCACCGTCCCTGGCGCGACGGGCATCGTCAGGGTGGCAGATGCCTTTGACGAGCAGCGGCAGCTTGGTCAGCGAGCGCAGCCACGGCAGGTCGTCCCACGTCAGTGGATTGCCGAAGACCTGAATCCAGCGCAACACCGCGCCCTGCGGGTTCTCTTCGGGGCTTTGCGCCAGGCTCGCGCGGAAAACCGGGTCACTGGTGTAGTTGGACAGGCATTTTCCGCGCAGCTGCGGAAAATTCGACGTGCTCAGGTCACGCGGGCGCCAGCCGGTGACCCAGGTGTCCAGGGTGACGACGATGCCTTTGAAGCCGGCCGCCTCGGCGCGATGCACCAGGCTGGCGGCGAGGTCACGATCGGTCGGGGTGTAGAGCTGGAAGAACCCGGGGGTGTCGCCGAATTCGGCCGCGACGTCTTCGAGCGGGTCTTCGGTCAACGTCGACATCACCATGGGGACTCCGGTGCGGGCGGCCGCGCGCGCAGTCGCCAAGTCGCCGTGGCCGTCCTGCGCGCACAACGCGATCACTCCGATCGGCGCCATGAACAGCGGACTCGGCAACGTCAGCCCGAACAAGTCGATCGACAGATCCCGCTGTGCGGCACCGACGAACATCCGCGGGATCAGACCCCACTGCTGGAACGCCTCACAGTTGGCCCGCTGCGTGCGCTCGTCACCCGCCCCGCCGGCGACATACGACCAGATCGAAGGAGGCAGAGCCTTTTCGGCCTTGGCTTCCAGCTCCGCGAAAATCATCGGCAGCTTGGGCACGACTCCGGCCAAGCCCTGGAAATAGATCTCGTTCTGGTAGTCGCCGAATGCCATGCGATGAGCATGCCAGCCGGCGCTTGGGCTGACGAGGCCCTACTGGCTACCCGCTTCGGCGGCGGCGAGTTCCTTTTTCCATTGACGGAAGGTCTCTTCGGTACGGCCACGCCGCCAGTAACCCGATATGGACGCCCACTTCGCGTCGACACCATGCTCTTTGCGGATATAGGGCCGCAGGTTGTGCATGACCGCCTGGGCTTCACCGTGCACGAAGGCGTGCACCTGCCCGGGGAGCCAGTGTGCGGTCTTGACCGCTTCGACGAGCGGCGAGTGGTCGCCGGCTCGCTCCTCACCGACCAGATCGGCTCGGCCACCGCGGAGAATCCAGCTGATCTGCACGCCTTCCGGGGCGATCAGCGGGATCTCGTCCTCGGGTTCGGCGACCTCGATGAAGGCTTGGCCGATTGCATTGGCCGGCAACGCTTCCAGCGCAACGCTGATCGCCGGCAGCGCGGTCTCATCGCCGACCAGCAGGTGCCAGTCGGCCGCGGGGTCGGGCGCGTATGCCCCACTCGGTCCCATCAGATACATCGGATCTCCGGGCTTTGCCGATGCAGCCCACGGCCCGGCAGTCCCGTGCTCACCGTGCACCGCGATGTCGACGGCGATCTCACGCGCGGCCGGGTCAGCGCGCCGAACCGTGATCGTCCGCACCACCGGCTGTTTGGCGGGTGGCAACTCCGCAAAAGAGTCCAGCGTCAACGGTTGCGCCAGTCCCGCCACGTCGACGTCATCGGCCACGAACACCAGCTTGACGTAGGAGTCGGTGAACTCGCTCGGCGTGAAGGTGTCGAAACCGTTGCCGCCCAATACAACCCGGATCATGTGCGACGTGAGTTGTTCGGTGCGAACCACTTCGAAGGTGTGCACTGGTCGACCGGGCACCTGGTTCCTCTCGTTGAGCGCTGACCCATCGACTATACGAGTCGTCACGGCCCCAGCGGTTGCCCACGATTCCGGACGATGCGCCAGCAGCCGTCGTGACGCTCGGCCAGCCCGGCGATTTCCAGCATCGCCAGTGGCGCCAAGATCCGGGCGGGCTCGAGGGCAGCGGCGACGGCGATCTCGTCGACGCTGGCGGTTCCGCGTCCGGGCAGCGCCTCGTATACCCACCGCTCCTCGTCGCCCAAACCGTCGAGCGGGGTCGCCGGCCGAGCATCCTCTGACGCCAGCTCGCCGATGTTGCCGACCAACTCGACGATGTCCTCAGTGCGAGTGATCACCTCGGCGCCCGCCCGCAGCAACGCATGGCATCCGGTCGACGCCGACGAAGTCACCGGCCCGGGCACCGCGCCGACGACTCTGCCCAACGCCCGCGCCCAGGCAGCGGTGTTGGCTGCGCCGCTGCGCAAACCGGCCTCCACCACCACCGCCGCCCCGGCGCACGCGGCGACCAATCGGTTGCGGGTCAAGAACCGGTGCCGGGCCGGCCGCACCCCCGGCGGATATTCGGTGACCAGCAACCCGTCGCTGCCGATGCGATGCAACAACGCGGAATGCCCGGCGGGATAGGGAATGTCAAGCCCACCCGCCAGCACCGCGACGGTAACGCCGTCGGCTGCCAGGGCCGCGCGGTGGGCCGCGCCGTCGATGCCGTACGCCCCGCCGGAGATCACCGCGACATCGCGCTCGGCCAACCCGGTCGCTAGATCCGCCACCACCTGCTCGCCGTAACTGGTG
>NZ_JBAPRN010000105.1:0-3624 GCF_049281135.1 Mycobacterium sp. | reverse complement strand
GGCCTTGAACGAGTCCAGAATGGCTGCCTGCGCGTCCTTCGGGAGCAGGTGCAGGTTCTCCCGGACCCGAGCCTGGCGGCGGCCAACGGCCTTGCGCTCCGGCATGCCGGGGGTGGCGAGGATCTGCGGTGGCACGCCCTCGATCTCCTCGACACCGCCGTCGACGTGGCCGGCCTCCAAGTGAGCCTGCTCCTCGGCCATCGTGGCCTCGTCCTTTTCCTCCGACATACCGATCGGCCCGATCCGGCGACCGTTGAGGAACTGCTTGACGACCGGCTCGTCGCTGGTCAACAAGACCTCACGCGGGCCGAACATCACCAGCTTGCGGCGGAACAGCATGCCCATGTTGTCCGGCACCGTGCGGGCGATGTTGATGTTGTGCGTCACGATCAGGATCGTGCAGTCGATCTGAGCGTTGATGTCGATCAGCAACTGGCTCAGGTAGGCGGTACGAACCGGGTCCAGACCTGAGTCGGGCTCGTCACACAGAATGATCTGCGGGTCCAGCACCAGCGAGCGGGCCAGTCCGGCGCGCTTGCGCATACCACCGGAGATCTCTCCGGGGAACTTCTTCTCATCCCCGCCCAGACCCACCATCTCCAGCTTCTCCATGACGACGTCACGGATCTCGCTTTCCTTCTTCTTGGTGTGCTCGCGCAGCGGGAAGGCGGTGTTGTCGTAGAGGTTCATCGACCCGAACAGAGCGCCGTCCTGGAACATCACACCGAACAGCGTGCGGATGTCGTACAGCTCTTTGGCCGAGCACTCGGTGATGTCGGTGCCGTCGACGAGGATCGAGCCGCGCTCTGGGCGCAGCAGGCCGATCAGCGACTTCAGGAAGACGGACTTACCCGTACCCGACGGGCCCAGCAGAACGCTGACCTCGCCCTCCGGGATCTCCAAAGTGACGTCTTCCCAGATCCGCTGGGACCCGAAGGACTTCGTCAGTCCCTCGACCGAGATACCGATGCCCATGCGAAACCTTCCCGCTGAGTGTTGCTCATACCAGCCCAAGACCAGCTTGTGGCTTGAGTCACTGTAGCGCACAGGTAGGCCGGTTTTGATCAGTCCTGCGGCGCCCAGTTGCCGTGAAATCCCATCGGTACGCGCTGCGGCAAGTGGACCGTCGCCACCGATTCGCAAGTTTGCGCGTCGAGCAGCAGCAACTGGCCCTCATCACGTCCGCGGTGATACCCGTAACCCATGAGAATTCCGTCGTCCTCAGACAAGCTAGCCGACCCGGCGGCCGGACGCGGGATGAACGACATCTCGCCGATCAACAGCTCGGGGTCGAGCGGAGCGATCATGCTCGATCCGGTCTCGTAGTCGTGCTTGTACAACGCCGACGACATTTTCGATCTGCCTGAGTCGACGAACCCGCCACCGATGCCCACGGTGTAGCCGAAGCGATGCCGGCTACCCAGCAGGGTCTCGTTGATCCGGGGGAATTCCTGCGAACGGTCGTCGCGGCGTTCGCTGGTCACCGCCCCGGTGGTCAGGTTGATGGTCCACCGATCCAAGGTGGGCGCAGTGTCGCCGGGTCCACGCCGGTCACGGTCGAACATCCGCTCATAGCGGACCACGTCGAGCACTAGGACTTCGTGCGAGTTGCGGACCTCGGAATAGGCGTTCAGCGGGTGGTAGACGTAGCAGGGTTCGATCTCGAACCACCGAACGTCGCTGTTGCCAGCGTCGCGCGGCATGACGCCGATGCGGGCCGGGTATCTCGGGTTCCAGGCATAGGGAAGCTGGTAGGCCGACTTCTCGTTGCGGTTCATCATCGCCGCAATCGATCCGGGCACCGGCACCTGTCCGACGACGGCTTGGGCCACCAACTGGGCCGGGCGCCGCATCCATGTGGGCATCTTTTTCGGCAGCACCTGCATCGGGTCGAGGGTCACCGGCAGGTCGTAGAGCACTACATATTTGTCGGTCAAAGAGAAGTCATGCATCATCGGCGATCCAGAGACCTCGATGTCGACCGTGCGACGGGCGTGGCCGTTCGTGTCGATGACGGAATACTGCACGCTTTTGCCGCGCGCGAAGGAGTAGGACACCGCGTGCAGTTCGCCGGTGTGCGGGTCACGATGCGGGTGGGCGGCATAGCCGCCGGTGAGGGTCCCGTCGAAATCGCACGCACCGACCGTGTCGAGTTCGTCGCTGAGTTCGTAGTTCGCCACGCCGCCTTCGATGAGAGCCAGGGTCTTGCCGGCGTGGGCCAGCACGTTGGTGTTGGCGCCCAGGGACTGCATGCCTGCGCGCAGGTTGCGGGCGGCGGTCGCCGGCTCGCCGAGAGCCGCGCGCACGGCCGCGCTGCGCACCCAGCGGTTCCGGTACCAATCGGCTTTGCCGCCGTGCAGCGCCACGCCGTGCACCATGCCGTCACCGGTGAACCAGTGATAGGTGGCGGGGTCGACCTCGGCGACGGGGTTGGGACCGTTGCGCAGGTAGCGCCCGTCGAGGAAGTCGGGGATGTGTCCGGTAACCGTGAGATCGGTCGCGGTGACCTCGGTGCTCACCGGCGCCAGGAAGTCATCGAGATACGGGTTCGCTGGTGCGGCGGTGACGGCTGTGTTCACTTCGGCCTCCAAGCTGTATAACATTGATATGCCATTGTTATACCCATCTGGCGTGCACTATGTCAAGATGTTCAGCTAATGACTCCCCCGAGCCCGAGCACCGAGCGCAACGTGCGTGATGAGTTGCTGCGCGTCGCCGTGGACATCCTCAACCAGGACGGTCCCGACGGGTTGCAGACTCGCAAAATCGCCAGTGCGGCGGGGACGTCGACGATGGCGGTCTACACCTATTTCGGCGGAATGCCCGGCTTGATCGCGGCGATCGCCGAGGAGGGGTTGCGCCAGTTCGATGCCGCGATGACGATGCCGCCCACGTCGGACCCGGTCGCGGATCTGATGGCTACCGGCGTTGCTTACCGGCGCTACGCGATCGAGTATCCGCACATGTACCGGCTGATGTTCGGCAGCACCAGCGCGCACGGCATCAATGCGCCGGCGCACAACGTGCTCACCCTGACTCTGGTCGAGATCGACGACCACTACCCCAGCTTCGCCCACGTCGTACGCGGTGTACACCGCGCAATGCAGGCTGGGCGACTCGGCAGTCCGCCCACCGACGATGCCACCGTGGTAGCGACGGCGGCGCAATTCTGGGCCGCGATTCACGGCTTCGTCATGCTCGAACTCGCCGGCTACTACGGTGCGCAGGGCAGCGCGGTCGGGCCAGTGCTGGCCGGTTTGACGACGAATCTTCTTGTTGCGCTGGGTGATTCACCAGAGCTGGCGCGAGAGTCGCAGCAAGCGTCGGTGCAGCGCTAGATACACGAAACCCCCGGAGCCGAGTTGACTCCGGGGGTTGTCGCGAATCGACTACTTGACGGTGACGGTGGCGCCGGCGGCCTCGAGCTTGCTCTTGGCCTCGTCGGCAGCCTCCTTGGGCGCCTTCTCCAGAACCGGCTTGGGCGCGCCGTCGACGAGGTCCTTGGCCTCTTTCAGGCCCAGGCCCGAGACGATCTCACGCACAACCTTGATGACGCCGATCTTCTTGTCGCCGGCGGCTTCGAGGATGACGTCGAACTCCGACTGCTCCTCGGCGGCCTCGGCG
>NZ_JBAPRN010000104.1:0-6703 GCF_049281135.1 Mycobacterium sp. | reverse complement strand
GATTGGGTCCTCATCGAGCGAGAGGGTCGTGAAGTTGTCGAATGAGCCGAACAGATAATCGGTGTGATGGCGGGGTTGTTGATTCTGCCGTTGGTCGTCGCTCTGGCTGATGGACATCGGCACTCCTCGATACGTGGTTGCAGGTCAAGGCCGCGCTGGCGGCTTGGTGTTGGGGTTATCGACTGCTGAGCATCGGTCAGGAACTGATTGCAGAGTGATCGCCCGTTCAGGGCACGCCGCGGCTCCCCGCCGAGCTTGTTCGACGAACTGGGCGGGAATATCCTCCGCGGGAGATATCGCGTTACCCAGGTCGTCGAGGACGAACACGTCGGGCGCGTTTGCCGCGCACTGTCCATGTCCGACGCAATGACCGGCGTCAACGCGGGCTCTCATGACGGTCCTCCTTTCAGCGCCTTCAGCGCCACTGCCAATCTGGATTCCGCTTCTCCAAGTACGCCGCCCGTGCCTCGGCACTGTCGGAGAAGGAGAGCAGGCGGTTGGTGTAATCCTGTTCGGTCCGGTACGCCTCTTTGAGAGGTAAGAACTCCACGCGGTTCATCGCCTCCTTGGCGAGCCTGAGCGCGATCGGGCTCTTGGCGGCCAGTTGCACGGCCACCTCATGGGCGGTCGCGTAGAGCTTTTCCACGGGTACGACCTCGCGGATGGCACCGAGACGATGAAGTTCCTCGGCGTCGACCTTCTCGCCGAGGAAGTACATCTCCCGCGCCTTGTGTCGGCCGACCATCAGCGAGAGTTGCGCGCTGGCACCGAGCAATCCGACGTTGATCTCGAGCGCGCCGAACTGCGCGTGCTCTGCGGCGACAATGATGTCGCAACATCCGGCGAAGGCCACACCGGCACCGATGGCGGGTCCGTTGACGGCAGCGATCACCGGCACCGCACAGTCGGTAACCGACCACAGCGCCTCCCGCGCAACGACACCCATGTCGACGGTCTCCGAGGGCGGTTCATCATCAAGGCGGACGCCGTAGCTGTCGAGGTCCGCACCCCCGATGAAGGCACGGGTGCCGGCTCCGGTGAAAATCGCCGCTCGGACATCGCGGCGCTCGTTCAGCGACGTGAACGCACTCCGAATGGCCACCAGCGCGGCGCGGTCAAGGGCGTTGACCGGTGGCCGGTCCAGCGTCACCGTGGCCACGAAATCCGAAACCTCTACCCGGACCGGGCCGAGATCCGTTCGCCCATCGGACGTCGACGAGGCAGTCATGAGAAGGTGATGATGCCGCGGAGATTCTTGCCAGCCTTCATATCCTGATACCCCTGCGCGACCTGATCGAGCGGGTAGCGCGCGGTGATCAGTTCATCGAGTTTGAGGTTGCCATTCAGGTAGAGCGCCAACTGTCGTGGAATGTCGCGCGACGGATTGCACTGGCCATAGAGCGAACCCTGAATTCGTTTCTGCGACAATGTCAAATCCATCAGCGGGATGTTGGTCGCAGTCTCGGCGAAGTTACCGATGCCCGTTACGACACAGATGCCACCCTTCCTAATCGTCGCGAAGGCGGCCGCGACATGCTCACCGGTAGTGACACCCACCGTGACGATGGCCGAGTCGGCACCCTGGCCGTTGGTCACACTGCGCGCGAAATCGCCCGCCGCCGCGATGTCATCGAAAGATTCTGTTGCGCCCAGCTTCTCGGCCAGTTCACGTTTGAACGGTACGGGTTCCACGGCGATGATATGGGACGCCCCAGCGTGCGCAGCGCCCTGTACGGCGTTGATGCCGATGCCGCCGACCCCCATGACAATGACGGTGTCCCCCACCTGGACCTCTGCCGAATTCACCGCTGAACCCCAACCCGTTCCCACTCCGCAACCCAGCAGGCACAACGTCTCCAACGGAACTTCCTCGGGAACTTTCACCGCACTGTTGACATCAACGGTGGTGTACTCCGAGAAGGTCGACAGGCCGGCCATCTGTCCCACCGGCTGCCCGTCGAGATGCAGCCGGAAGCTGGTCGGATCGTCAAACCGAGAACCCACCAGGAGGTTTGCACCGAGGTCGCAGAGGTTCTGCATACCTGAGGCACACCAGCGGCAGTGTCCGCAGGCAGGCAAGAACGAGAACACCACATGGTCGCCTTCGGTGAAACCTTTGACGCCGTTTCCTACTTCGACCACGACACCGGCACCTTCGTGTCCACCGGCGAAGGGCAACGTGGCCATCGGCATGTCCCCGGTCGCGAGATGATCGTCGGAGTGGCACAGGCCCGCCGACACCATCTTCACCATGAGTTCGCCGGCACCGGGAGATTCCAGATCGAGCTCCACCACTTCGTACGGGCTTGGGATTGCGCGGACTATCGCTGTTCGCGTCTTCATCTCGACTCCTGCGATCGGGGTTACTTGTCGGTTAGGTGCTAACTGGCTGCGGTGGTCACGGTGGTGGCCCCGTGCGCAGGCCCGTTGGCCGAGCCGTTGGTATAGACGGGGTTGGGATAGAACTGATCGAAGTGGCGGCGGATAAACGCGTAGCGGGACTGCTCTTCGGGGCCGGTGAAGATCGGCTTCACCAGATACTTCTGGTTCTGCCAGATGTGAAAGTCATTGCGGATCTGCCAATGTTGGGCCTTCATCATTCGCCCGCTTCGGCCCCTCGGGATGTCGCCGTCATCGTCCGGCTCCCGGGTCCCCGTGACGGTACTGAAGAAGATCGCGTTGTCATGGTCGACCGGTGTGAGTGTCGGGAGGTGGATACATACGAGATCGTCGATCCGGAATCGTGCGACCCCCAACGATGCGCCCCAGAAGAAATTGTCGACGTAGCCACGAACGGGTCCGTTGGGCGTCAGCCAAGTCTGTTCCTGGCCACCGCCGAACACCAGCCGCATGACGTTCTCCGCATACGGGCCGTCGACCTTGTAATCGGAGAACTCCGCATCGAGGTAGGACCCGTGCACATATTTGAAATGGTGTGGGTCAGCACTGTTCTCGAACGGAAACTGCGGCTTCGCGAGATAAGGTCCGTCGACTGTCGTGTCGAGCGGGTAGTAGCTGGACTTGTCGCCGTAGTAAGGCAGTCCGGGCCACTCGTAAGTGGGGGCACGGCGCTCGTGGTCGAACCACATGAGAATGATGTCGTCGACCTCCACAACATGCTTCTTCTCGATCGTGGCTTTGACCGGATGCCCAGGGCGGTAAGGGATGTCGACGTTGCGCCCTTCAGGGCTCCACTTCCAGCCATGGAACGGACACTCCAATGTCTCGCCGCAGACGCCGCCCCCCAACTCAGCCGGGCTTACCTTGCCCAGGTGAGCGCCCATGTGGGGGCAGTAAGCGTCAAGGACCGAAAGCACGCCGGAGGCGGTGCGGAACACGACGAGATCCTGATTGAACCATTTCGCCGGCTTGACTTGACCCGGCTTGATCTCCCACGAATAGCCGATGACGTACCAGCCGGTGGCGAAGTCCGAATAGGGCCAGCCAGCCATCCGCTCGGGTCCCACGCCCAGGCCCATTTCGATGCCGCTGCGGGTGTCAGTCCGCATATCGAATGTCGCCATCTCGTCCTTCCTCAGACTGGCGTCCGTCTGGACGTCGTCCGATGAGATTAGGCCGCCTGCCATCCGTCGTCAAACGATCGGTTGGATAGCGTCGTACCCAGATCTGTCAATCGGGCTGTGAGCTCACTGTTTCTTGGTTCTGATTTGGTTGAATTCCGGGAAGGTGGGGCGGATCTCGGTGACGTGATTGGCGAACGAGACGGGGACGACGGCGTCGCACGCCGGCGTCGCGCCAGAGCTGGGTCAGTTTGGCGATGTGGGGCACGAGACGCCCCCTAGGGTGGTGGCGTTGGTCGAACGGTTGAACTGTCGATCGGTGAGGACCGTACCGTCAAGATGGAAGGCCTGAATAGACCTGCGGCAGACCAGCTGAGCGGGAACGAGTCACGTCATACGAATGGTTGAAATATCCTTGAATACTCGACGTGGTTTCAATAGCCTCATGTCCTATGACTCCGCTGACATCGGTGCCGGTTCATTTCGATCGCTCCCGCTCCCCCCGGCTGGTGGGTGACATCGCCCGAGAGCTCGAATCCTCTGGCGTCGTGGATTTCTTCCAGACCTATGACCAACTGACCAACTTGCTGCCCAATGCGTTGTGGACGCCGGAGGTCACGCCGCTGTCGAAGTTATCCGCAGACAACGACAGCTTCGCCGATGGACTGCTCCTGGCGGCTTTCGGTATGGCTGCTACCGAGGGGCGCCTCGGCGTTTCATGGACTACCGATGCGGTCCGGCGCGGACCCGCCGAACTGGCGCAGAGCATGCTGACGCTGGCCAACGCGGCAAGCTCCACGGTCCTCATGCTCGGCGCCGGCGAGCTCAAACAGTGCCGACCCTACGGCTACAAACGTGCTGAAGGGCTTGCGCGGCTCGAAGACCATCTGCGGCTGCTCCCCCAGCTCTTCGAGGCCACCGGACCAATCGATTTCGAGGGAAATCACTGGAACTACAAGCGCGCCTCAATCGGATGTATTCACCCCAACCGGCCGAAAGTGTGGGCCATGGGCGGCGGTCCGCGCCTCATCGATATGGCCACCCGCTACGCCGACGGGATATCGGCGTCCTCTCCGTGCGCCATCGCCAGCCCGGAGGCACTCGCCCAGATCGTCGCAGAGGTCAAGCAGAAGGTCGAGGAGGCCGGCCGTGATCCCGACGCTTTCGACTTCAGTCTGTGGATTCCGACGTTCCTCCATGATGACCCCGCGATCATTGACGAGGCTCTCAACAACAAGCTCGTCAAGATGTGGGCCGCCGTCTTCGGTCGATTCCATCATGATTCGTGGGCCGACGAAGGCATTGCGCCGATCATGCCATCGGGATTCCACTACGCGCTCAAGGCAATTCCAACACAATGGTCGCGTGAAGAATGCGAAGACATCGTCTCCAAGGTCACCCGGCCGATGACGGAGAAAAGCGTCTTCGCCGGCTCGCCTCCCGATGTCGCCAAGGCGATTAACGAGTACGTCGACGCCGGAGCCACCCACGTCGCGATCTGGGACTTCGGCCCAATCGTGCGACCAATCGACGAAGCTCCCGCAGCCCTGGCCCGGTCACTCGAGCTCTGCAGACTGCTCAAAGCCTGATACCGCTACGTGTTATCGGGAATAGAGAATGCCCTCGAACAAGTAGCTGACGATGGTATCGGCCACCAACTCGGCTGCTGGCTCATTCTCGGCGAGGTGCCACCGATAGAGAGAAGAGATCATCGCCAGCAACTGGACGGACAGCAATTCGTCGTTGACTCGACGAAATACGTTGGCCCGCATGCCCGTCTTGATGATCTCTCGAATTCGCTGGGTGAATTCTGCCTCTTTTGCGCGGATATGCGTGGCCTGCTCGGCCGTCAGCGACGATTCCAGCCAGGGATGTTCCTGGAAATAGACTGCAATGACGTCTGGCGCTGACGCTATCGTTCGCAGGATGGCCTTGACGTAGGAAATAAGCTCTTCGTCGGGGGCTAGGTCGGCTGGAATCTGTGCGATTTGCGCATCCAGTCGGGCGTAGGCGTCTAGGTAGACCGCATACAGGATGTCGGACTTGGACGGGAAATAGTAATACAACGTCCCTTTGTTGAGAGAAACGAATTCGCCAATATCGCTCATCGACGTACCGTGATAACCGCGGCGTCGGAATAGCCGCGCGCATTCGTGCATCAGCACGTCACGTTTCTGCTCATTCGCAGTGATCGCCATGCACACCTTTCGCGCTGTTGTGAAGCTCCGAGGCTCGGCCGGTCGGTTGGAATTGCCCCAGGTAACCACGACCGCTGACACGTCGATTGTAAGATGTACCGGTGTTACGCGGGGCTTTTGGTCGTGTTCGGCCCCAAAACAGGTGCCAACCTACCGACCGTTCAGCCGGCTTCCCTTATTGCCTGAGTGCCCGCGACGCCGATCCGCTGGTGCCCGCCCGGCCGGTGTGCTTGTGCTCGAGCGCGTCGATGTTCAGCTGCAGCCTCGTCAACGTGTGCGCCAGTTGTTGACGGTCCTGCCTGCTGATACCGCGGCGCAACTGCTCCCGGAGGCGACGGTCGATGTCGTTGATGCTCGCGACATAGTCACTTCCGTTATCGGTGAGATGCACCAGCCAGACCCGGCGGTCGGTCGGGTGTGGCCGGCGCTGGATCGCGTCCATCTGCTCCAGGCGGTCGATGCGCGCGCCGAGCGCAGCCTTGCCGATAGCTAGCCGCTCCGCCAGCCGCGTTTGTGTTTGGGGATCGACCTCGGCGATGTAGGCGAGGAGGCTGGCTTCGGGCAGCGTCAGGCCGATGTCGCCAAGAGCCTGGTCATACGCTCTCCGGATTGCTCGGGCGGTCGCCATGATCGTCCCGTCCAGGCGGCGCCATGGTGGCGTATCGAGTTCATGGCCCGCAACTGCGCCAGGATTCACTGCGCTCCCCCAGGTCGGTGCCCGTAACTACACCGTTCGACATCGGCGAAGACTGCGACAGCGTGAGACTGAATCGCAGGCACCCCACGAATATACCCGGCAACAGTATGGGGGAATACCGTATGTAATCGGTACGGTCTAGGCCGAGGCTACGCGGCGCCGCAGCCGCGCGTCTTCGTGATGCTGCCAGTCGACGATGCTCAGCGAGCCGACCACGAAGTACGCCATGTCGATGGACCACGGGCCCAGCGAAACCACCTGCCAGTCAAGGAATCGCGGGGCGATCT
>NZ_JBAPRN010000103.1:0-4882 GCF_049281135.1 Mycobacterium sp. | reverse complement strand
GCGTGAAGCTGTGGACGACCAATGGCGTCGTCGCCGAATTGCTGGTCGTGATGGCCCGGGTGCCGAAGAGCGACGGGCACCGCGGCGGCATCAGCGCGTTCGTCGTGGAAGCCGACTCGCCTGGCATCACCGTCGAGCGGCGCAACAAGTTCATGGGATTGCGCGGCATCGAGAACGGCCTCACTAGGCTCCACAATGTACGGGTGCCTGCCGAGAACCTCATCGGCAAGGAAGGCGACGGCCTCAAGATCGCGTTGACGACGCTGAACGCCGGGCGGCTCTCGATCCCCGCGATAGCGGCCGGCGCGTCGAAATGGTCGTTGAAGATCGCCCGGGAGTGGGCCGGTGAGCGCGTGCAGTGGGGCAAGCCGGTGGGCGAACACGGGGCGGTCGTCGAAAAGATCTCGTTCATGGCCGCGACGAGTTACGCGCTCGAATCGGTGCTGGAACTGTCCGGTCAGATGGCCGACGAGGGCCGCAACGACATCCGGATCGAGGCGGCGCTGGCCAAACTGTGGTCGAGCGAAATGTCTTGCAAGATCGGCGACGAGCTGCTGCAAATCCGCGGCGGGCGCGGCTACGAAACCGCTGAGTCGCTGGCTGCGCGCGGCGAGCGGGCAGTCCCGGTGGAGCAGGTGGTCCGCGACTTGAGGATCAACCGCATCTTCGAAGGCTCCAGCGAGATCATGCGGCTGCTGATCGCCCGCGAGGCCGTCGACGCCCATCTCAGTGCCGCGGGCGACCTCGCGAATCCGAAAGCCGATATCCGCCAGAAGGCGAAGGCGGCCGCTGGGGCGAGCGGGTTCTACGCAAAGTGGTTGCCGCAGTTGGTGTTCGGCGAAGGACAGCGACCGACGGCGTATCGCGAGTTCGGCAACTTGGCGACGCATCTGCGGTTCGTCGAGCGCTCCGCACGCAAGCTGGCCCGCAACACGTTCTACGCAATGGCGCGTTGGCAAGCGGCGATGGAGCAAAAGCAGGGGTTCCTCGGCCGCGTGGTGGATATCGGCGCCGAGCTGTTCGCGATGGCAGCAGCATGCGTGCGGGCCGAAGCACAGCGCGTCGACGATCGGGTCCGTGGCGAGCAGTCCTATGAGCTGGCCGATGTGTTTTGTCAGCAGGCCACCCTGCGGGTGGAAGCACTGTTCGAGGCCTTGTGGACCAATACCGACGGGGCTGACGCGCAGCTGGCCGCCAACGTATTGAAAGGGCGCTACACCTGGCTCGAAGAGGGGATCATCGACCAGTCCGAAGGAACCGGACCGTGGATCGCGCACTGGGAAGCGGGCGCGTCGACCGAGTCCGACCTTGCCCGCCGATTCCTGACCGTGGCGCAGACCTGATCGGGACGTAACTCGTCCGCGCGTTGGCATCCGACGTTTGTCGTCGGCTGAGCCGGTTCTTGCGGTTGCGGGCGTGCAACAGGGTTCCCGACGCCCGCTCGTTTGACGGCGCCGCGAAATTTCTCTTCGGAAGCGGTTTCAGGTGTGTCGTCAGAGGAGGCGGCCAGGAACCGGTCCGGGAGAGCCAGTTTGGCGATCGTCCGCAACACCAGTAGGTATTGGCGCGCCAGCGGGCCCGTGGTGTAGGGCAGCTCATACTTCGCGCAGACCTCCTGCACCCGCTCGGCGATCTGCGCATAGCGATTGCTGGGCAGATCAGGATAGAGATGGTGTTCGATCTGGTAACAGAGATTTCCGCTCATGAACGCCATCACCGGCCCGGCCCGAAAATTGGCACTACCCAACATTTGTCGCAGATACCACTGCGCCTTGGTCTCATCCTCCAGGGCTTCAGGGGTGAATTTCTCAGCCCCGTCAGCGAAGTGACCGCAGCAGATCACGGTGTATGCCCACAAGTTTCGCAGCAGGTTGGCTAGCACGTTTCCGAAAAGCACCCGACGCCAACGCCGCCCGGCGAGTGCAGGGATCAACAGGAAATCTTTACCTATCTGGCGGGTGATTTTGCGGCGCAGCGCTCGTGTGTGGGCAGACCTTTCGGCGTCAGTATCCGCGCGATCTTGTTCGGAATACAGACCGTGCAGTGCGATTCCCCATTCAAACGCAAGCGCCAGCAATAGATGCCGCAGCGGCTGTAACAGATTGCTGGGCCTCCACGGTTGGTCACCGGTGACGCGCATGACGCCGTAACCGAGATCGTCGTCGACGCCGACAACGTTGGTGAACATGTGATGGCGGTAGTTGTGGGAGTACCTCCATTGCGAGGACAGCCCGGCCATGTCCCACTCCCAGGTGGTGGAATGAATTTCGGGATCGTTCATCCAATCCCATTGACCGTGGCCGATATTGTGGCCCAGCTCCATGTTCTCGATGCTCTTGGCCGCGGCCAGGGCGCAAGTGCCGACCGCCCATCCGGCCCGGGTTCGGCTGGCGCCGATCACGACACGGGCGCCAAGATCGATGCAGCGTTGAACAGCGATAGTGCGCTGGATATACGTCCGGTCGTTCGCGCCCAGCGAATCCTCGACGTCGCGCCGGATCGCGTCCAACTCGGCGGCAAGTGCTTCGACGTCCGCGGCGCCCAGGTGGGCGTATTCACTTACGTCGGTGATGGCCATGAGTTTCTCACCGGGCAATCGACGGAGTGCCGCGCAGGGAATGGGGTGGTGGTTGGCGCCGGCGTGCCGGTGACGGTCCACTTTGGACGCGTTCGCATCGTGACTTTCTAGTGAGATCACCGGGATGCCCGGTGGCGAGCGGTCGCTCTCACGCTGTCGCTGCAGGGGACAGCGTTTTCGGGCCGGCTGGATTGTCAACCAGGGCCAGTCTACCGGCGGTGGCGGCCGGCTCGGTTATGAGCGTCGTCGCCCCGGTAGACCACCTCGGATGCCTAATTCCCACTGCGGTCCGTTGAACCGCATCGCAGTCAATATCCCTGCCGTAGAACGCACTTCACGGCCGCAGTGACCGGAGGCCGGGAGCTGATTTCTCCGAACCGCACCGGATGTGCCCGTCGAGTAAGGGCATCCTGCCTCGTCGGGATCGATCGATGCATCATCTGAAACGTTTAGCCAGCAGTCGGATGGGTACGCTCATCTCGCGAGTAGGTATTAGCCGCATCGCTTCACCGGACGAACTACAGCAGCTGGTTCGACGACCATCTCCGGTTCCCTCTTTTTAGGATCTTCTTCAATGCCGCCTGGGAGGCGCAATGTTCGTCCACAACAAAAGTCTTCAGTTCGAGGTTCGAGTAACCCAACCTGATCCGCGATTCGCGTCGCTGATGTTAGAGCAGTTCGGCGGGGCCAACGGCGAACTCACCGCTGCCTTGCAGTACTTCACCCAAGCCTTCGTGCTGCGGGAGAAGAACCCCAAGATGTACGACCTCTTCATGGATATCGCCACCGAAGAACTCAGCCATCTCGAAATGGTTGGCTCGATGATCACGATGCTGCTGGACGGACTCAATGACGATCTCAAAATGGCCAACCAGAAATGCGACTGGATGCCGGCGGTGACCACACCGGACGGCCGCGAACAAGCGATCCACCAGGTCGCGGTCAGCCCATTGTTCTTGACGCTCAGTGGTGGTGGACCCGATTTCAAAGACTCGGCCGGCAACCCCTGGACGAGCACCTTTATCAGCGCGAACGGCGATCCCGCCGTGGATCTGCGCAGCAACCTCGCGGCAGAGTCCCGGGCGAAAGTCGTCTACGAGTACCTCAAGCAATTCACCGACGATCCCGGCGTGCAGGATTCGTTGACATTCCTGATGACTCGCGAGATCGCGCACTACCAGCAGTTCACCGCTGCCCTCAACGAACTTCCGGTGAACTTCCCTCCCGGCAAGCTGCCGGGTGACCCTCGATTCCAGAATGTCGCGTTCAACATGTCCAACGGCGGAGACGCCGTGCGCGGACCCTGGAATAAGGGCCAAGGCCCATGGCCAGAGGGCATGGAGTGGGAGTACATCGAGAAACCCGAACAACAATGGCTGGGTACCGATATCAGCCAGAACAAAGGCGCCGAGCAGAACCCGACGGGTTCACCCGGTGTCGCGGGCGACAAGGCTTTCACTCACGAACAGCATCTTCCCACAACATAACTGACAAGCATGATGGCCGGCGCCGAATATTTCGGCGCCGGCCATCTGCTGTCTATCAGTGGATCTGCGGGTTCGGCGGGTTGTCGGCTGCGCGACCGGTGAAGGCGTCGCGCACGTGATCGATTGTCGCAGCGACCATCCCCGTCGTCTTGAGCGCCGTGGGGGTGGGCGGAGTGCCGGGGTGCGGGCGGGTGGGCGCGATTTTTTTGGCGCGCTCGAGTTTTTCCCCGAGCTTGTTCAGCTCCTCACGGCTCGCGGCGGCTTCGAACCGTGGAAACACGACATCCTGCTCGTAAGCGATATGTTCGCGGCCGACCTTGACGAATTCCTTTAGGGTCTGGTGGTATTCGGCTTCACCCGGCTTGCCCTCAGCCAGGCGCTGTAATAGCAACTTGCCATCCTGCTCCTGCGCAATCGCTTCGTCCGCGAGCGCATCTCCGTCTTCGAGCGCCGCGCGTACGGCGGGCCAGAAGTGCTGTTCCTCAATGGCTTCGTGCTGCGACTCGGCGATGACCAGGTTGGTCACCATCGTTTCCAAGCCGCTCAGCTGGGCGCCAGAGCCAGTCGGAGCCTCGTCGAGCACATCGAACATGCCCAACACACTCTTGTGGTCCTGACGAAGAAAAGTCAACGCGTCCATACTATTTCCCTTTTCATAAATGAGTTGGCCAGCCCCCGTCAGAGTGAAACGCTGACGGGGGCTGTTTAGAGCGGGGTGGATGTTAGACGCGCCCGCGAGTGGCTGTGGGTGCTGCGTCGACGGTGGCGTCGCTCGTATTACGTCGGTTCAGTCCCGCGAGACCGAACAACCCAAGCC
>NZ_JBAPRN010000102.1:0-1843 GCF_049281135.1 Mycobacterium sp. | reverse complement strand
AGTGGTTATCGAAGACGTGCAGGTGGCGGAGTCGACGGCGCCCAGGACGACAACCGACTAGCGACTCGCAAAGGAGTAGCAGTGCCCGGTCGTGTCGAGATCGATGACGTCGCGCCCGTCGTGTCATGCGGCGCCTACCCGGCAAAAGCCGTCGTCGACGAGGTGATCCCGGTACGCGCGTCGGTATGGCGCGAGGGCCACGACGCGGTGGCGGCCACGCTGGTGGTGCGTTACCTGGGTCCGCGTTATCCGCAGGTGGGTGAAACCCGCCGACTCAAGGCGGTGCAGGCTCCCGCACTGGCCGAACCCGCCGCCGACCCGGTGGTGAAGGTCAAGCCGCTGCATGTCCCGATGGCTCCCGACGGCCTCGAGCCTTTCGTCTTCCACGGCGTGTTCACGCCCGACCGCATCGGGTTGTGGACCTACCGGGTGGATGGCTGGGGCGACCCGATTCACACCTGGCGGCACGCCGTCGAAGCCAAGCTGGACGCCGGCCAAGGCGAAAGCGAACTATCCAACGACCTGCTGGTCGGCGCGCAACTGCTCAAACGCGCCGCCACCGGCGTTCCGCGTAGCAGCCGCGAACCGTTGCTGGCCGCCGCGAAGGCGCTGCAAGCACCCGGTGATCCGGTGTCGCGCGCCGCGCTGGCGCTGAGCGCCGACATCGACGAACTCCTGACCCAATTTCCGCTGCGCGAACTGGTGACCCGCGGCGAGCAGTACGGGGTGTGGGTGGACCGGCCGCTGGCCCGCTTCGGATCCTGGTACGAAATGTTCCCCCGTTCGACCGGCGGCTGGGACGCCGACGGGCATCCCGTGCATGGCACCTTCGCCACCGCGACGGCGGCGCTCCCGCGGATCGCGCAGATGGGCTTCGACGTCGTGTACCTGCCGCCGATCCACCCGATCGGCAGGATTCACCGCAAGGGCCGCAACAACACCGCGGCGGCCGCACCCGGTGACGTCGGATCGCCGTGGGCGATCGGCAGCGACGAGGGTGGCCACGACGCGGTGCATCCGCAGCTGGGCACGATCGCCGACTTCGACAGGTTCGTCGCCGCGGTCGAGGATCTGGGCATGGAGGTGGCCCTCGACTTGGCTCTGCAATGCGCGCCCGATCACCCGTGGGCCAAGCACCACCGCGAATGGTTCACCGAATTGCCGGACGGCACAATCGCCTACGCGGAGAACCCGCCGAAGAAATACCAGGACATCTACCCGATCAACTTCGACAATGATCCGGCCGGCCTCTACGACGAAGTGCTGCGCGTTGTGCGGTACTGGATGGACCACGGCGTGAAGGTCTTTCGCGTCGACAACCCGCACACCAAGCCGCCCAACTTCTGGGCCTGGTTGATCGCCCAGGCCAAAGCCGCCGATCCAGATGTGCTGTTTCTGTCCGAGGCGTTCACCCCGCCGGCCCGCCAGTACGGACTCGCCAAGCTGGGATTCACCCAGTCCTACACCTACTTCACTTGGCGCACATCCAAGTGGGACCTCACCGAATTCGGGCAGCAGATACCGGAAATCGCGGACTACCGACGTCCCAATCTGTTCGTCAACACCCCAGACATCTTGCATGCGAGTTTGCAGCACAACGGGCCGGGCATGTTCGCCATTCGTGCGGTGCTGGCGGCGACCATGAGCCCCACCTGGGGGGTGTACTCCGGTTACGAACTCTTCGAGGGCCGTGCCGTCGCCGAAGGCAGCGAGGAGTACCTCGACTCCGAGAAGTACGAACTACGCCCACGCGACTTCGCCGGCGCGCTGGCTGCCGGGCGATCGTTGGAGCCATTCATCGCACGGTTGAACAGCATTCGTCGACTGCACCCCGCACTCGAGC
>NZ_JBAPRN010000101.1:0-2294 GCF_049281135.1 Mycobacterium sp. | reverse complement strand
GGTCCAAGCCGTTCGACTTCGTCTTCCACGGCGGCTCAGGTTCGTTGAAGTCCGAAATCGAAGAGGCGCTGCGCTACGGCGTCGTGAAGATGAACGTCGACACCGACACCCAGTACGCGTTCACCCGGCCGTTGGCCGCGCACATGTTCACCAACTACGACGGCGTGCTGAAGGTCGACGGCGAGGTGGGCAACAAGAAGGTCTACGACCCGCGCAGCTACCTGAAGAAGGCCGAAGCGTCGATGACCGAGCGCGTTATCGAGGCCTGCAACGACCTGCACTGCAACGGCAAGTCTGTCTCCGGGTAAGACTGCACCTTCGCGGTGAACCTCACCCGCCACTAGCGTCGCTGGCTAGGGGGACGAGTTTTTTTAATTTCGCACCACATGCGATATCACCACCCGCTGATAGCGCATATGCTGACGATTCCAGAAAAGGATGGGTCCCACCTGACGGTGCTGATGAGGCACGTGGTGACACAGAGGCTGGCGCGCTGCCGGCCCAATTAGTCTCAGCCGGTACTAGATTCGCAGATCTTCCACTGATCGTCGCGGTACTGCAGGTCAAAGCTGCGAGTCGAACGGGTCTGCGGCGCGTAGGCCATGAACGCGGTGACGTTGGCCTCCGCGTGGTTTCCGTCCACCACGACCTGGTCGATGTTGGCGACGACGGGATACTGCTTCGCCGCTGCGATGCGACGGTAGGTGTCGCTCCACTCGCGCTGGTCGTAGTTGACGTAGTCGTCGCGCATGCTGCCGCAGGTGATGCTACGCAGCGTGGTCAGGTCGCCGGTCTGCATCGCGGCGTCAAAGCTCTGAATGGTGTTGCGTACCTGATCTTCCTGCGACGCCTTCGCTTTTCTGTCATTGCGGGTCAGCAGCACGGTGCCCAGCACCGCGACTGCTGCCAGCGCCAGGATGATCAGGATCAACGCCAGCACCCAGCCCCAGCTGCGTTGACCAGATGGGCGCAGCTTGGCTCCCAGCCGAGGCGGAATCAGTTGTGGCGTAGCGATTCTGGCGCCTGATTGGCCGCCGCCCGGCGGGCGGCCGGGCTCGAAGGCCTCGGTGGCGGGGTCGTTGGCCGCGTTGATGATCGCGGTTTCCTTGGCGTCGAATCCCGGCGCGGTGAAGCGACGTTCACCGGGCTGAAGCTGGGGCATCGGCGGCTGTTGTTCCTGGCCGGCCGGGCCGATCACCTCGGTCGCCGGATCGGCCGCGCGGTAGCCCCCGGTCGTTTTTTCGTCGGCACCGGCCGCCGGTTCGACCGCGGTGTCTACCTCGGATTCCAGCGGGTCGCCCGCGGTGCCGCGGTCGCCGGACTCCGACGTGTTGTCGCGGTCGGGCCCTGATGGATTGGGCATAGGCGCAGCTGTCCTCTTCGGTGTCGAAATACCTATTGGAGCTTAGCGACCCGACACGAGGTCCGGCGTGGCGGCGTCGCGGTCGCACGGCACAATGGCGGCATGACGCCGATGCATGATCTGCTGGGACCCGAACCGATCTTGTTGCCCGGTGACCCGGATGCCGAGGCCCGATTGGACGCCGGTGACAACCCGGCTGCCGTCGCCGCAACCCACCCGTCGGCCTCGGTCGCCTGGGCGGCGTTGGCCGAAGACGCCCTCGCCGACGACAAGGCGATCACCGCCTACGCCTACGCGCGGACGGGGTATCACCGCGGACTGGACCAATTGCGCCGCAACGGCTGGAAAGGCTTCGGCCCGGTGCCGTATTCGCACGAGCCGAATCGCGGTTTCCTGCGCTGTGTGGCGTCGCTGGCACGGGCGGCCGATGCCATCGGCGAGACCGACGAGCAGGCGCGGTGTCTGGACCTGCTCGACGATTGCGACCCGGGCGCCCGCGCGGGCCTTGGCCTGAGCTAGCAGCTGGCTAATTCGGCTCTCGAGCTCCCACGTCGTTGTTGGCCGGCGCGTCGGGGCGGGAGACTCCCGCCTCCGCGGCCACGCGATCGATCAGCCTCAGGTCGGCGCCACGGACGCCACCGACCAACCGACCCGTGGGCTTCGCGCCATCGGATCCGCTAGGCGGCTCATCTGTCGATCCTGAACGCATGATCTTGCCGAAGTACGCCGCGCGCAGTCGCCGCAGCTCACCGAACTGAGTTCCGCCCCGGTCGGCAGGGCGCCGAATGACGAGCCGGGCGCGTATCAAAGTCAGCGTTGAATATGTATGACACAGCATATATGCTGTGTCATACATTAAGATGCGAAGCCCGAAAGCAAGGAGTCGACCATGACCACCACCGAACCCACCACCGAACCCACCATCGTGACC
>NZ_JBAPRN010000100.1:0-5138 GCF_049281135.1 Mycobacterium sp. | reverse complement strand
TCGGCGACGACAGCCGGATCGGCGCCAATGCCGTTGTCGTCAAAGAAGTTCCGAACAGCGCCGTGGTCATTGGAGTCCCCGGGCAGGCGATCAGTCATCACGGCTCGAGCGGCAGCGACGCCACGCTACCCGACCTGGTCGGCATCAGCCTGCAGTCCCTACTGACCAGGGTCGCCAAACTCGAGTCGCAGAGCGACTCACCACAGACCGAGCACATCATCCGGCCACCCGAAGCCGGCGTGTGGCACGGCGAGGACTTCTCGATTTAGGCTGCGCCGGATTCCTGCCAGGCGTCGTAGCCGCCGAGCAGGTCTGCGACGGCATGGAACCCCGAAGCCCGCAACAGGCTTGCCGCCACCAGCGAGCGGTAGCCACTGGCGCAGTACGTGACCACTGGCGCCCGGTAATCCAGACTGTCGATCGAATCGGTCAGGGACGGTAGCGGAATCTCACGCGCGCCCTGGATAACGCCCTCGGCCGTCTCCCCTGGGTTGCGTACGTCTAGCAGCTGAAGGTCCGGCTCCGTGTAGAGCAGTTCGGCAAGTTGCGCCGGCGTGAAACGCGAGGCGGTCTCGACCAGATCGTGCCACCGGGTGAAAACACTCGGCAGATCGCGCAATTGGCCTATGACCCGATCGAAGCCGATCCTGGCGAGGCGAGTCTTGGCTTCCTGCGCGATCGCCGCATCACCGACCAGGATGATGTCGCTATCCGGCGACACGACAATGCCGACGGATTCCGCGAAGCGCCCCTGCAAGCCGACGTTGACCGCACCACGCAGATGTCCGCGGGCATACTCGGCCTCTTCTCGACCATCGAGCAGAATGGCCCCCACCGCGGCATGCCTGCAGACATCGTCGATGTCCAACAGTGGCGGCGGGCTTTCATCCAACAGCGGATGCTGCTTGCGATTGCGCACGGAGTCGAACTCGAAGTAGCGCGGCCGCGGCGGCTGATCCTCGGTGAGTGTCGCGACAAATCGCTCGACCCCGACGATTTGGAGCGCGTCATTGGTTCGCCGCTGCTCACCGATCGTCGAGCTGGTTTCACTCGACAGGTTTTTGCCGCACGATGACCCTGCCCCGTGGGCCGGGAAGACGCGAGTGGCGTCGGGCAGCTTCAGCAGCTTGTCGTGCAGCGACTGATACATCGAGCGTGCCAACGTCTCCGCCGAAAGACCGTTGTCCGCCAGCAGGTCTGGACGTCCCACGTCGCCGACGAACAAGGTGTCGCCGGTCAGCACCCCGTAGGGCACCTCATCGTCGGCGTGCTCGTGCACCACGATGCAGATCGATTCGGGTGTGTGGCCTGGAGTGGCGAGAACTTCCAAGGTGACGTCACCCAACGAGATGCGCTGACCGTCGTGCAGCGGCTCGATCGGGAACTCGACATCGGCATCTTTGCCGTAGGAGATCACCGCCCCGGTCGCTGCGGCCAACTCCAAATGACCGCTCAAAAAGTCGGCGTGAATATGGGTCTCGACAACGCGTTCGATGCGTAAGCCGTGCTCTGCCGCGTCGTGCAGATACTCAACGATGTCGCGACGCGGGTCGACCACGACTGCCCGGCCGGTCGTCTCGTCGCCGATCAGATACGACGCCTGCGACAAACAGTCGAGGTAGTACTGCGTGAAGATCATGCCGCTCCGCTCCCCAAATCCCCCAAGACACCATGTTCCCGCCCACGGCACCGACCGGCAATTTGAAATCACCCTGAGTTCAAGATGTGCCTGGTAGCAGCCTCCGATTACCTTCCTGACAAGTCGACCTCGTCGAACGAGGCGACCCAACGATGCGGTGGACGCGGGTTGTTCGGCTCACCAGGACGCTCGACGCCGAGTACCGACCAGCCGGCCGCGGCTGCGGCATCGAGTTCGTCGGGATGGTCGGACAGGAAGAGGATCTGGTCAGGTGTCAGGCCGATCGCCTTGGCAATCGTTTCGTACGAGAAGCTTTCACGCTTGGCACCCGCGTTGGCCAGATCGAACCAACCGCTGATCAGCGACGCCAGATCGCCGTCGCGGGCGTACGCGAACCAATCCTGTTGGTTGCGAACCGAACCCGAAGAGTAGATATGCAATTCGATACCCGCTTCGCGCCACGCCGCCAACGCCGGCGGTGCGTCGTCGAAGAACTCCCCGTGCAAGGCACCGCTGCGAAAGCCTGCCGCGCAAACCAGGCCCTGCGCGGTCTTCAACGGCGCGGCTTTGACATCGGAATCAAGCCAATCACAGAGGATTTCCGCTACCTCGACCGGACCGGCGTCGGGTTGTGCCGACAACTCGCGGGTTTGCGCGATCACCGAATCGGCAAGCCCGCCGACATTGTCAGCCAGCCACTGGCCTAGATGGCGGCGGGTGTAGCCGTAGAGACCCTCACGCACCGAATTGGTCGGGCTGGTAGTGCCCTCGATGTCGATGACGATCGCTGCGATCACGTCGCGACGAGCTGATCGAGTGTCGGAAAGCGTTCTCCGATCGGATCGCCGGTGAAGTCGCCGATCCAGCCGTCTGCCTGCTCGAAGAACCGGATCGCGGCGAATTCGGGGTCTGAACCCATATCGAACCAGTGCCGGGTGCCCGCTGGAACCGTCAGCAGATCGCCGCGTTCGCACACCACCGCAAAGACTTCCGGCTCGAGATGCAGGTAGAAGCAGGCGCGTCCGGCAACGAAGAAGCGGACTTCGTCTTCGGCGTGGCGATGCTCGGCCAGAAATTTCGAGCGCGCGGCGGCCGCCGTGGCGTGCCAGTCGGGGTCGCTGTGGTCGGGTCGCAGTGCGGCCACATCGATGTGCCGATAGCGGTCGTCGAAGTTGATTGCCGCGACCTGGTCGGCGTGGTCGGCCAAGATCCGCTCGGCCGGCTCGCTCGCGTCGACGTCAGAAGCAATCGGTCGGCGATCGAAAACGATTCCCCGCGTGGCAAGCTCGTCGCCGATTTGGCGGGCGTCGTCGGTGCGCAACCGCACCTTCTCGGCATCGGTGTCGGCCATCACCTGCAGAAGTGTCATTCGATCCCTATCTCGCGCCGCCCGGTCAGTGTCGCCAACTCGCACATCGCTTCCAGACATTCGACGCGGTCGCGAGCCTGCGCAAGGTCGGCGCCCCACGCGGTGATCCCGTGACCGCCGATGAATAGTACCGGCGGGGCGTCCGGATGCTGTTTCAGATGTTGCTCGATGTCCTCGGCGATACCCGCGACATCGACGTGATTGGTGAACACCGGGATGCTGATGGTGCCGGTGGTGCCCAGTCCTTTGATCAGCTCGTAGCCCGTGAACGTCAAAGTCGTTGAAGCACCCACTGTTTGGGCGGTCGCGTGCGGCGCATGAACGTGAACGACGGCGTCGGCGTCGGTGGCCCGGTAGATCGCGGTGTGAATCGCGGTCTCTGCGGACGGACGGCGGCTACCCGACATCGGTTGTGAGTCGGCGACGGCCACCGTCACCATGTCGGCGGCGGTGAGCTCGCCCTTGGACAGCCCGCTGCCGGTGATCGCCGCCGTCTGCCCGGTGCGCACCGAAATATTGCCTGCCGTGCCGGGCATCCAGCCACGCGCGTACAAGCTGCGGGCGATGTCGGCGATCTGCTGCTCCACAGCGGTGTTCGCCTCGCCGATCGGACCGTTTTCGGTCACCACCGCGGTGATCAGGTCAGGCGGTGTGACATCGAAAGCGGGATTGAAGACGGCGGTGCCGTCAGGGGCGGTGGCAACGCCGGCGACATGAGTGATTTCCGCTGCGGCTCGCTGTTCGACGACGATCTCGCCTCCCGTCGCCGTCGCGATGTCGCGAGTCGATTCGGGCGCGACAACGATGAACGGGATACCGTGCCGGTGCGCCGCCACCGCCAGCGCATAGGTGCCGATCTTGTTCGCGACCGAGCCGTCGGCGGCGATGCGGTCCGCGCCGACCATCACGCAATCGACCTGCCCGGTGGCCATCGCCCACGCCGCGGCGGAGTCGATCGTCAGCCGGTGCGCAATGTCCGCCTCGGCCAACTCCCACGCGGTCAGCCGGGCCCCCTGCAGCAGCGGGCGCGTCTCGTCGACCAACACCTCGGCTACCTTGCCGCGCGCATGCAACACCCGCAGCGCCCCGAGCGCAGTACCGACTGCGGTGGTAGCCAGCCGGCCGGTGTTGCAGTGCGTGAGCACACGCAGCGGACGATCGGGACACAGCCGCAGCACCAGATCGGCGGCATGGGTGGCAAGCATCCGATTGACCCGCGCATCCTCGGCCAGCATCTGCTGGGCCTCTGCGAGCACGGCATCCGGGCCCGCGGGCAACGTGGCCAGCGCTCGCCGCACACCCCAGGCCAGATTCACCGCGGTGGGCCGGGCCGATGCGATCCGGGCGGCTTCCGACGTCGTCGTGTCGGTATCACCGACGTGCGTATATGCCGCCAGCGCCACACCGAAGGCGCCGGCCACCCCGAGTGCAGGAGCACCCCGGATGGCCAGGGTCTTGATCGCGTCGATGAGCTCGTCAACGGTGGCGATCCGCAGCCAGCGCAACTCGCGCGGCAACAGGCGCTGGTCAATGGCCAGCAATGCGCCATCGGCCCAGGTGATCGAGCTTTCCGCCACAGCCCCGGATCGCGACTCCAGTGTTGTCACACACCCCATCCAACCCCGACTGGAGGCCCGCGGCCAGAATTCTTAACAGGACAACCAGGCCGATCTGGCCGACAATGAGCCGATGCGATTACTTCTCGTGCTGGCCAGCGCGGCTGTGGCGGTCGGCCTGGCCGTGCCGGCGCTGGCAGACCCGCCCGATCCCCCCGCCCCCGACCCTGCTGCCGATGCGAATTTCATCGCCTCGCTCAAGAACGCGGGCATGACCTTTCGCAAAGAGTCCGATGCCGTCGCGGCCGGCCGGCTCTCCTGCGACATGATGAACTCAGGGACATCCGAACAGGACGTAGTCACCAAATTGTCGGCACTCAATCCGGGATTGAACACCGCCGGTGCGATGAAGTTCGCGGCGCTCGCATCCAGCGCGTACTGCCCGGACTACCTGACTAAGTCGAGCCAGAAGCAAGGTGGGCTGGGCGGGCTGCTCGGTGGCCCTGGTGGTCACTGAGCAACGCGGGCTGCGATCAAACGGTTAGCTTGCTCCCCCGGGTGGACTCGAACCACC
>NZ_JBAPRN010000099.1:0-4586 GCF_049281135.1 Mycobacterium sp. | reverse complement strand
CCGAAAGTCCTTACGGTGGAACAATTGCCCACGGATTCCTGACGCTATCTCTGATTCCGGCCCTCAGTAAGGCCAACTACCACGTCGAAAACGCGAAGATGGGCATCAACTATGGGCTTAACAGGGTGCGATTCCTTGCGCCTGTTCCGGCCCGCAGCCGCATCCGCGTAAGATCTGAGCTTGTCGACGCTGTCAAGGTGGATGACGCAACCGTTGACCTGATAGTGCGGCACACGGTCGAGCTTGACGGTTCTCACAAGCCAGCGGCTGTGGCTGAGCTTATTGCGCGGATGGTCTTCTAGCCCTATTCCGCACCGTGTAGCCAACTAGCGCGGGCAGATTTGGCCTTGTGACGTGTGGTACATCGCGAGTATGTCACGGCTGACCGCACTCGGGGGCTTCGAGTAATAGAATGACCATATAATCGGTCTTACCTTTATACCGAAGCTTCGAAGGGCGGCGGGACGATGGAACCAGGCGCGACGAGTTCGGTCCCAGCACGCTCAAGCGTGTTGCTCAAGCCGGTGGATGTTCCCAAAGCGTCCGACGTCTTAGCACGTGAACTTCGCGAGCGGATCCTGTCCGGCGAGCTGGTTGAGGGTACGGCGCTTCCGGCGGAGCGTGAGCTGGTCAAACAGACACAGATGAGCCGGGCTACGGTCCGGGAGGCATTACGCATCCTGGAGGTGCAGAACTTGGTTCGGGTCAGGGCGGGCCGGGCCGGTGGGGCATTCGTCCAGCGGCCGACGACCAACGGGATGGCAAGCTCGGTGAGCATGCTGATCCGCGGCCAGAGGATCAAGCTCGCGGACCTGATGGAAACCCGTGAGGCGCTGGAGCCGTTCTGCGCTGAGTCGGCAGCCCGCAAACGGACCGACGACGATCTGGAATTGCTGGATCGTGCCAACGAGGAGATCGCCGATCCCGACGCCGACCTGTCGACGTTTCTGCAGGCCAACCTTGACTGGCATGTGGGGGTGGCGATGGCCAGTCATAACGAACTATTGATTGGCTTCATGACCGCGTTGTCCCACGCTATCTACGCCGGGACCGAGAATGCGGCCTTCGTCGACGAAAACGTGCGAATAGTCACGGCGCGGGCGCATCGGTCGATCACCACCGCAATCCGTAGCCGCGACGCCGATACGGCCGGTCGGCGCATGCGTCGGCATGTGCACAGCTACGCGAAGGCCGCACTCGCTGTTGACAAACGTGAGGCGATCGCGGTCGACGACTGAGGTCAGGTCAGCACAGAAACAACAAGGCGCGGTTCGGTTTTCGCGACAACTTCGTCGACGCTGACACCGGGCGCGGTTTCGATCAGATGTAGGCCATCGTCGGCGACGTCGATGACGGCAAGGTCGGTGAAGATTCGGCTCACGCAACGCTTGCCGGTCAGCGGTAGTGTGCACTGCTCGACGATCTTCGCGCTACCGTCCTTGGCGGTGTGTTCCATCATCACGAAAACTTCTTCCACGCCGTGCACCAGGTCCATCGCCCCGCCCATGCCCTTGATCATCTTGCCGGGGATGGTCCAGTTGGCCAGATCGCCCCCGGCCGAGACCTGCATGGCGCCGAGCACCGCGATGTCCAGGTGTCGGCCGCGGATGATCCCGAACGAGGACGACGAGCAGAAGAAAGCCGCACCCGGCAACGTGGTGACCGTCTCCTTACCGGCGTTGATCAGGTCGGCGTCGAGGTCCTCGCGCTGAGGGTACGGCCCGACACCGAGAATCCCGTTTTCCGAATGCAAGACGACGGTGATGTCGGCGGGGATGTGGCTCGGGATCAAGGTAGGCAACCCGATTCCGAGGTTCACGTACTGCCCGTCGTGCAGTTCGGCGGCTACCCGCGCCGCCAACTCGTCTCGGCTCCAGCTCATGGCCGCACGGTCTCCTTCTCGATCTGCTTCACCGGGTTGGGGATATGAACCACCCGGTGCACGTAGATCCCCGGGGTGTGCACGTGGGCGGGGTCGATTTCACCTGGTTCGACCAAGTGCTCAACCTGGGCGATGGTGATCCGGCCCGCCACGGCGCAGTCCGGATTGAAATTGGCCGCCGCCGCGTGATAGACGAGGTTGCCGTGCCGGTCGCCTTTGAACGCATGCACCAGTGCGAAGTCAGTGCGGATGGCTCGCTCCAATACATAAGCGACGCCGTCGAATTCGCGGGTTTCTTTCGGTGGCGAGGCCACCGCCACGCTACCGTCCGCATGGTAGCGCCACGCCAGACCGCCATCGGCGACCTGCGTCCCTACCCCTGTCGGGGTGTAGAACGCAGGTATTCCGGCGCCGCCGGCACGCAGCCGCTCGGCCAGCGTGCCCTGCGGTGTCAGTTCCAGCTCAAGCTCACCGGCCATGTATTGGCGGGCGAATTCTTTGTTCTCGCCGACGTAGGAGTTAATCGTTCGCCGGATCCGCTTGTGCTGCAACAAGACTCCCAAACCAATGCCGTCCACTCCCAGGTTGTTCGATACCGTTTCCAGATCGCGGACCCCGAGCTCCAGCACCGCCGCGATCAGCGCCTGGGGGATGCCGCACAGCCCGAACCCGCCGACCGCAAGAGAGGACCCGTCCGTCACGTCGGCGACGGCTTCCGCCGTCGTTGCCACGACTTTGTCCATCGTCACAAGCCTCCTCGCGACTTCAGCTCTTGGGCATGCCGAGGATGCGCTCGGCGACGATGTTGCGTTGGATAAAGGTCGAGCCGCCCGCGATGGCAGTACCTCGAGCCTGATAGGCAAGTCGTAGCCACCGTTGGCCGTCGGCCGACAAAGAATCGACGGCACCCTTCGGAGCGAGCGAGAACTGCCCACCCATCTCGTCGAGCTCTAGCCCGAAATCGGCGATGTCCTCGACCAGCGGGCAAAAGAACAGTTTCCCGATCGAGGTCACCGGGCCGGGTGGACCGTCCCCGGCGGCGCCGGTGATTACCCGCTGTCCGATGAGGTAGTGCACGAGCGCCCGGCCGTACAGATCCGCGATGCGTTGCCGCACCAGCGGATCGGTTCCCAGAGGTGTGCCGTCATCGGTGGTACGACCGGAGATCTGGCGGATCAAATCGTTGACAGCGCCGGTGGTGTTCACCCGGCCGGTGGCGATGGCCACTCGCTCGAATGCCAGGGTGCCCATCGCGACCCGCCATCCGCCGTCCACCTCGCCCAGGACGCAATCATCAGGAATGAATACGTCGTCGAGAAAAACTTCGTTGAACTCGGCCTCTCCCAGCATGTGTGCGAGCGGACGGACCTCGACTCCCGGACTGTCCATCGCCAGTAGAAAGTACGTGATCCCGCGGTGGCGGGGTCCGCCTCCGGTGCGGGCAAGCAGGATCGCGTGCGCTGCCAGCTGGGCGCGGCTTGTCCAGATTTTTTGACCCTGAATTCGCCACCCGCCGTCCACCTTGGTGGCGGTCGTGCGCAACGAGGCCAGGTCCGAGCCGGCCTCCGGCTCGGAGAACAACTGGCACCAAATGTCGTCACCGGTCAGGATCGGCTGGAGATAGCGTTGTTGCTGCTCTGCCGTGCCGAACTCGATTATGGTGGGCCCGGCGAAATCCTCGCCGACGATGTTGAGCCGCTCAGGAGCGCCGGCTCGATCGAGTTCTTCGTTGAAGATCGCCCGCAGTTTCGCGTCGGCGCCGCCGCCACCATATTCCTTGGGCCACGACAGCCCTGCATATCCGGCATGGAAGAGGAAGCCCTGCCAGGTGCGCCAATAATCCAGCTTGTCCTCAAGGCGAGCTGGTTCCACCCCGCCCAGCTGCAGCATGGTGTCTTCTAACCAGTCGCGAGCCTGGACGCGGAATTCAGCTTCCTCGGGACTGTCCTTTACTTCCATCAGGGTGTGCCAGCCACTTCTTGGCTATGTGCGTGATCCGCTTTGAGGCGTTGTTCAATGTCTTTGCGCAACTCGTGTTTGAGCACCTTGCCGGTCGCGGTCATCGGCAGCGAGTCGAGGGTGATGACGCGCTCGGGTGTCTTTTGGACGGGCATGCCCTCGCCGAGCAAGAATTCGCGGAGGGCGTCGACCGTCGGCGGTTCGTTTCCCGGCTTGGCGACCACGTAGCAGCACACCCTCTCGCCGAGCTTCTCGTCTGGCATGCCCACCACCGAGAACGCTTGCAACGCAGGGTGATGCGCCAGGTGCTCCTCGATCTCGCGAACGCTGATGTTCATCCCGCCGCGAATGACGATGTCTTTGGTTCGGCCGGTGACCCGGACGAATCCGTCGTCGGTCATGGTTCCCAGGTCGCCCGACTTGGAAAAGCCGTCAGCGGTGAATAGCGCTGCGGTTTCTTGATGATTTGCAAGGTATTCGATCATATGGGCGGGGCCGCGGTAAGCGATGTCGCCCTCGGTACCGCGGGGCACCTCGTGGCCTTTTTCATCGACGATCTTGACCTCCGCACCCGGCATCGCCTTGCCGTCCGAGGTCAGGGCGCGCGAAGCGTCGTCGGTGACGGAGCATGTTGTGGTGACTAGATTTTCGCTGCGCCCGTAGAGGCTGAGGACCTTGATGTTGGGGAGCGCTGCGCTGGCCTGCTTGACGACTGCGGCGGGGATGGGTGCGCCCGCACATGTCC
>NZ_JBAPRN010000098.1:0-12169 GCF_049281135.1 Mycobacterium sp. | reverse complement strand
GGATGCGCTTCCCGCCTGCCGGCCGCCTTTGCCGCGGCGTGGTCCGACCTCGAACGTGAGTCGCGGTCCACCGGGATTACCGACGTTGATGCTCTGCCCGTCATGGATGTCGACCACCGGCGTGCGGTAGCCGTTGACGAATGTCCCATTCACCGAGCCGTTGTCGATGGCCACCCACTTGCCCTGCTCGAAACGCAGGATCAGATGCGCGCGCGAAATCCGCGGATCCGCGATCCGGACATCGGCGCGCAAATCACGGCCGACGACGACGTCGTGACCCGGCGCGAAGGTGCTTTCTGAGCCGTTGTGCCAGATGGTCAGGACGGGTGGGGCTGGTCGACTCACCACTCCAGTATCGACTCCGCGACGGCGCGGCTTCCACGGGACGCACTGTGATTCAGCTATATGTTGCCGCGAGCTGCTGCGACGTTCCGATTCACAGCTGTTTCATAAGCGCCACAAGAGGGGCGCACCGCATCTGGCGGCATGATTGCGAAGGTTAGGCAGGCCGTTGCGAACTCGCCCGCGCGCGATGAGATTTCGAAAAGGTCCTCACCGCAACTAATTTAAAAGTGTAGTCCGGTGGGGGTGACCGGGAGCGTGCTGGATCGCACGCACAGCGAGAGAAGCGAGGGGGTAAGTGTGTCTAGGGACGAGGCGACCAGAGCTACGGAGCGCTGGGACGCCCAATCAGGGCCGTCGGCGCCCGCTGAGCCGCCGCGCGCCCGCAGCCTGTTCGAGCGCGGCTACGCATCGCTTCCCGGCCTGGGGATCACCCGCCTGCTGACTCGCGTCCCGCTGATCAAATCGCGTCCCGAGCGGGATTCGGTGAAGGTCGGCCGATCCGGCCCAGACGATGGGCAGGGCAGCGCGATCGCCACGCCGACGTCTTTCGCCGGCTACACCATCCTGCGGCCACTGGGGTCCGGCGGGATGGCTGACGTCTACCTCGCCAAGCATCCCCGCTTGCCGCGCCGTGACGCGCTGAAGGTTTTGAGCGAAGGAACTACGGACGACCAGGAATTCCGCGAACGATTCAATCGCGAAGCCGATTTGGCCGCCACCCTGTGGCATCCGCACATCGTCGCGGTGCACGACCGTGGCGAGTTCGACGGTCACCTGTGGATCGCGATGGACTACGTCGAGGGCACCGACGCCGCCCGACTGATGCGGGACCGCTTCCGTGGCGGCATGGCCGACGGTGACGTCTGCGCGATCGTCACTGCGGTCGCCAGCGCGCTCGATTACGCCCATGCCCGCGGGCTACTGCACCGTGACGTCAAGCCCGCCAACATCCTGCTGACCCACCCCGACGAGGATGATCGCCGAATCCTGTTGGCGGACTTCGGCGTTGCCCGTCAACTCGCCGACATCAGTGGCATCACCGAGACGAACGTCGCGGTGGGCACCGTCGCCTACGCCGCCCCCGAACAACTCGTCGGGTCGAACATCGATGGCCGCGCCGACCAATACGCGCTGGCCGCCTCGGCTTTCCACCTACTCACCGGTGCGCCGCCGTACCAAAACTCCAATCCCGTCGCGGTGATCGGCCAGCACCTGCATGCGGCGCCACCCCGACTCAGCGACTACCGCCCCGATCTGGCCGACCTCGACGATGTGTTCTTCAAAGCGCTCGCGAAGGACCCGTCGGACCGGTTCGACCGGTGCCGCCAGTTCGCCGCGGCGTTCAGCGAGCACGTCTCCTGCCGCCCAGCCGGCGATCGCCACTCCAGGCCGAAAATTCGCCGCACCGGCTTCTGGAAAGCCTTACGACGGCCTTCCCTGAAAGCCGCCATCGCCCTGGCGATGATCGTCACGACCGTCGTCGCGCTGACCGTGACGTGGGCGATCTCGTTCTTCTCCTGGGACGACCAGCCGCAAGCAAACCCCGCGTCGCCGCCTCGGGTGAGCAGGACGTCGACCTCGGGGTCGGCCCTGGCGGCGCCGCCGCTGAACGGCAGTTACCGGCTGGACTACGACCGCGCGAAACAGACGTCCAACGGCGTCATCCGTACCAACGGCGGAGCCACCAGCTGGTGGGCCTTTTCCTCCGCGTGTACCGCGACCGGGTGCGCCGCCACGGGCACCAAACTGGACGACTCGAGTCATCAAATGGCCAAAACCGGCGGCACCGGCAATACCGGCGTTCTGCATTTCCTCGACGGCCATTGGCAAGCCGAGCCGCGCCAGGTGCAGGTCCAGTGCCGCACCGCCCGCGGCGGGCCGATGTCCACCCAGTCGGAGACCGTGGTGTGGACGTTGACGCCGGAACCCGATGGCACCTTGCGCGGCGCGCAAACCCAAACCGTGCAGAGCAACGAGTGCGGATCGCAAGGGGCCACGCTGCGAATCCCGGTCGTGGCATCCCGGACCGGCGATGTTCCTCCGGGCGTGACGGTGGCCGATCCCGCGCAGGCGGCGAACACCACCGCCACCCCGATCGGAACCGCAACGCCCGCGGTGCTGGGTGGGCCATGCACCGACATCGACAAGGTCGCCTTCGACTCGACGGCCAATCAGCAGGTCGTCTGCGAGGGCAATACCTGGGACAAGGCTCCGCCGACCACCGGCGTGCACCCAGTTGGCACCTCATGCGATGACACGCCGGTTTTCACGATGTCGAAGTCCGACGACGGGCACCTCATCGAATGCGACCCCGGCACCCGGGTGTGGAGCAGCCAGCACAGCTGACCTTCTGTCGGTACAGAGCTCTACCCTGGTGAACATGGCGTTTGCTACCGAGCACCCCGTGGTTGCGCACTCCGAATATCGCCCGGTCGAGGCGATGGTGCGCGCAGGTGGCCGCTTCGATGTGGTCAGCCCCTACGCGCCGGCCGGTGACCAGCCGGCCGCCATCGACGAGTTGGAGCGCCGGATCCAGGCGGGCGAGCGCGACGTCGTGCTGCTGGGTGCGACCGGTACCGGAAAGTCAGCCACCACCGCGTGGCTCATCGAGCGACTGCAGCGGCCGACTCTGGTGATGGCACCCAACAAGACACTAGCCGCGCAGCTGGCCAACGAGTTGCGAGAGATGTT
Source organism: Mycobacterium sp. (assembly GCF_049281135.1). Taxonomy (GTDB): domain Bacteria; phylum Actinomycetota; class Actinomycetes; order Mycobacteriales; family Mycobacteriaceae; genus Mycobacterium. The sequence continues at coordinate 9,133 of NZ_JBAPRN010000098.1, read as the reverse complement.
GCCGCACAACGCTGTTGAGTACTTCGTCTCCTACTACGACTACTATCAGCCCGAGGCGTATATCGCGCAGACCGACACGTACATCGAAAAGGACAGCTCGATCAACGACGACGTGGAGCGGCTGCGGCACTCCGCCACTTCGTCGCTGCTGTCGCGCCGCGACGTGGTGGTGGTGGCGTCGGTGTCCTGCATCTACGGTCTGGGCACACCGCAGTCCTACCTGGACCGCTCCGTCGAACTTCAGGTGGGCACCGAGGTCCCGCGTGACGCACTGCTGCGGCTGCTGGTCGACGTGCAGTACACCCGCAACGACATGTCCTTCACTCGCGGCACGTTCCGGGTCCGCGGCGACACCGTCGAGATCATTCCGTCGTATGAGGAATTGGCCCTGCGCATCGAGTATTTCGGCGACGAAATCGAGGCGCTCTACTACATGCACCCACTCACCGGCGAGGTGATCCGCAAGGTCGACTCGCTTCGCGTGTTCCCGGCGACTCACTACGTCGCCGGACCGGAGCGAATGGCCCACGCCATCTCCACCATCGAGCAGGAACTCGAGGAGCGCCTCGGCGAGCTGGAGGGGCAGGGCAAGCTGCTGGAGGCCCAACGGCTGCGGATGCGGACCAACTATGACGTCGAGATGATGCGTCAGGTCGGATTCTGCTCCGGCATCGAGAACTATTCGCGGCACATCGATGCTCGCGGGCCGGGCTCGCCACCCGCGACGCTGCTGGACTATTTCCCCGAAGACTTCCTGATGGTCATCGACGAGTCGCATGTCACGGTGCCGCAGATCGGCGGCATGTACGAGGGCGATATGTCGCGCAAGCGCAACCTGGTCGAATACGGGTTCCGGCTTCCCTCGGCGTGCGACAACCGGCCGCTGACCTGGGAGGAGTTCGCGGACCGGATCGGACAGACGGTGTACCTGTCGGCGACGCCCGGTCCTTACGAGCTGAGCCAGGCCGCGGGGGAGTTCGTCGAGCAGGTGATCCGCCCGACCGGGCTGGTCGACCCGAAGGTCGTGGTGAAACCGACCAAGGGCCAGATCGACGACCTGATCGGCGAGATCCGGAAGCGCGCCGAAGCCGACCAGCGGATCCTGGTGACGACGTTGACCAAGAAGATGGCCGAGGATCTCACCGACTATCTGCTGGAGCTGGGGATCCGGGTCCGCTATCTGCACTCCGAGGTCGACACGCTGCGACGGGTCGAGCTGTTGCGCCAGCTGCGGCTGGGTGACTACGACGTGCTGATCGGCATCAACCTGCTGCGGGAGGGTCTCGACCTGCCGGAGGTGTCGCTGGTCGCGATCCTGGACGCGGACAAGGAAGGCTTCCTGCGCTCGTCGCGCAGCCTGATCCAGACCATCGGCCGCGCGGCCCGCAACGTGTCCGGCGAAGTGCACATGTACGCCGACAAGATCACCGACTCGATGAGAGAGGCGATCGACGAGACCGACCGTCGGCGGGCCAAACAGGTCGCCTACAACGAAGCCAACGGCATCGACCCGCAGCCGCTGCGCAAAAAGATCGCCGACATCCTCGATCAGGTCTACCGCGAAGCCGACGACACCGAGGCCGTGGAGATCGGCGGATCGGGACGTAATGCGTCACGCGGGCGACGTGCTCAGGGTGCGCCCGGCCGCGCGGTCAGCGCTGGAGTGTTCGAGGGCCGCGACACCGCGAGCATGCCGCGGGCCGAACTGGCCGATCTGATCAAAGACCTCACCGAGCAGATGATGACCGCGGCCCGCGACCTGCAGTTCGAGTTGGCCGCCCGGTTCCGCGATGAAATCGCCGACCTCAAGAAAGAGTTGCGCGGGATGGACGCCGCCGGTCTGAAGTGAGCTCACCCCACGATCAGGCAGCTGCCGACGGCTGGCGCACGCTGCTGGGTCCCCGATTCCTAGGGACCTCAATACTTCTCGCCGGTGGCGTGGCGCTGTATGCGACCAACGAGTTCGTGACGGTCAGTTTGCTGCCGAGCGCGATCGCCGACATCGGCGGCGAACGGCTGTATGCCTGGGTGACCACCCTGTACCTGGTGGGGTCGGTTGTCGCGGCGACGACCGTCAACGCGATGTTGCTGCGGATCGGGCCACGGGTGTCATTTCTGTTGGGACTGATCGTGTTCTGGATCGGCAGCGTGGTGTGCGCGCTGGCTCCCGGCATGGAGGTGCTGCTGGTGGGTCGCACCCTGCAGGGCACCGCCGGGGGATTGTTGGCCGGTTTGGGCTACGCGCTGATCAATACCGCTCTGCCGCGCTCGCTGTGGACCAGGGCCTCGGCACTGGCGTCGGCGATGTGGGGTGTCGCGACCGTGATCGGCCCGACGGCCGGCGGCCTCTTCGCGCAATTCGGCCTATGGCGTTGGGCGTTTGGCGTCATGGCGATTCTCGCGGTACCGATGGGCGTGCTGGTGCCGCGGGTGCTACCGGCCCGCGTCGATTCGGGCGAGGCTGCGCCCACATTGAAAGTGCCGGTGTGGTCGATCGTGCTGTTGGGTACGGCGGCGTTGACGATCAGCGTCGCCCAAGTCCCGACGAACGTCGGACCGACCGCCGTGTTGCTCGCGATCAGCCTGGTCCTGATCGGCGCATTCATCGTCGTCGATCGACGCATGGCCGTAAAAGTGTTACCGCCCAGCGTTTTTGGAAGTGGACCGTTGAAATGGATCTATCTGGCCCTGGCGGTGCTGATGGCTTCGGCGATGGTCGACATGTACGTGCCTCTGTTCGGGCAACGCCTCGCGCACCTGGTCCCGGTCGCGGCTGGGTTTCTCGGCGCCGCGTTGGCGATCGGGTGGGCGGTCAGTGAGGTCCTCAGCGCGTCGCTGAGCAGCAGGAAAGTCATCAATCGGGTGGTCGTGTTCGGTCCGCTTGTCATAGCGTTGGGTCTGGTTCTGGCCGCGGCCACCCAATTCGACAATGCATCCGCAGGCCTGGTCATCACGTGGGCGCTGGCGCTGACGATCACCGGAATCGGTATCGGCGCGGCGTGGCCACACCTGTCGGCTTGGTCGATGCACTGCATCGACGACGAAGCCGAAGGTCCCGCGGCGGCCGCAGCCATCAACACCATTGAGGTCATCGCCGGCGCATTCGGCGCGGGCCTGGCCGGCGTCGTGGTCAACACTGCCCACGGCAGCATGGTCATCGCCGCGCGGGCGCTCTTCGCGGTCTTCGCCGTAGTGGGCTTACTGGGCGCGTGGGTCGCATACCGGGCCACTCGGGATCTGCGCTGACCAACGTGCGTTCGCAGGCAGGTGGTTCGGCCCGCCCTTAGTCGGGCTCATCCTCCGCATGCAGCACGGCGGAGACGCCGTCGACGTCGCCGAGCACTTGTGTGGCGTTGCTGATCTTGTTCCCTGACAGCGTCATCGTCACGGCAACCTGATCTCGATCGATGTTGCCGTCGTCCGCTTCGAGTTCGGTGAGCTGCCAGTTCCTTTGACCGCAGACCCGCAAGATCTCCCGCAGCACCCCTTGGCCGTTGTCGTAGACGATCTGCAGCCGGACCGTGCCACGCAACCGTGCGGTGAGCTGCCGCTCCACGACGTTGAACGCCAGCGCGCTGACAAAGTGCAGGGCTACCACGGCGATGGCCAGCAGAAGCAAGCCGGCGCCCGCGGCCAGGCCGATCGCCGCCGATTCCCACACCGCTGCAGCGGTGGTGAGCCCATGTACGGCGCCGCGCCGAGTGATGATGATTCCGGCGCCCAGAAAGCCGATGCCTGAGACAACGTGGGCCGCAACCCGAGAGGGGTCGAGTTCGACATTGTGACCGGGCAATACGTCGCCGAAACCGTACCTGCTGACCAACAGGATCAGCGCCGACGACGTGCCGACGATGGTTTAGGTCCGCAGTCCCGCGACCTTGCCCTGAATGGTGCGTTCAAGGCCGATGATTGCGGTCAGTCCAAAGGCGGCGAAGAGCTCGATGAGGTGCCGGCCGCTCTGCACGGCGCCACCGAACAGCGGGTCGGCAAACCAGGTCTCCACGCCCGCCAAGCTACTTGGCCGGCTGTGCTGGTGCGACCATCGCAGGTGCGGTCAGCGGGTCGACTTGATGACCTGCGCTCGGTGGAACTGCCAGCGCTCGACGATGTGGAACCCGACATTTTTCGCGGTCGTGTAGGCGGGCGCGTTCACCAGCATCCGCCCGGGCGGCAGCGACGTCCCGGTTTGATGGTTCGGCAGCTTGGTGTCGCGGGTGGAAATCGTCCACAGTGTGGTGCATTGGTACAGCCGGCCTACCACCAGCCAGACGGCTACGTGACCGTCCCAGAGCGTCTCACGCTTGGCCGCGGGAACGCCCCGACCGACGTCGACCAGTGGCCGGTAGGCGTCGGGACGAGCGGCGAGCACAGCGCGAACCGGCCCGGGCAGCCAGCCGACCGTGTTGTCGACCAGCAGGCAGTCCCCGGGGGCCGCCTGCGCGCTGATGAGGTCAGCGACGTCGCTGTAATCCCAGCTCTCTTTGGCGTACCGCTGTCGTTGCGAGAGAAGATAATTCGGGAATGCCGCCACGGTGAGCACGATCAGCATCGCGGCGATCCATCGTGGCCTGCGCGCGATCCCGACAATGCAGACGGCCAGCACGACCGCCATCGCCGGGGTGGTGAAGAACAGGTACCGAGGGTAGTAGAACGGATCGCTGACCGCCGAGTAGATCAGGCTGATGGCGGTGGGAACCACCATCCAGGCGGCGCAGATGATCAGCACCCGGCGGGTATCGCCGAGCGATAGCCACCGACCCCTCATCCGAATCGTCAGCGCAGCAATGAAAATGAGCCCGGCCAGGATCGCGAACGGAACGCTGTTGTCGAAATATTGGTGCAGCACAACGTCGAGCACGCTGTGCCAACTCAACGGATAAATCCAGGCCACCTGGAAGCTCTGGCCATGCGCGAACAACATCAATGGTGTGGATGCGGCCACCGCCAGCGCTGACGTGATCGCAAACCAACGCACCACCGACTTATTGCGGCGCAGCACCGGCGTCACGACGGCGTAGACCGGTACGAGCAACACCAGATAGAGGTTGAGCAATATCGCGAGCGTCAGCGCGAGCGTGTAGGACGCCCACAGCCCTCGCCGGTGTCGGCGTACGGCGGTAACCAACAAGACGGTCAGCCAGACCGCCGCGGCCGCCGTCAACGCATACGAGCGCGCTTCGACGGCGGCCCACGTCACGCGCGGCAGGATGGCAAACACGACGCCCGCGCACACCGCGGTGGTCCTCGGCAGGAACTGTCTCGCGAAGACCACCACACCCGCTGCGGCGATCCCGACGGCCAGGCAGCTGGGAACCCGCGACCAGAACTCGGTCACCGGGAACAGGCTGAACCAGCCGTGCATGACGAGGTAGAACAAACCGTGAACGGCGTCGATGTGGCCGAGCATCCGCCACAGGTCGGGTATTGAGCGGCCGGCGGCAGAAATCGTGGCACTCTCGTCGAACCACAGCGACGGCCAGTTCGCCCCGGCGGCGCCAATGCCGGCGGCCAGCGCCGCGATGGCGAGCGGGTCAATAAACCTGCTGGGGCGGTGCGGCCCCGAGGGGCTCGGGGTGACCACCGTCCTGGGTTCGACGACTGTTATAGCAACCATGATGGATGTCACTTTAGGGCCACCGTGGTGAACATGCTTACCCGTCCTGCCTGATCACATACCACTTTTGCCAGTGTGGCCGAATCGGGCGACTCGGTCGTGCGGTAGCAATATCGACGAAAATATAAGCACACCAACGAGTTTCATTGATCGCGTTGGCTAATTGGACGCGCAGCCGACACATTTGGAGCCTCAGAGTGTGCGCGCCGCAGCGGTAGCCCGGGAAATGCCAACCAGGTCGGCGTGTCTCAAAGTCGACCATCGGGCGACGGCAAGGCATTACTGTCTTGGATTGGCGTAGCAACCGACACCTGGGAGGGTAAATGAGCGCCTATCGGACCGTGGTGGTAGGAACCGACGGCTCGGATTCGTCGCTGCGCGCGGTGGAGAAGGCGGGCAGCATTGCCGGGGCTAACGCGACGCTGATCGTGGCGACGGCGTATTTGCCGCAGAACGAGGATGTGCGGGCCGCCGACGCCCTGAAAGATGAGAGTTACAAAGTGTCGGGGAGCGCCCCGATCTATGCAATTTTGCGCGAGGCCAAGGAGCGGGCCGAAAAGGCTGGAGCCACGAACGTCGAAGAACGGTCGATCGTCGGCGCCCCGGTCGACGCGCTGGTCGGACTCGCCGAAGAGGTCGGCGCCGACCTGCTCGTCGTCGGTAACGTCGGCCTGAGCACGATCGCCGGCCGGTTGCTGGGATCGGTGCCTGCCAACGTCTCGCGCCGGGCCAAGGTCGACGTGCTGATCGTCCACACCACCACGTAAGCGGGCCTACGCGCGTCGACCCGGTGATCGACACCGCGAAATACGGGCCGTGGGCGCTGATCGCGGGCGGCTCGGAGGGGGTCGGCGCTGAATTCGCCCGGTTGCTTGCGCAGGCGGCCCTCAATCTGGTGCTGGTTGCCCGTTCAGGGGCCGCATTGGAGGAGACGGCCGAGCAGTGCCGCGGGAACGGCGTTGAGGTGCGCACCGTCCGGGCCGATCTGAGCGCATCCGACGCCTGCACCGGGATCGCGACGGCGACGAGCGGGCTCGAAGTGGGGCTGTTGATCCTGGTCGCGGGTGCGAACACGCACAGTCGCGAATTTCTTGACGGCGATCTCGCGGAGTTCCAGCGAGTCATCAATCTCAATGTGTCGACACCGCTGGCCCTCGTGCACCACTACGGGCAGCTGATGCGCGACCGGCGCCGCGGCGGCATCGTGCTGCTCGGCTCGCTGGCCGGCTACCTCGGATCGGCTCGGCACACCGTTTACGGCGGCGTGAAGGCGTTTACCAGGATTTTCGGCGAGGGACTGTGGTTGGAGCTCCGGGAGCACGGCGTCGACGTGCTGGACCTCGTGCTGGGCGTGACGCGCACACCCGCGATGGAGCGGGTCGGCCTGAATTTCGACGCACCCGGCGTCGTCGTCGCCGAGCCCGCCGATGTGGCCCGCGAGGGGTTGGAATGGCTGGGCCGCGGTCCCGTACACATCGTCAGCGGCAACGAGCAGATCGTCGCCATGCGCAACGATCCTGATCGGGCCGCGGCGGTTCTCGGCGCGCATCGCGCCATGCAGAGGCTGTTGAACGCGGAGAGGAATTCCGATGACGGTGGAGGAACGGCTCGCGGCTCTGGAACAGCGTTTGCGCCGGGTGGAGGATGAGCTGGCCATTGGCCGCCTGATGGCGTCGTATGGACCGCTGGTGGATGCCGGCGATGCCGATGCGGTGTCCGGGTTGTGGACCGACGACGGCGAGTACGACATCGAGGGCTGGCACATGCGCAGCCGGGCCGACGTCGCCGAGATGGTGCGATCACCCGCGCATCAGGGTCTGATCGGCCGCGGCGCTGCCCATTTCCTCGGCCCGGTATGCGTCGACATCGACGGCGACGACGCGATTGCGGTGTGCGAGTCGGTCGTCATCCGGCGTAACGACGACGGCGGTGGCTATCGGGTGTGGCGGGCCGGCGCCAACCACGTCACGCTGCGGCGGACGGCCGCTGGCTGGCGGATCGCCAAACGCACCAGTCGGGCACTGGACGGCTCTACCGAGGCCCGCGGCCTGCTGGCCGCCGGTGCGACGGGCCGGCCGGCATGACGGGGCAATTAGTGGGCAAGGTCGCGCTGATCACCGGTGCCGGAGCAGGTATCGGCGAAGGCATCGCGCGCCGGTTCGCCGAAGAGGGCGCAAAAGTTGTCGTAGCCGAACGCGATTCCGGTAGTGGCCGCGCCGTCGCGACCGCCGTCGGGGGCTTGTTCGTCGAGGTCGACGTCTCGGTTCGAGACCAGGTGGAAGGCGCTGTTGCGCAAGCTGTTTCGGAGTACGGCTCGATCGACGTCGTGGTGAACAACGCATGGGGCGGCGGATCGATGAGCCGGGTGGAGAACAAGACCGATCAGCAGCTCAGCGACGGTATCGCCGTCGCGTACTACGGCCCGTTCTGGGCGATGCGGGCCGCCCTGCCGCACATGCGGACCCGCGGCTGGGGGCGGGTGATCAACGTCTGCAGCCTCAACGGGGTCAACGCGCACATGGGCACCCTGGAGTACAACGCCGCCAAAGAGGCGCTGCGTGCCCTGACCCGCACCGCCGCCCGCGAGTGGGCGCCGTTCGGGGTGACCGTCAACGCGATCTGCCCGGCCGCCAAGAGTGCGGCATTCCTGCGCGCCCTTGGCGACAACCCCGACATTGCCGCCTTCGCCGACGCGATGAACCCGATGGGCCGAATCGGGGATCCCTACCTCGACATCGCCCCGGTCGCGCTGTTTCTGGCCGGCGAGGACTGCCGCTATCTCACCGGCAACACGTTGTTCGTCGACGGCGGCAGCCACATCAACGGAGTGGCCTGGACACCCGACTTAGACGGCGCGAGCTGATCGGCCGCTACGCGCTGGCGAGGTCGTGCCGCTCCAGCCGAAACGTGCGGCTGACCCGGTCTGGACGCGTCGTCAGGGTGACCTCGACGGCTCCACCCGAGGTGACGACATAGCGCTCCTCGACGTCCGGGCCGTCGTCGCGGCGGCTCACCGGCCGGCGCGGCAGGTCCTGGTCGTCGCTGAGGTCGGGATCGAACGGGAAGAACACCGGGTCATACGGCGTCACGTCACCGTCGGGACGGCCGTCGCGCAGCCGGCTGCACTCGACGAAGCGGAAGTGTCCGATGTTGTGCGCCGCGCGGTAGGTCCGCGTGACGACGAAGGGCGGCTGACCGGCGGTGGGCAACACGGCTCCTTTGGGCACGATCGGGTCGAAGCAGACGTCCTCGCCCGCGCAGGCCTCGCGAAACACCCCGAAGTGGCGCGAAAGACGTTCGGAGAGCGCGAATCCGGCCTCCCTGTCGAGGAAGGCGGCCAAGCCGATCGCCGTCGCGGCGAACGGGTGCAATGACCGTTTGACCCGTTTCTCGTCGAACGCCGAGCGCAACGCCCGCGCGACGAGCGGGAAGCTTCCGGCGCCGCCCACCACGTAGATGCCCGCGATCTCGGACCAGTCGACGTCGCCGCCGGACCGATCGTTCAGCACACTGGGAAGA
>NZ_JBAPRN010000097.1:0-10193 GCF_049281135.1 Mycobacterium sp. | reverse complement strand
CCCTAGCAGTGGGCGGCAATCGACCGCCGTATGACATCGACGGTTATTCAAGGGGCAACGCGAACATCGACGAGACCGAACGCTTCAGCACCACCGAAAGCCCATCGCCCTGGTATCTCAAACGATGGGTTCTAGCCCTGTGGGGCCTGACGGTGGTGATTCTGATCGCGATCATCATCTACGGCCTGGCGATCCTGGCCAGAGGCGGCGGGGGCGTTGCACCAACGCCGGCACCAACGCACTCGTCGACCACGACGTCCTCGCGCACCACCAGCCCGTCGCCGGCTCCGTCGTCGACCACTCCGACCACGACGGACACCTCGACAGAGACCCTCGAACCCGCGCCGCCGCAGGACACCGCAACCTGGACGCCGCAACATCCTCGCCACCATTGGTGGCGAAGCAATTTGCCCCCGTTACCGGCCATACCGCACTTCTGAGCCGTAATCCTTCGCCTGCATACGCGGCGCACTTCGCGATTGTCGGCAGTTAAGTTAGGGCATCCTTCGTCGCGGTAACCCCGCCGAAGATGTCACTATGAGCAGGCTTACACGGCTTGAGCAGGTGCAGTAGGTAAGTTACTGACCAGTAACATACATTTAGTTACTGACCAGTAACACGAGTCTTGGGGAGTTGCTCTGTGCACACGCAGATGCTGATCAGACTGGTTGTCGGCCTGGGGATGACGGCGATCATCGCTTTGCTCGCCGTGCGCCGGGTGCTGTGGCTGGCCAAACTCACGCTTTCCGGTCAACCGGTCAGCGGTCGCACCGACGACGTGGGCACCCGGGTCTGGACGCAGATCTCCGAGGTGTTCGGCCAGCGCAGGCTGTTGAAATGGTCCATCCCCGGGCTGGCGCACTTCTTCACGATGTGGGGCTTCTTCATCCTCGGTACGGTTTATGTCGAGGCCTACGGCACCCTTTTTCAGAACAATTTCCACATCCCGATCGTTGGCCGGTGGGATGCGCTGGGCTTCCTGCAGGACTTCATCGCGCTCAGCGTGGTAGCCGGCATCGCCACGTTCTCGATCATCCGGTTGCGCTCAGAACCCAAGGAGTACGGCCGTTCATCACGGTTCTACGGCTCCCACACCGGTGGCGCCTGGCTGATCCTGTTCATGATCTTCATGGTCATCGTCAGCTTCGCCATCTTCCGCGGTGCGTCCGCGAACACCGGAGCTTTGCCTTACGGCAACGGTGCTTTCTTCTCCCACGCCATGGGTGCGCTGATGCACCCGCTGGGCGCCACGGCCAACGAGTGGATCGAGACGTTCGCGCTGCTGGCACACATCGCGGTGGCGCTGATCTTCCTGTTGATCGTGCTGCACTCCAAGCACCTGCACATCTTCCTGGCGCCGATCAACGTCACCTTCAAGCGGCTGCCTGACGGCCTGGGTCCGCTGCTGCCGATCGAGGCCCACGGCAAGCCCGTCGACTTCGAAAACCCGCCGGACGACGCGGCTTTCGGCCGCGGCAAGATCGAGGACTTCACCTGGAAGGGCAACCTTGACTTCGCCACCTGTACCGAGTGTGGGCGCTGTCAGTCGCAGTGCCCGGCCTGGAACACCGGTAAGCCGTTGTCCCCCAAGCTCGTCATCATGGATCTTCGGGATCACTGGATGGCCAAGGCTCCCTACATCCTTGGCGAGAAGAAGACCGAGCCGCTCGAGGGTCTGGATCTCGAGACCGCCCACGAAGAGGGCCACCACGTCCCCGAATCCGGTTTCGGCCGCGTGCCCGGACACGGACCCGAGCAGGCAACCCGTCCGCTGGTCGGCACCGCCGAACAGGGCGGGGTGATCGACCCCGACGTGCTGTGGTCATGCGTGAACTGCGGTGCGTGCGTCGAGCAGTGCCCAGTGGACATCGAACACATCGACCACATCGTCGATATGCGCCGCTACCAGGTCATGATGGAGTCGGAGTTCCCGTCCGAACTCTCGGTGCTGTTCAAAAACCTTGAGACCAAAGCCAATCCGTGGGGGCAGAACGCCGGCGACCGCACCAACTGGATTAGCGAGGTCGACTTCGACGTGCCGGTCTACGGCGAGGACGTCGACAGCTTCGACGGTTACGAATACCTGTTCTGGGTGGGCTGCGCAGGCGCGTACGACGACAAGGCGAAGAAAACCACCAAAGCCGTCGCCGAACTGCTGGCCATCGCCGGAGTGAAGTACCTGGTGCTGGGCACCGGCGAAACCTGCAACGGCGACTCGGCCCGTCGCTCGGGAAACGAATTCCTGTTCCAGCAGCTCGCGCAGCAAGCCGTCGAAACCCTGGACGGTCTGTTCGAAGGTGTTGAGACGGTCGACCGCAAGATCGTGGTCACCTGCCCGCACTGCTTCAACACCCTCGGCCGTGAATACAAGCAGCTGGGCGCCAACTACTCGGTGTTGCACCATACCCAGCTGCTCAACCGGCTGGTGCGCGACAAGAAGCTGGTACCGGTCAGCCCGGTCTCCGAGGACATCACCTATCACGACCCGTGCTTCCTGGGCCGCCACAACAAGGTCTACGAAGCACCGCGTGAGCTGATCAGCGCGTCGGGCGCAAAGCTCGCCGAGATGCCGCGGCACGCCGACCGCAGCTTCTGCTGCGGCGCCGGTGGTGCGCGGATGTGGATGGAAGAGCACATCGGCAAGCGGATCAACCACGAGCGTGTCGACGAGGCGCTGGCCACCGGCGCCACCACCGTGGCGACGGCGTGCCCGTTCTGCCGGGTGATGGTGACCGACGGTGTCAACGACCGCCAAGAGGCCGCCGGACGCGAAGGCGTCGATGTCCGCGACGTGGCGCAGCTTCTGCTCGAGTCGCTCGATCGCAGTTCGATCACGTTGCCGGAGAAGGGCGCTGCCGCAAAGCAGGCCGCCGAGCATGCGGAGAAGGCCGCACCGAAGGCATCCGCTGCCACCACGACCGCCCCGGCCAAGGAAGAAGCTGCCGAACCGGAAGCGGCCGCGCCTGCCGAGGACAAGGCCACCAAGGCAGTCACCGGATTGGGCATCGCCGGTGGCGCCAAGCGCCCCGGGGCCAAGAAGGCAGCACCCAAAGCTGAAGCCACGCAGGCTCCGTCGGCCGCCGAGGAGAAAGCTCCCGAGGCCAAGGCGCCTGCGGCGCCCGCCAAGGGGCTGGGCCTGGCTGCCGGGGCCAAGCGACCGGGCGCGAAGAAAACTGTGGCAAAGCCAGAAGCCGCAGCACCATCCGCGCCCGCGGAACAACCTGAAGCCAAGAGCGAGCCCGCGGCCGCCCCGGAGGCCAAGGCACCGGCCGCGCCGGTCAAGGGTCTGGGCATAGCGGCGGGGGCCAAGCGCCCGGGAGCCAAGAAGACCGCTGTTGCACCGGGACCATCCGCGACACCGGAGCCGGAGGCCAAGCCCGAACCTGAGGCGAAGGAAGAACCGCAATCCGCGCCCGCCGCAAGCGATGGCGAGGACGGTGTTCAGGCTCCGCCGGCAGCGCCCGTCAAGGGCCTGGGCATCGCTCGCGGCGCCCGCCCGCCGGGTAAGCGCTGATCAGGCTGGTTGTTGAATTAGAAAATAGCTGGACAGCCGTGGCACCATAGTCGATGTGACTACTCATCAGCTGCCATGGCAGAACGCGGGGCATCAGCCGCGGCAGCGTACGTTCGCGCAGTCCTCGAAGCTGCAGGACGTGCTCTATGAGATCCGCGGGCCGGTGCATGACCACGCCGCACGACTCGAGGCCGAGGGGCACCGCATCCTCAAGCTGAACATCGGCAACCCGGCGCCGTTCGGCTTCGACGCACCCGATGTCATCATGCGCGACATGATCCAGGCGCTGCCCTACGCGCAGGGCTATTCGGATTCCAAGGGGATCCTTCCTGCGCGACGCGCGGTAGTCACCCGCTACGAACTCGTCGACGGCTTCCCACGTTTCGACGTCGACGACGTGTATCTGGGCAACGGGGTTTCGGAGCTCATCACGCTGACCCTGCAAGCCTTGCTGGACAACGGCGATCAGGTGCTGATTCCGGCTCCCGACTACCCACTCTGGACGGCATCGACCTCGCTGGCCGGCGGCACTCCGGTGCACTACCTGTGCGACGAAACCCAAGGCTGGCAACCGGATATCGCCGACATCGAATCGAAGATCACCGAGCGCACCAAGGCTTTGGTGGTCATCAACCCGAACAACCCCACCGGCGCCGTCTACGGTCGTGAAATCCTCACGCAGATGGCCGATTTGGCGCGCAAGCATCAGCTGCTGCTGCTCGCTGACGAGATCTACGACAAGATCCTGTACGACGATGCCGAGCACATCAGCATGGCCACGCTTGCCCCCGACCTGTTGTGTCTGACCTTCAACGGGCTGTCGAAGGCCTATCGGGTGGCCGGGTATCGGGCCGGCTGGCTGGCGATCACCGGGCCCAAGGACCACGCCAGCAGCTTCATCGAAGGCATTCACCTGCTGGCCAACATGCGGTTATGCCCGAATGTTCCTGCCCAGCACGCGATTCAGGTCGCGCTCGGCGGCCATCAGAGCATCGACGACTTGGTGCTACCGGGCGGGCGCCTACTCGAGCAGCGTGACGTTGCCTGGTCCAAGCTCAACGAGATTCCTGGGGTCTCGTGCGTCAAGCCCGCCGGAGCGCTCTATACGTTCCCACGGCTCGATCCCGAGGTGCACGAGATCGTCGACGACGAGCAGCTCGTGCTGGATCTGCTGCTGTCGGAGAAGATCCTCGTCACTCAGGGAACCGGATTCAATTGGCCCGCACCGGATCACCTGCGGATCGTCACGCTGCCGTGGTCGCGCGACCTTGCCCGCGCCATCGAGCGGTTGGGCAACTTCCTGGCGAGCTACCGCCAATAGCGCGGTGTAGATGTCCGGCAGTACGTCCGTGAAGTCCGACACCGGCCTTGATATCCAACTGTATGCGCTGCTCAACTGCTAATATCCCACCGTTCGCTGAGTGTCCCCAGCGAAGTTGCTGGCAGGTTCCGGCGAGCCCACTGTGCGCCGAAACGCCGCATCTCATTATTTGAAGTTTCTATGAGTTTGGCCGCTGAGCGCGCGTCGCGATGAAACTTAGGCGCACTATTGGTTACATCTTTGCCAATGTTTCCGCCTCGTTGGTTTTCCACACAGGAGTGGTTGCGCGAGTTCCTCTGCGGTGCACATGGCCTGATCACAGGGGGTGCGGCGTATCGACTAACAGTTGATGCCCCCGCAGATCTTCACCCACCACCTGTACGTCTATCAAACAATAACTGCGACAACAGATCTGGATAGATCATTCCTATTGGAAGGAGAGTTGCGATGTGCTCTGTTGCAAAGCCGGCACAGTCGCCAGCAGCAACGGCCGACCGCGACCGATTGTGTACACCGACACCGACAATTCCTGACGTTTTCTTTGTCTCGATCCCGGCCGGTTTGGATCGCTGACCATGGACTTCGGCGCGTTACCACCCGAAATCAACTCTGGCAGAATGTATTCCGGCCCCGGCTCGGCACCTATGCGCACAGCATCAGCGGCATGGAATCTGCTCGCGGCCGAGCTCGAGTCGGCGGCGACCCAATACCAATCGACCATCGACGTCTTGGACGACGAATGGCTCGGGCCGACATCAGCGACGATGGCCGCCGCTGTCGACCCGTACATCACCTGGATGAACACCACCAGCGCGCAAGCCGAGCAGACCGCAGCCCAGGCCTCGGCCGCTGCGAGTGCTTACGAGGCGGCATACGCGATGACGGTCCCCCCGCTTGAGATCGCCGCCAACCGCACGCAGCTGGCGATGTTGGTCGCAACGAACGTGATCGGCCAGAACACCCCGGCGATCGCCGCCAACGAGGCGATGTACGGCGAGATGTGGGCACAGGACGCCGCGGCCATGTACGGCTACGCCGGCAGTTCGGCGGCGGCCGTATCGGTCAAAGCGTTCACCCAGCCGCCGGAGACGTCGAATCCAGCGGCCCAGGCCACGCAGGGCTCGGCGGTCGCGCAGGCAAACGGCGCCAGCACCGGGGCCGGTGTGCAGTCGCAGCTGCAGCAGCTGACGTCAACGATCCCCTCGTCGTTGAAACAACTCACCTCGCCGATATCGGCTGCGACGAATGCGGCCGCGCAGCCGGCGGGTTTTCTCGGCGACCTCCTCGACTTTCTAGATGGCGCGGACGGGAACCCCATCGGAACCTTCCTGAACTCCAGCCTCGTGAACGGTGTCGTGTCGGGCTCATACGTCAGTCCCGCGCTCGTCGTGCCCGCGATCACCAGCGGCTTGGCCGACATCAATTCATTACAACCGGCCGGCGAAGCCGTTGGCGGGGGCTTGAGCGCTCCGGCGTTCGCGTCGGGCATGATCACCCCGGCACCGGTGGTGCCGAGCGTGGGCGTTTCGGTGGACGCCGGTGGCGGCACACTGGTCGGCAAGCTGTCCGTCCCGCCGGCGTGGACGGCGGCGGCGCAGGTCGCCAACCACAGCGGCGTGACCTATGCCGGTGGCGGCTGGACCAATGCGGTCGGCCCGAGTGGCGGCGGTACCGGAGCCGTCCCGGCCGCCATGCCGGGTTTCCCGGGTGCATCCGCCAGGTCCGGCGGGTTCGGGCACGGCCCCCGCTACGGAAACCGCCTGACCGTGATGGGGCGTCCGCTGTCGGGTGGCTGAGGTCTAGCCTCGTTCCAGCAGCTGCAGCAGGTAGGTGCCGTAGCCGGATTTCAGCAGAGATTCGGCGCGGCGGGCCAGCTGTGCGTCGTCGATGAAGCCCATCCGCCATGCGACTTCTTCGGGGACACTGACTTTCAGACCCTGGCGGCGTTCGAGCGTACGAATGTAGTCACCGGCATCGGCCAGTGAGTCGAATGTCCCGGTGTCCAGCCAGGCTG
Source organism: Mycobacterium sp. (assembly GCF_049281135.1). Classification (GTDB taxonomy): domain Bacteria; phylum Actinomycetota; class Actinomycetes; order Mycobacteriales; family Mycobacteriaceae; genus Mycobacterium. The sequence goes on along the minus strand of NZ_JBAPRN010000097.1, from coordinate 3,344 downwards.
TGCCGCGGGCGAGCACTTCGACGGCCAGCCGACCCTGATTGAGATAGGTCCGGTTGACGTCGGTGATCTCGTATTCGCCGCGCGCAGAGGGCTTTAGGCTCCGGGCAATCTCGATCACGTCGTTGTCGTAGAAGTACAAGCCCGGCACCGCGTAGTTTGATTTCGGCGTGGCCGGTTTCTCTTCGATCGACAAGGCAATGCCGTCCGCGCCGAAATCGACCACACCATATGCCGACGGGTTGGCCACCCAGTAGGCGAAAATTGCTCCCCCGCTTATCTCTTGATGACGTCGGAGGTTGGTGCCCAGCCCGGGTCCGTAGAAGATGTTGTCGCCCAACGCCAAAGCCACCGAGTCGGAGCCGATGTGGCCGGCACTGATGACGAACGCCTGGGCCAGACCCTCAGGATGACCTTGTACCGCGTAGCTGATGTTGATGCCGAATTGGCTGCCGTCACCGAGAATTCGCTCGAATGCGACCGCATCCGGAACGGTGGTGATCACCTGGATGTCGCGAATCCCAGCCATCATCAGCGTGGACAGCGGGTAGTAGATCATCGGTTTGTCGTAGACCGGCAACAGTTGCTTGCTGACGCCCATGGTGATCGGGTACAAGCGCGTACCCGAACCGCCGGCCAGGATGATTCCTCGCATCTACCACTCCTCAGTCTACGAGGTCGGCGTTGGTCAGTTCGGTGGCAGCGAGCGCTGCCGCCAGGTTGTCATGACGAAACACCGAGGTGACGTGGTCGTGCACGACGCGGAAGGCAGACGCGATGGTGGAGTCGGATTCGCCTGAGCCGCCGATCTTCTGTTCGACGACGACGACGCCGTCGTGGACGAATATCTTGCCGACTTCAGCGTGGGGAGGGTGGGCCGATGCCCAGTCCCGCAATGCGGCGTGGCCTTGGGCAGCGCCATGCGCATCGCCGACTTCGATGTCCTCGCTGGACAGGGCCAGCAGGGTGTCGAGGTCAGACGCGTTCAATGCGTCATGCCAAGCCAGCACGGTGGCCATCTCCGATGTGGTCATGGTGTAGAAAGGTACCGCGTGGGCCTAGAAAGGCGTGCGCCCGAGCCAGTTCTGCCATATTGACGCGTCGCCGGATGCCACGATGTCGGTGTCTTCTAACCGGACACGCCGGACCAGTGCCAGTAGCAGGTCGACGGCGCCACCCCGCAGCAGCACAGAACCGTCTTGGACGCCGTGCGACCACGAAATGCGGCCGCCGTCTGCACGGATCGTCCACTGCCCGGCGACACCCACCCCGGGGTCGGTGGCGCACAAAGCCACAGTGTGGCCGTCCTGCAGCGGAATTGGCGCGTCGTCGCGACCGGCCTCGCTCGCGACCCGCTCGAGCCATTCGCCGATACCGTCGGCGGCCAGCTCGGGCGAAAGCGCGTACTCGAGCCCCAGCGCCAGCGCCCCGTCGGCGCGGTGCACCGTCGCCTCGTGCAGTCGGCGCCGCGCCCACCAGTAAGCCGGGCGCGGGCCCAGGAAAGTCCACACCGGGGTTTCCACCCCGATGTCTTGGATCGCATCAATCACCAGCTGCGCCCCGCCGTGCAGCCAGTCGATCGCCTGGTCGGGGTCGGGCGGCGGCTTGCCGTTCTCGACCGCGCGCGGGTCGAGGTAACCGTCGATGCGGTCGGCGATGATCTTGGCGGCCCAACGATCACCGCGGCCGACGTGCCGCAGCAGGTGCGTAAGGCTCCAACCGGGACACGTCGGTATCGGAGTCGACGGTTCGCCGTTGCGAATTACCTCGCCGAAGGCGCGGTTCTGCTCTACAAACTCGACCGCATAGTCCACGCGGTCAGGTTACGCGCCGACCCAAGCAGTGCACGCGCCAACCGGCCTGCTGCCACTTCTGCACGTCGAGGCAGTTGCGGCCGTCGACGACGACGCGGGAGCGCACCCGGTCAGCGAGCTGATTGGGATCGAGATCGACGAATTCCTGCCACTCGGTCAGCACCAGGACCGCGTCGGCACGGTCACACGCCTCCTCCACCGAGACGGCGTAATTCAGCGTGGGATAGAGCCGCTGGGCGTTTTCCAGTGCCTTGGGGTCGTACACGTTGACCGCGGCCCCGTTGAGTTGCAACTGACCGGCGACATTGAGCGCCGGCGAGTCACGCACGTCGTCGGATTCGGGCTTGAACGCGGCACCGAGCACGGCGATGTTCGCGCCCAGCAGCGAGCCGCCGCACGCGTTGGTGGCGATTGCGACCATCTTGGTGCGGCGACGCATGTTGATGTTGTCGACTTCGCGCAGAAAGGTCAACGCTTGGTCGGCGCCGAGCTCGCCGGCGCGCGCCATGAAGGCACGGATGTCTTTCGGCAAGCAGCCACCGCCAAAGCCCAAGCCGGCGTTGAGGAATCGGCGTCCGATCCGGGGATCGTGCCCGAGCGCGTCGGCCAACAGTGTGACGTCTGCGCCGGCGGCTTCGCATACCTCGGAGATCGCGTTGATGAATGAGATCTTGGTCGCCAGAAAGGCGTTTGCGGAGACCTTAACCAGCTCCGCGGTCTGCAGGTCGGTCACCAGGAACGGGACCTCGGCGTCGAGGATCGGCGCGTACAGCTCACGGATCGCGGTCTCGGCGCGCGTCGAACCATCCTGGACACCAAGCACAATGCGATCAGGATGCAGCGTGTCGTGGATCGCGAACCCCTCGCGCAAAAACTCCGGGTTCCATGCGACTTCGATGTCGACACCCGGACGCGCCGCGCCACGGACTCGTTGGACAAGCTCGGCCGCGGTCCCGACCGGAACCGTGGACTTCCCGACGATCACCGCCGACCGTGTCAAACGCGGTGCGAGCGTGTCGATTACGGCGTGGACATGGCTCAGGTCAGCGCCGTATTCGCCCCTCTTCTGCGGAGTGCCAACCCCGAGGAAATGCACGTCGGCGAAGTCGGCAGCCAGGTCGTAGTCGGTAGTGAATCGAAGGCGGCCCGCTGCGATGTTGTCCCGCAACATCTTTCGCAAGCCGGGCTCGTAGAATGGAACATCGCCCGCAGCCAGCTTGGCGACCTTACCGGGATCGATGTCGACACCGACGACTTCGTGCCCCAGTTCGGCCATCCCCGCAGCGTGGGTAGCACCCAGATAACCCGTACCAAAAACGGTGCACCTCATACACCCGTGTGTAAGTCGCCGCAATGAGCTAACGGCATCGCTCTTCTGAGCGGGGGGCAAACGCCAGGTGACGGTTTACCGTCGGAAGTTAAAAACCCAGGCCAGGCAAGCCAAATCAGTGACCGAAGCCACCGTGACCCCCGCCACCATGGCCGCCACCGAAGCCGCCGCCACCGCCGCCGAAGCCGCCACCGCCGCTGCCG
>NZ_JBAPRN010000096.1:0-15267 GCF_049281135.1 Mycobacterium sp. | reverse complement strand
TCTTGGAAGTACACCGCCGCGCCTTCGGGGTTGGCGGCGATCTGATTGAGCAGTCGCACGGTGTACTGGTAGAGCGCCTCGCGCGCCGACATCGTCGGATCGTCGTGCACAGCGGCCAGTGTGCGTTCGGCGGCCTGCTGATAGATGTCGTAGAGGATCAGCGACTTGCTGGCGTAGTAGTGGTAGACGGTGGCCTTGTTCAGGCCGACCACGTCGGCGACGTCGTCCATCCGGGTGCCGTGATAGCCGCGCGCGGCGAACAACTTGGTGGCTACAACCAGCAGCTCCTCGCGGCGGGTGAGCCCGTTCTCGGATGGCATGTCTACTCGCTTCGGCGGTCCGGGGGCGGCCCGGAGTCAATCAACTGGTGGGTAGTCTAGGCAACACGACAGTCCACTGTTGCGCGTTGCCCGCCGGGACTAGACTCCGACGTGGAACTCATACCGATTCGAGAGGTAGTCAGATGCAACCGGATCCTGATCCCAGCTACGACTTTTCCGACGAACTCGAGTTCTACTTCAAGTACCTGCCGTGGGGCCTGCGGGGCGTCACCGACGGCCAGGGCTACCCGCCGCCGGCGTACCCGCCCGTCTAACCACTCAGCCTCGCCGCTAGCCCCGAGATCGACGCCAGCGCGAAGTTGTTCGAGTAACCGCAACGCCAGCGTCGATCTCGACGACCGCCAGCCACCGTCACAGCGCCTTCAGTTCCTCAGCGACCGCGGTCACTGATTTTTTGGCGTCGCCGAACAGCATGGTGGTGGCTTCGCCGTAGAACAGCGGGTTGTCGATGCCGGCGAATCCGGAGTTCATCGACCGTTTGAGCACGATCACCGATTTGGCCTTATCCACGTTGAGGATCGGCATGCCGTAGATCGGGCTGGACGCATCGTTGCGGGCCGCGGGGTTGGTGACGTCGTTGGCGCCGATGACGATCGCGACGTCGGTGCGGGCGAACTCGTCGTTGATGTCGTCCATGTCTTTCATCGCGTCGTAGTCGACCTCGGCCTCAGCAAGCAGCACGTTCATGTGTCCGGGCATCCGCCCGGCGACGGGGTGGATCGCGTACTTCACCGCCACCCCCTTGTCCTCCAGCAGCGCGGCCATGTCCTTGACGGCGTGCTGGGCCTGGGCGACGGCCAGCCCGTAGCCCGGCACCACGATCACCTGGTTGGCATAGGCCATCTGGATCGCGGCATCAGCCGCCGAGGTCGCCTTGACGTGCTTGTCGCCGGTATCCCCGCCAGGCGGTGCCACACCGCCGCCGCCGAACCCGCCGGCCACAATCGCCGGGATGGACCGGTTCATCGCCTTGGCCATCAAGTTGGTCAGGATCGACCCCGACGCGCCGACGATCATGCCGGCCACGATCATCGCGGTGTTGTTCAACGCCAGACCCGCCGCCGCGGCCGACAACCCGGTCATCGCATTCAGCAGCGAGATCACCACCGGCATGTCCGCACCACCGATCGGCAGCACCACCATCAGACCCAGCACACCCGCGGCGCCCAGCAGACCGATCATCCACCACAGCGACACCCCACCGGTGCCCGGACGGGCGCCCAAACCGATCACGATCGCGGCGCCGATCGCCGCACACAGCAGCAGCAGGTTGATCGGCTGCTGGGCCTTGCCCAAGCCGATCGGCGATCCCGAGATGATCTCCTGCAGCTTGCCGAACGCGATGATCGAACCCCAAAACGAGATCGACCCGATGATCGCAGCGAACAACGACGCCACCACGATGTGCACCGTCGGCGACTCATGATGCTCGAAGGCCGAAAAGCCCTTGGTCTCCATGAATTCCGCCAGCGCGATCAGCGCGACCGTGCCACCACCGACGCCGTTGAAGAACGCCACCAACTGCGGCATGGCGGTCATCTTGGTGAACCGGGCCGGCGGCACACCCAACACGATCCCGACCACCAGACCGGCGATAATCCACACCCACTGATCGGTATCGCGGATCTTGATCAGCGTGGCCGTCACCGCCAGCGCCATACCCACCGCGGCGATCAGGTTGCCACGCACCGCGGTTTTGGGTCCGGTCAAACCCATCAGACCGTAAATGAACAACGCGAACGAGATGACGTAGAGGCCGATCACCAAGTAGTTCACTTGGCGACCTCTTCCGCCGTCGCCGGCACCTTCTTTTTGCCCTTGAACATGCCCAGCATCCGGTCGGTGACGATGAACCCGCCGATCACGTTCAACGTGCCGAACACCACCGCCACGAACAAGATGATCTTCACCGCCAGCGACGGATGCTCCACCTCACCGAACACCACCAGCGCCCCCAGCACCACAATGCCGTGAATCGCGTTGGTGCCCGACATCAGCGGGGTGTGCAACGTGTTGGGCACCTTCGAGATCACCGCGAACCCGACGAACCCCGACAACACCAGGATCGCCAGATTCGACAACAACTCGTCATACATCCCGTGCATCAGGAGTCCTCTCGAGTCACGCATGAGTCCGCGATGACTTCGTCGTCGAAGTCCGGGGCCAGCACCCCGTCGGTGATCAACAGGTCCAGCAGCGCGGTGATGTTCTTGCTGTAGAGCTCGCTGGCGTGCTCGGGCATGGTCGCCGGCAGATTCAACGGCGCAGCGATCGTGACGTCGTGTCTGACCACCACCCGCCCCGGCTCGGTCAGCTCACAGTTGCCGCCGGTCTCCCCGGCCAGATCGACCACCACACTGCCCGGCTTCATCGCCTCGACCGCGGCCGCGGTCACCAACTTGGGTGCCGGCCGGCCCGGGACCAGGGCCGTGGTGATCACCACATCGAAACCGCTGATCGCGTCCTCCAGCGCCTGCTGCTGGGCCGCCCGCTCCGCCTCGGTCAGCTCCCGGGCATACCCGCCCTCACCCGCGGCGGCCAAATCTTCGCCGCCCAGCTTCAACCACTGCGCCCCCACGGAGCGAACCTGATCAGCCACCTCCGGCCGCACGTCATACCCGGTCGTGCGCCCACCCAGCCGTTTGGCCGTCGCCAACGCCTGCAACCCAGCCACCCCGACACCAAGCACCAACACCGTCGCCGGCTTCACCGTTCCGGCCGCGGTGGTCAGCATCGGGAAAAACCGGGTCGACTCCGAAGCCGCCAACAACACCGCCTTATAACCCGCGACGTTGCCCTGCGACGACAACGCATCCATCGCCTGCGCCCGCGAAATCCGCGGAACAGCCTCCAACGCGAACCCCTGCACACCGGCCGCCCTGAGCGCACCGATCGAATTCTCGGCGTTACGAGGCGCCAAAAAACCGATCAACGTCTGCCCGCTGTGCAGCTTGGCGACCTCCTCAGCGGTCGGCGGCGCGACCTTGACGACGATGTCAGCCGCCCAGGCATCCCCGATGCTGGCCCCGGCCTCGGTGTACAGCGAGTCAGGAAGCAACGCCCGCTCACCCGCCCCCGACTGGACTACGACCGCGACCCCACTATTCACCAACGGCGCAACCGCCTTCGGGACCAGCGCCACCCGCCGCTCATCAACCCCCGACTCGGCAACCACACCCACCGTCGTCTGCGTATCTGTCATCGCGTGCGCATCTACTTCCTGTACTCCCTACCCCGGTAGATCGGCAACAACCCTAACCTGATGACCGGCTCCTCCTCCCGCCTCCCCGAGGCGGGCATCATCACCGGCGGCCGAGGTCACCAAAGTGGAAAGTCCTGGCCGTGCTCCGCCGGGGGCCGTGGCCCGAAGTATCGCCGCTGCGACTCGTCGATCGCGACATCGTTGATGCTGGCCTCTCGTCGGCCCATCAGGCCGGCCTCGTCGAACTCCCACAATTCATTGCCGTAGCTGCGCCACCACTGGCCCGAGGCGTCTCGGCACTCGTACTGGAACCGGACGGCGATGCGGTTGTCGTGGAAACTCCACAGGCTCTTGCGTAGCGCGTAGTCGAGTTCGCGTTCCCATTTCCTGGTCAGGAACGCCACGATCGCCGCCCGGCCGACGATGTGCTCGCTCCGGTTCCGCCATTGCGAGTCGACGGTGTAGCCCAGGCTGACCAGGTCCGGATCGCGGCTGTTCCATGCGTCCTCGGCGGCCTGAACCTTCTGGATCGCGGTCTCCAACGTGAATGGTGGCAACGGCGGGCGAGCGTCGGTCATAACGTTCATCCTGCCCCCGGTGTGCCCTCGTCGCGGGTGGCTTATCGTGACGGTCATGGACTTCGCGATGTCAGCCAAAGCAAGCGACTACCACAAGCGGCTGAGCGAGTTCATCACCGATTACGTCTTCCCCGCTGAAGCCGAGTACGACAAGCACTGCGAAGAAGTCGGCCCGAACGATCACACCGTTCCGCCGATCATCGAAGAACTGAAGGTCAAGGCCAAGGCCGCCGGTTTGTGGAACCTGTTCCTGCCGTCGGAATCCGGGCTGACCAACCTGGAGTACGCGCCGCTGGCCGAGCTGACCGGATGGTGTCTGGAGATCGCGCCCGAGGCGATCAACTGCGCCGCACCCGACACCGGCAACATGGAGACCCTGCACCTGTTCGCCACCGAAGAGCAGCGCAAGAAGTGGCTCGAGCCGTTGCTGAACGGCGAGATCCGCAGCGGCTTCTCCATGACCGAACCCGCGGTCGCCAGCAGCGACGCCCGCAACATCGAAACATCGATCGTGCGCGACGGCGCCGACTATGTGATCAACGGCCGTAAGTGGTGGACGTCGGGAGCGGCGGATCCGCGCTGCAAGATCCTGATCGTGATGGGCCGGACCAACCCCGAGGCCGCCAGTCACCAACAGCAGTCGATGATCCTGGTGCCGATCGACACACCGGGCGTGACCGTGGTGCGTTCCACCACCGTCTTCGGATACCAGGACCAGCCTGGGCACTGCGAGATCATCTACGACAACGTGCGGGTGCCGGCCACCAACCTGCTCGGCGAAGAGGGCTCCGGTTTCGCGATCGCCCAGGCCCGACTCGGACCGGGTCGCATCCACCACTGCATGCGCGCGCTGGGCGGCGCGGAACGTGCGCTGGCGCTGATGGTGAACCGGGCGAACACCAGGATCGCATTCGGCCGGCCGCTGGCCGACCAGGGTCTGGTGCAACAGGCAATTGCCCAGTCACGCAACGAGATCGACCAGGCCAGGCTGCTCTGCGAGAAGGCCGCCTGGACGATCGACCAGCACGGCAATCGCGCGGCCCATCTGCTGGTCTCTCAGATCAAAGCGGTGGCGCCCCAGATGGCCTGCAATGTCATCGATCGCGCCATCCAGGTGCATGGGGCGGCCGGTGTCAGCGAGGACACGGTACTGGCCCGGATGTACGCCTGGCAGCGTGCGATGCGCATCTTCGACGGACCCGACGAGGTGCACATGCGGTCGATCGCGCGCGCTGAGATCGGCCGGGAGAAAAGCGCTTTCGCTGCGGCGGTCACCTAAGGTGGCAACCGACCTGCGAGATCTACAGGGGGCCTGGAACTTTCGCGACGTCGCCGACACCGCCGGCGTACTGCGGCCCGGCCGCCTCTTCAGGTCCGGCGAACTGAGCGAACTGGGCGACGAAGGCCGTGACGAGTTACGCCGTCTGGGCGTCACCGATGTCGTCGATTTACGTTCGCGCAGTGAGGTATTGCGGCACGGCCCCGGCCTGGTGCCCGACGGTGTCGACATACACCTGGTGCCCATCCCGGACCTCCCGCCCGACGAGGTCAACCCGAACGGCGAAGCACCCCACGAGCACGCGTTCAGGCGGCTACTGGAAGACAAGCCCGACGACGAGCCGGTCAGCGACGCCGCCACTCGCTACATGGTCGACGAGTACAGCAGGTTCCCCACCTATCCCGGAGCACAGCCTGCACTGCACCGCGTCGTGAGCCTGTTGGCGGACGGTCGCACGGTGCTCGCGCACTGTTTCGCCGGCAAGGACCGCACCGGCTTCACGCTTGCGCTGGTGCTGGAGGCCGCTGGTGTCGATCGCGATGCCATCGTGGCCGACTTCCTGCAAAGTAACCGGGCCGTCCCGCTTCTGCGGGAGCGGATCCTGAACGCGATCCGCGAGCGCGCCGACGTCGACATGACACCGGAGCTGCTCTCGATCACCGAGGCGCGGCTGTCCGAAGAGGTTCTCGGCGTGCGCGCGGAGTACCTCGACGCCGCGCGCCGGACTATCGATGACAACTTCGGCTCTCTTGACGGCTACTTCCGCAGCGCGGGCATCACGACAGCCGACGTCGACCGGCTGCGCGACGCACTGCTGGGCTGAGTTCAGCCACGCGCCGATATCGCCCGCGCCCTCGAATTCGAGAGGCGACTAATCCTTCAGCCAGGGGCTGGAGAGGCTTATGAGGTTTAACGCACCACGCTCGTCAGCTGAGTCGGCCATCTGCGCCGTCAGAAAATGAATACTGAATTTTCGCCAACGAAAGCCTGTGTATTTCTTAGACGCTGAAGCAAAAGAAGAGTAGAACATATGTGGAATACCCGCCGCTTTGGGCAGCGGCGACTGGTAACCGCTCGATGCACTCTTTCCAACGTTGCGGAGGTCACAAAATGTCAGGACGCAAGCTTCGTTGGATCGGATTCGGCCTGGTGGCAACGGCTGGCGCCGGCGTCATAGGGCTGTCGGCGGCGATGAATCCGGCGCCCGCTCATGCAGACGACATCGGGCTGGTCATCGGCGGCAGCGCGGACCCCATCCCAGGCCCAGGCTATGTGGAGGCCGCCGACGGCCTCTACCTCAACAACCCGCTCACGGCCCTCTACCCCGACCTGACCTTCTACCAAGCCACCCTGACCAACCCCTTTGGCAACGGGCTGTTCACACCCGAGGGGGCCTATCCGCTGTTCGGCCAAGGCGTCCAGCAGTTGTATTACAACTACCCACTCGATTCAGATGGCCTTCCGTCCCTCAGTACCTCGGTGGGCCAGGGCGCCTCCATCCTGCAAAGCTCGATCCTCGCCAACCAAGCGGCCGGAGACGGCTCAACGGTGTTGGGCTATTCACAGAGTTCCACGCTGTCCGGTGTCACGATGCAGCTGCTCGACCCGTCCGGCACGCCCCAGACAGGACCACTTGACCCGCAATTCCTGCTTCTCGCGGACCCCAACAATCCCAACGGCGGGTTGTTCGAGCGCTTCAACGGCTTCGAAACGCTGTCGGGCCACTCCACGGTCGACCAGCTGAATCTGGCGAGTCTGGGTATCGCGTTCAGCGGCGCGACGCCGTCCGATGACTACCTGACCAACGTCTACTCACTCGAATACGACGGCTTCACGGACTTCCCGCGATACCCGATCAATCTGTTGTCCGACCTCAACGCCTTCTTGGGCATCGAAGACCTGCACGGCACGTATCTCAACGGGGGCGTCGACGGAAGCGGTCCAACGGCCGAACAGATCGCCAACGCGATTCTGCTGCCGGGCTCGATGGCCTCCGGCACCGCCGACAGCCTGACCAACTACTACATGATCGACGAGACTGCGCCACTGGTGTCGCTACTACCGAAGTCGCTGCAAGACTTGCTGGGGCCCGACCTGACGTACTTGATCAACCTGGGCTACGGCGACGGCAGCCTCGGCTACGCCGTGACACCTGATTCACCGGCGGACGTGCCCACCCCGTTCGGGCTGTTCCCCGACGTCAGCCTGTCCACAGTGCTCAGCACACTGGCCACCGACACCCAGCAAGGCATCACGGCATTGGAGAACGATCCCGCCGCGTTGATGGCGTCGCTGGACCCGGCCTCGTCGGGGCAGGGTTTGACGGATCTAATGTCAGCATTGGAGGCCGACGCCGCTGATCCCTCCGCGACGTTCACTGACCTCGTCAACGCGATCTCCAGTGCGGCTTCGACGGCCTACTCCCTGTTGCTGCCGACGACGGACATCCTCAACTCGCTGGTGACCAGCCTTCCGGCGTGGGAAACCTCGATTTTCACAGACACCTTGAGCAGCGGTGACCTCCTTGACGCGCTCGGTTTACCGGTCGCGGGTACCGCAGCGATCGGCACGCTGGCAGCCGGATTCGAGATCTCCATCATCCAAGACGCGGCCTCCCAGATCGCCGCTGACTTCTCGGGTCTGTTCTAGTAGCGCCAAAGTCCCGGAGGTCGCTCATGTCGGACACCCGTCGTTGGCTGGGTTTTGGAGTGGTGGCGGTTGTCGGGGCCGGTGTCGTGGGGCTTACCGCGATGATGAATCCGCCTGGCGCGCGCGCGGACGGCGACGACATCGGGTTGGTGCTCGGCGCCAGCGGCCTACCACTCCCCACCGCAATGTCAGATATGCACGAGTATGTGCCGGCCGCAGACGCGCAGTACCTCGACAACCCGTACACGCAGTTCTACCCCGACCTCACCTTCTACCAGGCCACCTCAACCGACCCTGCAAATCCAGGGTTCTTTGGCCCGGGCGTCTTTACGCCGGAAGGTCTCTATCCGCTGACCGGTGCCGGCGTCCACCAATTGGTCCTGAATTACCCCACTGCGGACGATGGCTTTCCGGCGCTGAGTTCATCGGTGGGCCAAGGCATGGCCATTTTGGAAAGCACGATAGCGGCCGACGAGGCGGCCGGTAATACATCAACGGTGTTCGGTTACTCGCAGAGTTCGACGGTCGCCAGCTACGTAATGGAGCAGCTGAAAGCGGACGGCGTGAGCCAAAACGATGTGAACTTCCTGCTGGTCGCCGACCCTAGCAATCCCAACGGCGGGGCACTCGAACGCTTCGCCGGTTTCGAAACCCTCTCGGGCCACACAGTCTCCGACCCGTTGAGCCTCCCTAGCCTGGGTTTTGTCTTCGACAGCGCCACCCCGGCCGATGATTACGTGACCTCCATCTACTCGCTCGAATATGACGGCTTCGCGGACTTTCCGCGCTACCCGCTGAACTTCTTGGCCGACCTGAACGCCTTTCTGGGCATCGCAACGCTGCACGGCACCTATCTGAACGGGTTCGAGCCCGGTAACGGCGGCCCCACCGCCGAAGAGATCGCCAACGCGATTCTGTTGCCCGGCTCGGCGGCCGACGGCACCGCGGACAGCCTCACCAACTACTACATGATCGACGAGACCCCTCCGCTGGTGGCGGCCCTCCCGAAGTCGTTGCAAGACTTGCTGGGTCCCGACCTGACGTATCTGATCAACCTGGGCTACGGCGACGGCAGCCAGGGTTACTCAGTGGACGTAGATTCACCGGCGAATGTTGCCACCCCGTTCGGGCTGGCTCCCGACGTCAGCCTGTCCACCGTCCTCAGCACCCTGGCCACCGACACCCAGCAGGGCATCACGGCGTTGGAGAACGATCCCACCGCGTTTACCGCGTCGCTGGACCCGACCTCGTCGGGGCAGAGCTTCACGGATCTACTGTCGGCATTGTCGGCCGACGCCGCTAATCCCACCGCCACCCTCACCGAGCTCGCCAACGCGATCTCAAGCGCGACCTCGGCGGCGTATTCAACTTTGCTGCCGTTGGCCGACATAGGAAACGCCCTGCTGACCAGCCTTCCGGCATACGACCTTTCGCTGTTCACGGCCAACATCGCCACCGGTGACTTCATCGACGCATTCGGTCTGCCGATCGCCGCCGATACCGGGATGGGCACGCTGTTCGCCGGTTTCGCAGTCGCGGTCGTCGGCCATGCCGTCTCAGAGATCTCGGCCGACTTCTCGGGTCTGTTCTAGTCACGCGGGGTACTGAACGCGCCGCCACCGATATCCGGGGCGGCGCGTTCCGTATCTGCGAGCAGCCCGGCTAGGGCTCCAGTACAACCTTGCCGAACACCCGGCCGTCGGCCAGGGACTGCAGCGCGTCGCGGCCTTTCGACAGTGGATACCGTTGCGGCGGTGGAGGTTTCAATCCGGCCGCCACCAGTTGGTTGAGACCCGAGGCGAACAGTCCCGCCGAGCCGGGCACCTGATGGAGGTATTCGCCCCAGGCGACGCCGAGCACGCCGATGTTACGCAGCAGCAACCGATTGACCTTGACCGTCGGAATGGAACCCGCGGCGAAACCGATCACCAGCAGCTTGCCGTCGATAGCGAGCACCCGGACCGCATCGTCGAAGGCCTGCCCGCCGATCGGGTCGACCACGATGTCGACGCCGCGGCCGTCAGTGTGGTCGCGGACCGCCTGCGCCCAGCCGTCGGTCAGCGGCAGCACCACGTCGGCGCCCAGCGACTCGACGAATTCCGTTGCGCTCGTGCGGTGTACCACCGCGATGACCTTGCTCGCACCCATCGCCCGAGCCACTTGGATGGCCGCGGTGCCCACACCGCCCGCCGAACCCAACACCAGCACGCTGTCCCCGCGCCGCATGGCGGCCCGTCGGGCCAGCGCGAAGTACATGGTGTTGTAGTTCACTAGCAGCGACACCGCTTCGGCGTCATCGAGCTCGGCCGGGGTGCGGGTCACGTTGGTCATCGGGGCAAGCACCTGTTCGGCGAAGCCACCTAGCACGCCGAACGCCGAAACCCGATCCCCCACTTTGAATTCGGAGTCCTCCGGCGCCCATTCGACAACGCCGGCAGCCTCCATGCCGGGGATGAACGGCGGCGGCAGCTTGAGCTGGTACTCGCCCTTGCTCAGCAGCAGGTCCGGAAAACAGACACCCGCGGCGCAGACGCCGATGACCAACACGTCGTTGTTTCCGGCGACGTCCTGGACGTCGGTATAGACAAGACCGTCCGGACCTGAAAGCTCCTGTACAACACAGGCTTTCATGCAGCCCCGATCAACGGATCGAGAAGTTGGCCGCCTTAGCCGCGGACAAGTCGTCGATCTCGCCCCAGTGCGAAGCGATGTCGTCGACTGACGGCACCGTCTTGAAGGTGACGCCCTCGTTCTGGAACAGCGCGACGCGCTGCACCTTGCCTCCGCCGACGATGAAGATCGAGCCGGAGTCGGGCACCTCTTCGGTGACCAGGTAAGCCACCACCGGCGCGACGAACTCCGGCGTGAGGTTCCCCAGCACCTCGGGCGGCAGGATGTCCTCGGTCATCCGGGTGGCCGCAATCGGGGCCAGCGCGTTGGCCTTGATGTTGTACTTGGCGCCTTCCTGGGCAAGTGTGTTGATCAATCCGACCAGGCCCAGCTTGGCGGCGCCGTAGTTGGCCTGACCGAAGTTGCCGAACAGCCCGCTGGTGGAGGTGGCGACGAGCACGCGACCGTAGCTCTGCTCACGGAAGTGCGGCCACGCGGCGCGGACGACGTTGTAGCCGCCGTAGAGGTGCACCTTAAGAACGGAATCCCAGTTCTCGAAAGACATCTTGTGGAACGTGCCGTCGCGCAGGATGCCGGCGTTGCTCACCACGCCGTCGATCTTGCCGAACTCATCGAGAGCGGTCTTGATGATGTTCTCGGCGCCCTCGGTCTCGGCAACGCTGTCGTAGTTGGCAACCGCACGGCCGCCGGCGTCCTTGATCTCCTTGACGACCTCGTCGGCCATGTTGTGTCCGGCGCCTGTGCCGTCGCGGGATCCGCCGAGGTCGTTGACCACGACGCTCGCACCTTCCTTGGCGAGGGTCAGCGCGTATTCGCGGCCCAAGCCACCGCCGGCTCCCGTGACGACGACAACACGATCCTGCACTCCGGGCATTACGTTCCTATCTCTCGATCCTCAGTGACCAACGGATTCCAACGGCCGGCAAAGCTAGAACAGCCGGCGCGCCAGCTTCCACGCCTTATCTGTATACGGCGGGTAGATGAAGCTGGCGATGTCGGGTCGGGTCGGCTTGGTCAGCACCGACTTGCGGTGGCTGAACTCTTCGAAGCCGAACTTGCCGTGGTAGGCACCCAGACCGGACGGCCCGACGCCGCCGAACGGCAGCTTGTGGGTAGCGAAGTGGAACAGCAGGTGGTTGACCACCATGCCGCCGGCCGGCACTTCCTTGATCACCCTTTCCCGCACGGCTTTGGCCTTGGTGAACAGGTAGGCGGCCAGCGGCTTGGGCCGAGAGTTCACGAATGTGATTGCCTCGTCTAGGTTTTGAACGGTCACTACCGGAAGAACTGGCCCGAAGATCTCGTCGGTCATCAGCGGCTCGTCGAGAGCGGGGTCGACAACCACGGTCGGCTGGATATTCAGCTTCGACGCGTCCGAGCCGCCGCCGATGGCGACCCTGCCCTTGGTTGCGGCGATCGCCCCAGTGAGCCGGTTGAAGTGCCGTTCGTTGACGATGCGTTTGCCGCCGCTGGCGTTCTTGGCCTCGAATGCGATGACCGCCTTCTGGATCTCGTCGACCAGCTGGTCGCGGATCGGCGCCTCCGCCAGGACATAGTCGGGCGCGATGCAGATCTGGCCGGAGTTGATCAGCTTGGTCCACGCGATCCGCTTCGCGGCGACCTTGATGTCGGCGTCTTTCGACACGATGACCGGGCTCTTGCCGCCGAGCTCCAGGGTGACCGGCGTCAGATGCGACGCCGCGCCCTCGTAAACCTTGCGACCGATTTCGGTGCCGCCGGTGAACAGGAGATGGTCGAAGCCCTGCGCGATGAGCTCCTGGCTGACGGCGCCATCGCCCTCGATGACGGCGATCGCGTCGGTGTCGAGATAGCGCGGCACGAGCTCGGCCATCAGCGCCGACGACGCGGGCGCCACCTCAGATGGCTTGAGCACCAGGGCGTTACCCGCGGCGATCGCGCCGACGGCTGGACCCAACGTCAGCGCGAACGGGAAGTTCCAGGCGCCGATGATCAGCACGGTGCCGTACGGCTCGTACTCCACCCAACCGCGGCCGGGCAGCTGCGACATCTCGAGCAGGCGGTGGCTGCGCTTGGCCCACTTGCCCACGTTCTTAGCGGCGTACGTGCACTCCCCGGCCGTGTTGGCTACGTCGGCGAGCCAGGCCTCGAACGGCGAGCGCCCCAGGTCCTTGTCCAGCGCATCGGCGATCTTGGTCTCGTTCTCAACCATCAATTGCTTGAGTGCGCGCAACTGCTCCCTGCGCCATTCCAGATTGCGGGTGCGACCGGTGGCGAACGTCTTGCGAAGCCGCGCGACCGTCTTGGCCACATCGGGGCCGGTAGCCGGGGCCGCGGGCGCAGCCGGAGCGGTGGTTTCGGTGGCGTGGGTGGCTTCGGTGGTCATGGGGATTCCCTTCATCGACCGGCGAAAACCCAATCCTAATCAACCACCCGGTTGGGCAACAGGCGCCCTCAGCGATCGCGGCCGATCGCGTTCATCGCATTCAGCGACGGCGAACACGGTCACCGTGCGCCGCTGGTCATGCGCGTTCGGCGGTCACGAACTGCGAGAACGCATCCCGGTCGTCACTCGACGGCACGCCTTCGACCCAGCGGTCCAGCCGGCGCATCTCGTCGCCGGAGTTCTGGCCGGTAGCCCGCCAGCCGTGGTCGTTGAGCCAAGCCGCGACGTCGGCCCGATCGTCGTCCTGATAGATCAGGTCCTGAATGTCGACGGTCCGCTCGATGCCGAGTTTGGCGGCGACCCGGTCGAGGCGGGCCCGCATCTCCTGGCGACGCTCGTCGGCGTGGTTGGCCGCGGTCTCGGCGGCCACCCGGCTTCCCGGTGCGCTCAACTCGGTGATCTGCGTGAACAGCCGGTCTTGGGCCTCGGCGGGCAGATACATCAGCAGCCCCTCAGCCAGCCACGCCGTCGGCGCCTTGGGGTCGAATCCCTCGGCAACCAGGGCAGCCGGCCAGTCCTGACGCAGGTCGATCGCCACCTCGTGGCGGTCGGCCGACGGGGTTGCACCATGCGCCGCCAGCGTCGCCGACTTGTACTCCAGCACCTTGGGCTGGTCGATCTCGTACACCGTGGTGCCGGCCGGCCAGTCCAGCCGGTAGGCCCGTGAATCCAACCCCGACGCCAGGATCACCACCTGGCGGATACCAGCCGCCACCGCCCCGGCGAAATGGGCGTCGAAGAAGTGCGTGCGCACGGCCTGGTAGCCGCGCATGTGCTCGAAGACCGCCGCCGCCTCGGCGTCGATTTCCCGCACCTTGGAGAGCAGTGAGTCGTCGAGCATCTTCTCCCACACGCCGGTACCTGCCTCAATGACCAGCACCCTCGCGTAGGGGTCCCGGATCAGCGGGTCCGGCTTGTTGGTTTCGGCAGCTCGGGCTGCGGCCACCATGACGGCGGTGGTGCCGACGCTGGTGGCGATGTCCCAAGTGTCGTCGTGGCTGCGCAAGGCGCTCATCGTGGTCCTGTCTTCTGCTGAATGTCGTTGGACATCAATCGTGCGCGCCGAGTTCGGCGCGCAACAGCGTGGCGGAGAAGGCTTCGTTAACGAGGTCCGCGGGAATCGGCCGGCCTAGCCGTTCCATCTCGTCGGCGTTGCTGACCGCGGTCACCTGCCAACCGCGCTCGGCCAGCCACTCGCCAGCGTCGGCCCGGTCGCCCTCCTGGTAGGTCAGGGTTTCGACGTTGATGTCCAGGCCGAGACGTTGACGTATCCGGTGGAAACGTGCCCGGCGCGCGGCGCGACGGGCTTCGTTGTCGGCGGCGCCCATGCTGAATGCTTCGACGGCGAACCGGCTGCCAGGCACGCTCAACCCGGTCAGGATCTCGAACAGCCGATCCTGCGCTTCGGCCGGTAGATACGGCAGCAGGCCCTCGGCCAGCCAGGCGGTCGGTTGGCCGGGGTCGAAGCCGGCTGCCGTCAGTGCAGCCGCCCAGTCATCCCGCAGGTCGACCTGAACGGGGCGCCGGTCAGCGGTCGGAGCGGCGCCGACCGACTCTAGCGTGGTCGTTTTGTAGTGGACTACCTGCGGCTGGTCGATCTCGTAGACGGTCGTCCCCGCAGGCCAATTCAGCCGAAAAGCCCGCGAGTCGAGCCCCGCGGCCAGGATCACCACCTGCCGGATTCCGGCGGCGGTCGCCTCGGCGAGGTAGGAGTCGAAGAAGTGCGTGCGCACGGCCTGATAGTCGATGGACAGTCGGTGGGCCCGTCGGCCGTGTTCGTCGTCGTCAATCCACTCCGTCGAGCTGGCCAACCGCGCCCACGGCTCCCCAGCCGTAGAGACCAGCAGGTAGGCGAACTGGTCGCGGATCAGCGGATCAGCCGCCGCTGTCTCGACCGCGCGGGCGGCGGCAACGCTCAAGGCGGTGGCGCCCACGCTCTCGGTGATGTCCCAGCTGTCGCCGTCGAAACGCACTGAACTAGTCATAGCGCAACCGATGGTACCCAATAACTTAGTCAATCTATATGCTTGTGTGCGCTACATCACTGCACTTGATCGGGCCGACGGGTGAGGCTCCGGGCCAGCATTAGCTTCAGTTGATCGGTCACGGGGTCCAGTTCGTGGCGGCTGGCGATAAAACCGGCGTAGAAGCCCACACCCAAC
>NZ_JBAPRN010000095.1:0-2845 GCF_049281135.1 Mycobacterium sp. | reverse complement strand
TGCTCCAACCGCTCCAGGATTTCCTCCAGCGTCGCCCGGCCCGGCCCGGGTTCACTCGCACCGGTGTGTGCGACATTGTTCGGGTTCACCCACGCCCACAGCTCCGCGCCGAAAAGTGTTCGCCCAGTGGCATCGAATGCCGCCGGATCCTTGGCCTGCTTTTGTCCGGTTGCAATCGCGAACCGCCGCGCCAGCATTGGGCGCAAATGCCGGTCCCAGTCGGCCCGGGTTGACTCCGACCGGTGAATCAGTGTCTGAGTCCGCGACAGCCAACTGCGCAGCGATTCCTCGAGAGCGTTCGGGATCGTCGACGACGTCGCTTCGAAATCGCGCCCAAGGAACTGGCGCACGCTGATCAACGCGAAAAGCACCCCGGCACCTGCCGCCCAGAAGACGAGCCGGTGATCGTGCAGCGACAGCGCGGCCAGCTCCGCGCTCAGCACCAGGGAAACACCAAGTGCTATCAGTCTTTTCATACTGGACTCCCCATGTCGGCGAGAACCAGCTGTAAGACGCGAAGTGCTCTGCTCCGATGCTCCTCGGTCATCACGTGTGGGCTGAAGCGCGCCTCTTCGAACAGGTTCACCAGCTCAGCGGCATTGTCGACGTGCAGCGCGTGGTGTTCGACCGCCCTCGCCAAAACCTCTGTCGGAGTGTCGAAATCCTGCGGTGCCGCTCCGGGGAAATGCCGCAGTTCGCGTTCCATCGCGGCATAGCACGCGATGATCGCCTGCCGCGGCTCGTGACTGGGGTCCTCGATCTCGGCCAACCCGCTTTCGGCCGCACGCACCAGGGAGGACGCCGCGGCGGCGGAAATCGGTTCGCCGATCGGCGAAAGCGCAGAGCTGCTCGGCTCGGCGGCCCGACGCCGGCGGGCCACGATCGCGCCGGCGGCGATCATCGCCAGCAATGCCACCGTGCTCGCGATGAGATAGCGCAACACGTCACGATCGGTGTCGGCGACCTTCGACCCGGGTGGTCGCGGCGCGCTGTTCGCGGGCGCGGGCACGGCGGACTGTGGGGCGGACTGCGGCTGCTCGATTGCATGCGGGCCGACGAACTGCGACAGCATCCACACCAGAAGCAGCCAGGCCAGCAACACCGTGCCCCCGATCAACAGCACGCGCCATGCCGGTCGACCGTGACCACCGGAAAACCGGTCCGACAGCGGACTGGCGCTGGACGCGACACGGCGCGGATTGCGCAATCGGGTGATCAGCGCCACGGCCACGATCACCAGCGAGACGGTGAGTAGGGCCGCAACGTACAGCAGCGATGAACCACTGTGCGGTGGTTGTTGCCGGCCGGCATGCTCGGCGCCGGGGAGATATCCGCGCAGCGACGCGGCGATAGCGATCAAGAGCGCGATCACGGCGACCACGCGGCCCGTCGCCTTATCCATCATTGGCACACCACTCGACCGGTTGCCTGCCGCTGTTGCGGCCTTCTGGCCATCCTGGCACGTAAACCGTCCGGACTGCCAGCGATCGGTGCAGTTCAGTGACGCTCGGCCAACTCCGCAAGCCGGTCAAGGGAGGCCCGAAGCTTCTCGCTGCTCGTAGCGCGGGCGCGCGGAAGCCGCATTTGATCAGTCAAGTCAGACCAGTCGTAGGTGTGGGTAACCCGGGTGCGGTCGTCGCCCAACGGCTCGAGCTCCCAGCGCCACAGATGACCCGGCGGCGGTTGGCCTACCTCGGATGGAGTCCACGCGATGCTACGGGCTTCAACGAAGTCGACAACGTGGTTCTCGCGGATGCTGTCACTGGTCAGCGTCATGCGGAACACCTCACCGACGGCCCGGATCCGTTGCCCCGGTTCAGCTTTGACGAGGTTGTCATTGCCGTCCCACAGCGGCTGCTGTGAGGGGTCGGCAATCAGCTCGAAGATCCGTTCCGCGCTAGCCGCGATCTCGCGGGTCGCGCTCACCACCCTGGGGACGTCGGCGTCGTCGGCCATAGAGCAATTAAAGATCAGCCCCGCCGATACGTCGCAAGGTAGGCCGGTAGTTGGATCGCCGGATCGAGGTCGTCGGCGGGGATCGGCGTTCCCGCCTGCAGGGTGAGCGGCAGGACGCCCGCCCAGTGTGGCAAGTCGGTGTCTTCCGGGTCGTCGACGGGCCCGCCGGTACGCACCTTGGCGGACACCTCGGCGAGATCGAGCGCCAGCACGGCGGTCGCGGCGAGTTCGCGGGTGTTAGGTGATCTGGTGTCGGTGGACCGCCCGGGCGCGACGTGATCGAGCAGCGCTGCGAACGCGCGCAATTTCTCCTCGCTGTCCTGCACCAGGCGCGCGTTGCCGAGGGCGACCACCGACCGGAATTCCATCGAGTGGTGCAACGCCGACCGGGCGAACACCAGGCCGTCGACCAGGGTGGCCGTGACGCAGACGGGCAAGCCGCCCGACGAACCTGCGGCCAGCATCGGGCCGCTGCCGGTGGATCCGTGCAGGTAGAGCGTCTCGCCCAGCCGCGCATGGGTCGTCGGCAACACCACCGGTCCATCGGCACCGACGAACCCGACATGACAGATCAGGGCCTCGTCGAGAATGCCGTGAACGGTGGCGTGGTCGTAGCGGGCGCGCTCGCGATACCGGGTCGGGGTGGTCCGGCTAGTGGGTGCGTATGCCGATCCTGCAGACATGGTTGCCTCCGCTTTTGCACTAGTACATAATTATTTCTGTGCCAGAACAATACATGATCCGCGGTGCCGGTGCCGAGTCGATCGCATCCGACGTCGAAGAGGCCATCTCCACCGGCGCCCTGGCGCCCGGGACCGAGCTGCCACCGATCCGGGAGCTGGCCGCTCAGCTCGGCATCAACGCGAACACCGCCGCCGCGGCCTACCGC
>NZ_JBAPRN010000094.1:0-23183 GCF_049281135.1 Mycobacterium sp. | reverse complement strand
CATAAGAATCGCGCGCAGATCCGGTAGGAATCCATCACGGCCGGCAGTGGCACACCGACGGCCGCTCGGCTGCGACCGGTCGCGGCGGCCGCGCGGGTGTCGTAGTTGATTTGCGGCGCGCCGAAGGCACCCAAGATGAAGTCAAGGTGAGTCCGCACCGTGGCGCGCAGTTGATCGTCGGACACCAGCGTGACAGTCCGGTGGAAGCTGACGTCGCGGCGCATCAGACCCAGCATGGTGTCGGACAACGCGTCGGCGCGGGACAACAGGGCCGCACCGAGTTCGGCCAGCTGCGCGTCGCCGGATTCGGCTGCCATAGCCGCAGCCTAGCCAGTGTCCGTTGGCCGGATCAGGGGATCAACACGGTTGAACCGTGGGTCTTGCGACCCTCCAGATCGCGGTGGGCTTGGGCTGCGTCCTGCAGCCGGTACCGGTCACCGGTGGTGACGGTGATCGTCCCGGCTTGGACGGCGGCGAACAATTCGTCAGTGCGCCAGGCGAATTCGTCGTAGGTGCGCAGAAAGTGCGGTCGCAGCGGGCGAGTCAGGTAGACCGAGCCCGCAGCATTGAGTCGCTGCGGGTCGACCGGCGGAACGGGGCCACTGGACGCGCCGTACAGCGCCAGCGTTCCGCGGACTGCCAGGCTGGCCAGGCTGGCGTCGAACGTCGACCTGCCGACCCCGTCGTACACCGCCGCGACGCCCGCACCGCCGCTGAGTGAACGGATCTTCGCGCCGAACGTGGCGGGATCGTCGGGGTATCCGAGCACGTCGACGGCTCCGGCGCGTCGGGACAATTCGGCTTTCGCCTCGGTGGAGACGGTGGTGATGACGCGTGCACCCAGGCTCGTCGCCCACTGGGTCAGGATCAACCCGACCCCGCCGGCGCCGGCGTGCAGTAGCACAGTGTCGCCGGAATCAATCGGGTACACCGACTTGATGAGTAGGTGGGCCGTCTGACCTTTCAGAATCGCGGATGCGGCAACCTCAGCGCTGACGCCATCGGGCACATGGCACACCAAATCGGCGGGTGCCAAGCAGTATTCGGCGTAGGCGCCGTCGGCATCGGAGGTTGCCACCCGGTCGCCAACCTGTGCGGTCTGCACTCCTTCACCAACGGTGGCCACCGTGCCGGCCACCTCGCTGCCAAGGATGAACGGCAACGCATGCGGGTACAGCCCGGTCCGAAAATACGTGTCGACGAAGTTGACGCCGATCGCCTCGGTCTTGATCAGCAATTGTCCGGACGCCGGCGCCGGAACCGGCCGCTCCACATACGCGAGCACCTCGGGCCCGCCTGTCTCGGAGACCTCTATCGCATGCATCAGCCGAGATGTGCGACTTGAGGTTTGGTCGGAACGACGATGACGGTGGGCCCGTCCGCGCCGAGTGCCGCGTTGAATTCCTTAGCCAACTGCTCGGTCCCGTCGACGGTGACCGCGTGACACCCGAAGCCGACCGCGAGCGACTCGATATCGAGCCCCGGCAAGTTCAGCCCGGGCACGTTGGGCGTCTTCTCCAATAGCGCAAAGGATTTCAGTACCGAGTATTCACCGTTGCGCATCACGACGAATACGATGGGCAGCTTGTGTTGCGCGGCTGTCCAGATCGCCTGAATGGAGTATTGGAAGGAGCCGTCGCCGATCGTCGCGATGACGGCGCGTTTGCGACCGACGGCGCGATCTCCCAGTGCGACACCCACTGCCCCCGGTACTCCCCAGCCGATGCCACCGCTGCCGGTGGCGAAGAACGAGAGGGGGTGGACGGTCGGTAACCAGCGCTCCTGCTCGGCCATTGTCGATGTCGATTCATTCACCAGGGCGGAGTTCGCGGGCTTCAAGACGTTCAGCGCCGAATAGACCTGGACGGGCTCTAAGGGCGCGTGTGCAGATTCGACCCTGCCGGGGGTCCGGTCCAGCGGCTTGGGCGTCGGTCTGCCGGTCTTGGCCTCGATCAACGGGGTGAGCTGTCGCAACGCCAGCAGGGTATCGCTCAGCAAGCTGTCGCCCACTTGCGCCGCACCGGCTAGGAACGGGTCACCGGTAATCTGCAGCAGCTCAGTGTCTTCGGGCAGGTACTCGCCGGGCACGTAGGGGTAATAACGGAAGACCTGTGCGCCGATCACCACCACCAAGTCGTGACCGCGCAGCGTCTCGGTGACCTCGGCGATCGTCATCGGCAGCAGGCCCTGGTAGAGGGGATGATCTTCGGGGAACGACAGCCGATCCGGCAACGGCCCCGAATACACCGGGGCGTGGACCTTTTCCGCGAGTTCGACCGCGGCGTCCCAGCCGCCGGCCCGATCGACCTCGGGTCCGAAGACCAGCGCCGGCCGCTGGGCTCGATTGATGCGTTCGGCAAACTCGGCGAGGCGTTCCGCATCGGGCGCAGATCGCTGGCTGGCGGTGCGAACGACCGCTGGCCCGAGTGCTGGCTTCTCCCAATCATCAAGGGGGATAGATAGATACACCGGGCCGGCCGGCGGCTGAGTGGCGATCGCGTAGGCGCGCATGAATGCGGCCGGTACGTCCTCGGCCCGCGCCGGCTGGTACACCCATTTCGCCCACGGCAGAGGCAGCAGCGCTTCGTTGCTGTTGGTCAGGTACGGCTCGCAGAGCACCATCTCGCGGGTCTGCTGGCCGGCCGTCACGATCAGCGGGGTGTTGCTTTTGTACGCCGCGATCAAACTGCCCATGGCGTTACCGGTCCCGGCCGCGGTGTGCAGATTCACCAACGCCGGCTTGCCGGTGGATTGCGCGAAGCCGTCGGCCATCGCCAACACCGAGGCCTCCTGCAGGCCCAAGATGTAATGGAAGTCATCGGGGAAGTTCTTCAGGAATGTCTGTTCGGTAGATCCGGGGTTACCGAACACCGTCGTCAAGCCCAATTCACGTAGCAGGTCGTAGGTAACGTCCCAGACGGTGGGTTGGGAAGTCATGAGCCAACGCTCCTTTCGTCGCGGGCGCCTCGCCTGCGTTGCCTTGGATTCTGCTGCTCAGACTCGCGAAATGTCTATGGTGTGGTGGACAGCGGTGCGGGCCGATCGCGGTGCAGCGCCACATCCGGACAGTTTCCGCGCGCACGCGGTCCAGCTTCCTCACAGCGGGCACCGGTAGTGTCCGATGCTGGCTACTAATGAGGAGGAACGACGATGCCGCGCACCGACAACGATTCCTGGGAGATCACCGAGAGTGTGGGGTCGACGGCACTCGGCGTGGCTGCGGCCCGCGCCGCCGAGACCGACAGCGAAAACCCGCTGATCCAGGATCCGTTCGCCCGCGCAGTTCTGGACGCGGCCGGCGAAGGCATGTGGAGCCTGACGTCAGATCCCAAGTTGTCAGCCGCACTGACCGATCTTGTTCCGGACCTGGCAGCGCACACCCAGGCGATGGTCGACTTCATTGCGGTGCGCACCAAATGGTTCGACGAGATCTTCCTCGACGCGGTGTCCTCCGGTGTTCGCCAAGTGGTGATCCTGGCGGCTGGCTTGGACTCACGCTCTTGGCGGTTGTCGTGGCCCGCCGGTACCACGGTGTACGAGCTCGATCAGGCCAAAGTGCTGGACTTCAAGTCGACCACCCTGGCGCAGCGCGGTGCGCAGCCGATCGCGCGACTGGTGAGCGTCGCGGTCGACCTGCGGGACGACTGGCCAACGGCATTGCGGGAAGCGGGCTTTGACGAATCCATCCCCACGGTGTGGTCAGCCGAAGGAATACTGCGTTATCTGCCTGCGGCGGCCCAGGATTTACTGTTCGAGCGGATCGACTCGCTCAGCGCCGCGGGCAGCTGGCTGGCCACCAACGGCCCCTCGAAACAGGCGGTGAATCCCGATCTGCTGGCCAGACAGCGGGAGCAGTCGAACCGTTTCCGTGCCGCAGCGGCCCAGGTGCTCGGTACCGAAATCCCCAACGTGGAAGAACTTTGGTATCCCGAGGAGCGCACCGAGATCGTCGACTGGCTGGGCGAGCATGGCTGGGACGCGTCGGCCATCGGCATGGCCGACCTGCTGGCCCGGCACGGTCGCACCGTCCCCGGAGACGACGTGATGCACCACGTTGTATTTACGTCCGCGCGCCGGCCCTGATTCGCTGAACCGCTAGTACCGTTCGGGTCAGGTTGTCGATAACTCGCCAATTTTCTTGCACCCGAGTACCTATCCGGCGTCAGGAACTTTGCAATCCGCTGAAGGGCTCTGCCGGCGGGATTAGTTCCCCTGTCGGTTTTTCAGATCTTTGGTCCAAATGTTTGGACGCTTGCCGTCCTGGGTACGCGTAGGTCTGCTCTACGATTTTGCCCGACATTGATGGAGGTCAGGATGCGTGGCGGAGGTTTGATCAGTGCGATTGTGGTGGTCTGGTTGGTAATCGGCGTCATCGCCGCGTTCCAACGGGACTACCTGAAGAACACCCCGCAAAATTGTGCCACGTTAGGCACTATCGCAGTCACAGTAATCGCAGGTCCCCTGAATTACGCGGGTGTGAACCCCCGGGTGACCGATTGTCATCTACCGCAACCCAGTTCGATGCCCGCCATGGACATCGACCAGGTGATTGGAATGGAGGCGTCATGATCGGCCTGGGCATCATCTTGTTGATACTCGGATACGTACTGAAAGTGGCTGTGCTGCAAACGATCGGTGTGGTCCTGCTCGTTATCGGTGCGGTGTTGTGGGTGCTCGGTTCCGTTGGTCGCCCGGTGGGTGGCAGACGCTACTGGTACTGACGCCGTTATTGCGAAATCAGTCTGAATACCTGAAATCTGAATACCTGAAATGGAGTCGTCATGATAGTTCTCGGAATAGTTTTGCTCGTCATCGGATATTTCGTTCCGAGCCTCAGCATCTTGTACACAATTGGCGGGATTCTTGTGGTCATTGGTGTGATTCTGTGGGTGCTTGGCGCCGTGGGTCGACCGGTGGGCGGTCGTAAGGTCTGGTTCTAACCGCGCTGACCCCTCGAGGTTGGCTCACAGCTACCACATAGGTGCGCCATAGCAATGCCCCATCGGGCTGCGCATACTAGGTAGTTGTGAGCCAACCCCAAGCCCCCGCCGAACGCATCGTCATGCGTCGTGCTGACGGGAACCCGATCAACGTGCTGGTGGTCGACGACGAAGCCGTCCTCGCCGAAATGGTGTCGATGGCATTGCGTTACGAAGGCTGGAACATCGCCACCGCCGGCGACGGAGCGGCAGCTCTGGAATCCGCGCGATCGCAGCGGCCGGACGTTGTCGTTCTCGACGTGATGTTGCCCGACATGAGCGGGCTGGACGTGTTGCGAAAACTCCGCGAAGAAAGCCCGCAGCTCCCGGTGCTGCTGCTGACCGCAAAGGACGCGGTCGAGGACCGCATCGCCGGACTCACCGCCGGAGGCGACGACTACGTCACCAAACCATTCAGCCTGGAAGAAGTGGTGCTGCGGCTGCGCGCGCTGCTGCGGCGCACCGGGGTCACCACGGAGGACAGCGGCGCGCAGCTGATCGTCGGCGACCTGGTGCTCAACGAGGACAGCCACGAGGTGACTCGCGCCGGTGAGCCAATCTCGTTGACGTCCACCGAATTCGAACTGTTGCGCTTCATGATGCGCAACGCCAAGCGGGTATTGAGCAAGGCGCAGATCCTGGACCGGGTATGGAGCTACGACTTCGGCGGTCGCTCCAACATCGTCGAGCTGTATATCTCCTACCTACGTAAGAAGATCGATAACGGGCGTGAGCCCATGATCCACACGCTTCGCGGCGCCGGGTACGTCCTCAAGCCGGCACGCTAACCATGGGCCAGGCTTGGTCCCTTCGGTTTCGGCTGTTGGTCGGTCAAGTCGTCGTCCTCGCGGTCGTGTGTATCGGAATCGGCGTGGCGACCGAGCTCGCGCTGTACCGATACCTGGTCGCGCAGCTCGACACCCAGTTGCGCGACGCCTCGCAGCGTTCGGTGCGGATAATCGGCGAACCGTCCACCGCGCCGTGGCGGCACCATCAGCGGCCGTTTCCCCGACCGGGCCCGGGCCCGGTGTTCTTGGACGCTCCGGGCCAGCCGGTGGGCATGGTCGCGGCTGTCACCGGCCCCGGCGGGGCGATCGATGCCGGCTATCTGACCACCGCCGGTGGTCGCGCCGCGTTGACCGACGCCGCCCGGGCCGAGTTGGGCGCGCTGCCGGTCAACCGGCCACCGGCGACCATCAACATCGACGGCTTGGGGCGTTATCGCGTGGTCGCCGCATTCGCCCGGCGCAGCGGTGACATTGTCATCACCGGCCTGTCGATGTCCGACGTCGACGCGACAATGATCCGCGTCTTGCTGATCTTCGGCGTCGTCACCGTCATCGCCGTTGCGGCGGCCACCACCGCCGGCATCGTGATCATCCGACGGGCGCTGGCCCCATTGCGGCGGGTCGCCCAAACCGCCGGCGAGGTCGTCGATCTGCCGCTGGACCGCGGCGAAGTCGCACTGCCGATGCGGGTGCTCGAGTCAGATGCCAACCCGCGCACCGAAGTTGGTCAACTGGGCTCCGCGCTCAACCGAATGCTCGACCATATCGCTGCCGCGTTGTCGACCCGGCAGGCCAGTGAGACGCGGGTACGGCAATTCGTCGCCGACGCCAGCCACGAGCTGCGCACCCCGTTGGCCGCTATCCGTGGTTACACCGAGCTGGCCCAACGCGTGGGAGACGACACCGACGCCGTGGCGCATGCGATGAGCCGCGTGCAGTCCGAGACCGAGCGGATGACCCACCTCGTGGAGGACCTACTCCTGTTGGCCCGCTTGGACTCTGGGCGGCCCCTGGAACGCGAATCGGTGGACCTTTCGCGGGTGGCCGTCGACGCGGTCAGCGATGCGCACGTCGCTGGTCCGGATCACCAGTGGGAGCTCGATCTACCCGAAGAGCCGGTGATCGTCCTGGGCGATGCGGCCCGGCTGCATCAGGTGCTCGCCAACCTGTTGGCCAACGCCCGTGTGCATACCAGTCCGGGAACCGTGGTGACCACTCGATTGCAGTTGGACGGAACGCATGCCGCGCTGAGCGTGTGCGACAACGGGCCTGGAATACCGCAGCAACTGCAGTCGGAGGTATTCGAGCGCTTCGCCCGCGGCGACACATCGCGATCCCGTAAGGGCGGAAGTACCGGCCTGGGGCTGGCCATCGTCTCGGCGGTGGTGAAAGCACACAACGGCACGATCACGCTGGACAGCGCGCCGGGGCACACCGACTTCACGGTTCGATTGCAGCTCGCCGAGTCATGAAACTCAAAGGCATACAACAGGATTGATCATCCTGAGCGGAAATCCACCGCGCGACAGCGACGCCGGGTCGTCACTGTCGCGCCGTGCGATTCGATCGAGATCGAGGCCTACGGGCAGGTCACATCGATTTCGAAGGGCTTGTTCACCGGTTGCATCGGGTTGGCCATGTCCACCCCGGTCGCAGTTCCGCTGATCTTGTACTTGCTGCCATCCTTGGTGGCGGTGGCGTTGCCCTGGCCGGTGCCGGGGGTGTAGCCAAGCGTCACACCGTTGACGTTGCCCAGCCCGACCGACTTCACTCCGGGCGGAGTGGCATCGGTCAGCACGACGCCGATGCCGGTTTGTGCTCCACCGATGGCGATGTTGACCGTGCCGGCGGCACTGGTGCAGGCAACGGTGCCTTGCACGGTCTGGTCTTTGCCGTCGATGGTGACCTTCGCTGTCGAGGAGCCATTCGACACCGCCGCGGAGGTCCCGTTCGACGATGCACTGGTACCGCTCTTCTTGTCGCTCGAACAGCCAGACAGGCCCACGACGACGATCGCCAGCCCTGCTGCGGCGACCGCTACTGAACGCTTCACCCGGTTCTCCTTTGTTGTTGTGGCGGCCCGTCAACGTTGACGGACCGTTTCGGCAGTATGCAGCTTTGCTGGAACCGCGGATAGCGAATTGAGCAAAAATTAAGCTCCCTGTTGAGACGGCCTGATGCTGCGTCAGCAGAAATTTGCCGGTCGTATTCCTACGCGGCGAATATCGGCGTCAAAGCCGGGGTCGGTTAAATGTCGGAATCTCCGCGATAATGTTTTCCTAACTGAATCGCCTGTCTCTTCCAACACCGATGTAATAGTGGCAATGTCTGTCCGGTGAACCACAAGGCGCCGACCGCGGCTATCGCATCCGCACATCAGAATCGCCGGCTACCACTAGACGACACCGCCGATTTCGCCGACGCCGACCGGGGATTCATCGGCGCACTGACGCCATGCGTCGTCAAGGCTGCCGACGGGCGAGTGGTGTGGGACAACGACAAGTATTCGTTCCTCACCGGTGACGCACCGACGTCGGTGGATCCCAGTCTGTGGCGGCAGTGCCAGCTGACTACCAAACAAGGCCTCTACGAAGTCGTGCCGGGCATCTATCAGGTACGCGGACTGGACCTCTCGAACATCAGCTTCATCGAGGGTGACACCGGCCTCATCGTGATCGATCCGCTGGTGTCCACCGAGGTGGCCGCCGCAGCGTTGCAGCTATATCGCAGCCACCGAGGTGATAGACCGGTGGTCGCGGTCATCTATACGCACAGCCACGTCGACCATTTCGGTGGCGTGCTGGGCGTCGCTACCCAGGCCGAGGTGGACGCGGGCCAGGTGGCCGTGCTGGCACCCGAAGGGTTCACCGAGCACGCCGTGCAGGAGAACGTCTATGCCGGCCCCGCCATGACACGCCGCGCCACCTATATGTACGGCAGCTTGCTGGAGGCTGGTCCGCGCGGACACGTCGGTTGTGGTCTGGGCCAAGCTCCCTCGCAAGGCGAGGTCGCGCTGATCGTGCCGACCGTCGACGTCAAGAGCACCGGTGAAACTCATACCATCGACGGCGTCGAGATCGAATTCCAGATGGCACCCGGCACCGAGGCGCCCGCCGAAATGCACTTCTATTTCCCGCGATTCCGCGCGTTGTGCATGGCCGAAAACGCCACGCACAACCTGCACAATCTGCTGACGTTGCGCGGCGCGCTGGTGCGCGACCCGCACGCCTGGTCGGGATATCTGACCGAAGCGATCGACTCCTTTTCCGACCGCGCCGATGTGGTGTTCGCCTCCCACCACTGGCCCACCTGGGGACGTGAGCGCGTCGTCGAATTCCTGGCTTTGCAACGCGATTTGTACGCCTACCTGCACGACCAGACGTTGCGGATGCTCAACCAGGGGCACACCGGCGCCGAGATCGCCGAGACATTGCAGATGCCCCCGGCGCTGGACAAGGCGTGGCACACCCACGGCTACTACGGCTCGGTCAGCCACAACGTCAAGGCGGTCTATCAGCGCTACATGGGCTGGTTCGACGGCAACCCGGCCCGGCTGTGGCCGCACCCACCCGAAGCGCTGGCCGGTCGATACGTCGAGGCGATCGGCGGCATCGACCGCGTCGTCGAGCTTGCTCAGCAGGCCTTCGACTCAGGCGATTTCCGTTGGGCGGCAACGCTGCTGGATCACGCCGTATTCGCCGACAGTGAGCACGCCGGCGCCCGCACGCTGCTCGCCGACACGTTGGAGCAGTTGGCTTACGGAGCGGAGAACGCGACGTGGCGCAACTTCTTTCTGTCCGGAGCGACTGAATTGCGCGACGGCAACTTCGGTACCGCTACGCAAGCCTCCTCGCCGACGTTGTTGTCGCAGCTGACGCCGGAGCAGATCTTCGACGGCCTGGCCATCAGCGTGAACGGACCCCGCGCGTGGGACTTGGACATCGCGATCGACGTGACGCTGGCCGATCTCGACGCCAACTACCGGCTCGCACTGCGCAACGGCGTTTTGGTGCAGCGCCGGGTGCCCGCCGACGCGGCCACCGCCAGCGTGACCATCAAGCTGGACAACGCTTTTCGTCTACTCTTGCTGGCGACGGGCGATTTCAGCTCGCCAGGAGTGGAGATCTCTGGCGACGAGGCTGCGCTGCAGCAGTTCCTGGGCGTCATCGAGCGGCCGGATCCGTCGTTCAACATCATCACGCCGTAGCGCACCGCGCTGTCACATTCGCCACACCGGTCTCCGGGCCGGCCGGGCACCGCTGTGCCCGCCTCTGAGCATCAATTCCCCCGTCGCTGATGGCTGTCGCTCGGAGGTGGGCACAACGCCTGCCCCGCTGCGGAGAGACGCGTGCGGACTTGTCACCCCGCGACGTCGATGAGCACCTTCCCGATCGCCTTGCGGTCGGCCACATGCCTGAGCGCTGCCCCGGTGTCAGCCAGCGCGAAACGGGCGCCGATGTAGGGCCGGATCGCGCCCGATGCGAACATCTGCCTCAACTCCCGCATATCGCGGGCGGAGTCGTCCGGCCGGTCGGTCACGAACGTACGAATCTCCATGCCGCGGACCATGATTCCCTTGAGTAGGATCAGGTTCAACGGAATGCGCGGGATCTCGCCGGCGGCGTAGCCCAGGGTGACGAAGGTCCCACCGCGGGCAAGTCCGCGCAGTGCCGGTTCAGCGTAAGGTCCCCCCACCGGGTCGAGCACCACTCGCGCGGCGTCGCCGGTGAGCTCGCGGATACGGCTTTTCAGGTCCTCCCGGTCGTAATCGACCGTCGCTTCCGCGCCGCGCTGTCGGCATAGCTCGAGTTTTTCCGCACTCGACGCAGCGGCCAACACCCGGGCCTTCATGGCCACCGCCAGATCGACGGCCGCCAGGCCCACGCCTCCCGCAGCGCCGAGGACGACCACCCAATCGCCCGGTTCGACGGCGGCGATCGAGCGCAGCGCGTGATAGGCCGTGCGGTAGGTGACGCCGAACGCCGCCGCGGAGGCGAAGTCGACGGCGTCCGGCATCTCGGTCACCATCGCCGAGTGCAGCAGCGCTTGTTCGGCGAACCCGCCGACGAACGTGGTGGCCGAAACACGTTGGCCCGGCTGGTAGGACACGCCCTCACCGACCGCGATGACTTCTCCGGCGAGCTCACTGCCCGGAGTGAACGGCACCGGAGCCTTGACCTGATACTTGCCTTCGATCATCAGCACGTCGGGGAAGTTGACCGCCGCCGCATGTACCCGCACCACCAGCTGGCCCGGTCCCGGCGCCGGATCGGCGACCTCGTCGACAACCAGGTCCTCAGGTGGTCCGTAAGCGTGGCAGACAACAGCACGCATCAGCTCACTCCCAACCCGCGCAAACAGAACTTCACCAAATGATCGACGTCGGCGGCGGCGGGCCGCTGCGCGGAATCCAGGTAGCGGCGCATGGCCGACACCGTACAAAGGAAAACAACGTCGGCGTCGCGGTCAGCATCATCGCTGCCGAGTGCGGCAATCGGCTCGATCAGCAGGTCGCGCATCGGCCGCATGATCGCGTCGTCTGCGGCCCGCCAGTCGGTGGTGGCCGAAACCTGGCCAGCGGCAGCACGACTCATGCTGATCAGGTGCGGGTCGGCCACTTGGGCGAGGGCCCCCTCGATCCAGCGCCGCACCCCACCGGCCGGCGTGCACTCCTTGGTCATCTGGTGCTGCAGGTAGGAGACGACGATGGCGACGCCCCGTTCCATCACCGCGAGGATCACGTCGTCTTTTCCGGCGAAGTAGCGGTAGAACGCCTTGTTCGACGAGCCGGCCTCAGTGACGATGTCGCTGACCCGCGGCGGCTCGGGCGCCACCCGTTCCATCACCCGAACGGCGGCGGCCAGAATGCGTTCGACCTCCTCGGTCGCGTCCCGCTGACGGTCGTCGAGCGCCCGCTCGACAGCCGCGGTGACGCGGCTACTGGCCAACTAATTCACCGTATTTGGCGCGGACCGCCTCGCGGCGGACGTCCAGCATCTCGCTGGGCCACTCGGCACTTTCGGCCTCGACGTTCTTGAGCAGCATCCGGGCCAGGTTGACCTTGTGTGCCTCGGTCGGACCGTCGGCAAGGCCGAGCGCGATACCGCCCAGCAGAACGTTGACCAGAGGCATCTGATCGGTGAGCCCGAGTGCACCGTGCACCTGAATAGCCCGCAGTGCAATCGATTTCAGTACTTGGGACGCCAGAATCTTGCACGTCGCGATCTCGGCGCGGGCGCCGTGCTCGTCGCCGCTGTCGATCAGCCAGGCGGCGTGCAGCACGGTCAACCGGAAGGGCGTCAGCTCGGTATAGGAGTCGGCGACAAACTGCTGTACCAACTGTTTGTCGGCCAGCAAAGTACCTTGCGTGAAGCGGCTTTTCGCGCGGCGGGCCATCATCTCGACGGTGCGCTGCGCCATTCCGATCGAGCGCATCGCGTGGTGCAGCCGGCCACCGGCCAGACGGGTTTGCAAGATCAGGAAGCCCTGGCCCGCCTCGCCGAGCAGCGCACTGTGCGGCACCCGCACGTCCTCGTAGTGGACCAGCGAATGGCCCGGCTCATGCGGGTCGGCGCCGACCAGGTGGTGGTTCGCCTCGATCTTGAGGCCCGGAGTGCCGGCCGGGATCAGGAATGTCGAAGCGCCGTGATGCACCGCTACGTCGGGATTGGTGATCGCGACGACGATGAAGAAGGAGGCGACGGATGCGTTGCTGGAGAAGTACTTTCGCCCGGTGATCACCCAGTCGTCGCCGTCGCGGACGGCGCGGGTGGTGAAGACGCGCGGGTCGGCTCCGCCTTGCGGCTCGGTCATCGAGAAGCAGGAGAAGATCTCACCGGATAGCAGTCCCGACAGGTAGCTGTCCTTCTGGTCCTGGGTGCCGAAGCGCGCGATGATCTCGGCGTTGCCGGTATCGGGTGCCTGGGTTCCGAACACGATCGGAGCCCACGGGCTGCGGCCCAGGATCTCGTTGATCAGCGTCAGCTTGACCGCGCCGAAGCCCTGCCCGCCGAGTTCGGGACCGAGGTGCGGCGCCCACAACCCTTGGCCGCGGACCTGTTGTTTGAGCGGGTCGACGATCTTGCGGCGCTCGTCGTTCAGCGGCAAGAACTCACAGCCGGGGAACAACACCTCCAGCGGCTCGACCTCTTCGCGGACGAACTCGCGGATCCAGTCGAGCTTCTTGGCGAACTCGGGTTCGGTAGAGAAGTCCCATGCCATATCGAAGTCTCCCTGCTAGTTACGGAATTCCACCGTCGGCTCGCAAAATCGAGCCGGTGGTGAAACTGGATGCGTCCGAGGCCAAAAACAATGCGGCGCCGACGATTTCGGTGGGATCACCCGCGCGCTGCAACGACAGGCCGCCGAACGGATTGTGCCCGGGCTGGCCCAGATTCCACGACTTGCTGACGTCGGTGAGGAAGGGGCCGGCCATCAAGGTGTTGACCCGGACCTCCGGCCCGAGTGCGCGTGCAAAGCCCTCGGTCATCGCGTTGAGCCCGGCCTTCGCGGACGCGTACGGGATGATGTCGGGCGCCGGGCGCAGCGAGCCGGAGGTGCTGACGTTGATGATCGACCCGCGGCCGGCGGCCATCATCCGCTCACCTATCAACGCGGACAACCGAAACGGGCCCTTGAGGTTGAGATTGACCACCGCGTCGAACAGCTTCTCGGTCACCTCGGTCAGCTTGTCGTACACCGGTGACATGCCCGCGTTGTTGATCAGCGTGTCGACCTTGCCAAACCGGTCGTACACCGCGTCGACAAGTCCGTCGAGCTCATTCCACCGGCCCACGTGCACTTGGTACGGCATCGCAGCGCGCCCGGTTTCGCTTTCGATCTGGTCGGCGACGGCGACGCAGTTCTCCATCTTTCGGCTGGCGATCACCACGTCGGCGCCGCAGCGGGCGACGCCGAACGCCATTTCCCGGCCCAAGCCGCGGCTGCCGCCGGTGATCAAGATGGTCTGGCCGGTCAGATCGAAAAGCTGCTCGGCGTAGCTCATTTGAGTGAACCTGCCATGTCGGCCGCGGTAGCGATCAGCTGGGGCACCATCGCCCCGAACGCGTCCTGGATCTTGGGGTCGACCTTGCCGCTGCGCACTCCCGCAGCGTAGGTCTTTTCCAGCACGATGCCGAGCTTCCAGTTGGCCAGCACCAGGTAGTAGTCGATGTTCTCGGTTGACAACCCGCTGACCTGCTCGTAGCGATCGAGCAACTCGCTGCGGGTCGGCATGCCCTTCATGTCCAGATAAAACCCATCTTCCTTGGGGTTTTCGCCGTCGTAGCCCAGCAGGCACCACGCGAGGTCGAGTAGCGGGTCGCCGACCGTCGTCATCTCCCAGTCCACGATCGCGGCGAGCCGGGCCGGCCCGCCGTGGGAGAACATGACGTTGGCGAACTGATAGTCGCCGTGCATGATGCCCGGCTTGTAGTGCGCCGGCCGGTTGCTGCGCAGCCAGCCGGCGGCGTCGTCGAGGCCGGGAAGGTCGCGCACCTTGTAGCTGTCCAGGAAGGCCAGCCACCGGTCGACCTGCCGTTCGTGGAATCCGTGCGGTCGGCCGAAGCCGTCCAGCCCGTGCACCTCCCAGTCCACTCGACCCAGCTTGGCCGCACCCTCGACGAGTTCGAAGGCCAGGCCGCGGCGGGCGTCTAAGTCGTCGTCGAACGGCGCCTCCCAACCGCCGTCCATCGGACTCCAGCCGTCGATCGCTTGCATCACGTAGAACGGCATGCCGAGCAGATCGCCGGCGTCGTTGGCTGCGATCAGCTCGGCATGTGGCACGTCGGTCCCGCCCAACGCGCGGACCAGTCGGATCTCGCGCAGCAGTCCGTCGATGCGGGCGGCGTCGGCACGGGCGCCGGGCATCCGCAGCACCATCCGCTCGTCGCCGCGATGGATGAGGTACAACGTATTCTGCGAGCCTCCGGACAGCTGTTCGAGGACAGTGTCTTCTCCGTCACCGGGAGCGTCGTTCGCGTCCAGCCAGCGCCCCAATACCACTGCATCCAGCATCCGCACACCCCAATCTCCATCTGGAGAATAGCATTCTCCAGTGAGATGACAAGGCCGTCAACGCGCGTGAAAAGCTGTGCGCATGCAGTTGCTTCTGGTCCGGCATGCGTTGCCGCTCCGCAGCGGCCCGGATCCCGAAGGAAGGGGCCAGGGCGCCGATCCGGACCTCGCCGACGAAGGGCGGGTGCAGGCAGCGCGACTGCCCGATGCACTGGCCCGGTTTCCGATTACCCGGCTGGTGAGCAGTCCGCAGCGGCGCGCGTTCCAGACCGCGGAACCGGTCGCCGTCGCGCGCGGGCTGGACGTCGAAATCGACGACCGCTTCGCCGAATACGACCGCGATCTGCCGGTGTACATCCCGATCGAGCAGATCCGCGCGGAGAACCCGCAGGAGTGGGCCCGGATGGCCGAGGGACACCTGCCCAGCACGGTCGACGAAGACGCGTTTCGGGCGCGGGTGCGGGCAGCCATCGACAACGTCGCCGCCACCGCCGAACACGACGACACCGTCGCGGTGTTCAGCCACGGCGGCGTGATCAACGTCGTCCTGCACGAGATTTTGGGAACCAAGCGGGTGCTGTCGTTTCCCATCGACTACGTCTCGGTGACTCGGCTGCTGTTCTCCCGGTCCGGTCAGGCCAGCGTGGTGACAGTGAACGGCACCGAGCACGTATGGGACCTGCTGCCGAGAAACCGCCGATGACTCGGGGTGATAGACAGAAGCCGTGACTCTCGATGGGCTCGACCTCTCCGCGCTGGACAAGCATCTGCGTTCGGTCGGCGTCGGCCGTGATGGGGAACTGACCGCGGAACTGATCTCCGGCGGCCGTTCCAACCTGACCTTTCTGGTGGCCGACGACGCGTCGAAGTGGGTGTTACGCCGTCCGCCGCTGCATGGGCTGACCCCGTCGGCACATGACATGGCGCGGGAGTACACGGTGGTCGCCGGGTTGGCCGATACCCCGGTTCCGGTGGCCCGCGCGGTCACGCTGTGCAACGACGCGTCGGTACTCGGCGCGCCGTTCCAGATGGTCGAATACGTTGCCGGACAAGTGGTACGCAGCCGCGCCGAACTTGAGGCCTTGGGCGGCCAACCCGTCATCGAGGGCTGCGTCGACGCGTTGATCAAGGTGCTGGCCGACCTGCACGCAGTCGATCCGGCCGCGGTGGGACTCGGCGACTTCGGCAAGCCCAGCGGATATTTGGAGCGCCAGGTCAGGCGGTGGGGATCGCAGTGGGAGCTGGTTCACCTGCCCGACGACGACCGCGACGCCGACGTCGCGCTACTCCACGCGGCCCTGCAGAACGCCGTTCCACAACAGAGCCGGACCTCAATCGTGCACGGCGACTACCGGATCGACAACACCATCCTGGATGCCGACGACCCGTCACAGGTGCGTGCTGTGGTCGATTGGGAGCTCTCCACGCTGGGCGATCCACTCAGCGATGCGGCGCTGATGTGCGTGTACCGCGACCCGTCGCTCGACTTGATCATCAACGCGCACGCCGCCTGGACGTCGCCGCAATTGCCGGTCGCCGACGAGCTCGCACACCGGTACTCGCTGATCTCCGGACAGCCGTTGGCGCACTGGAATTTCTACATGGCGCTGGCGTATTTCAAGCTGGCGATCATCGCCGCGGGCATCGACTTCCGCAGGCGGATGTCGGGCGGTGACGACGACGTGGACGCCTCCGACCGGGTCGGTGAGACCGTGGCGCCGCTGATCGCCCGCGGGCTGACCGAGCTGCGGAGCAGCTGATCTATCGGCCGGCGACGAGGCCGGCGGCGAGGTTCTTCTTTGCGGCGCGCCGCAACTGGAAGATTCGCGCTGTACCGGCCAGCACGGTGACCAGCCCGCCGCATATTGCCGCCAGCAGCAACTGCACTCCCAACGGCAGGGTGTAATGCCAGCCGAGGAAGGTGACCGGTGCGTCGGACAGGTTTTGGGTGATGAAGATCAGCAACACGATCAGGATCAGGAATCCAACGATCAAAGACGACCAGACGCTGGCAGTTCGGGTGAACTTGACCGCTGATTCTGGTGGTGGCACGGTATCCGGGACCGGCGCGGACGCCGCTGCGGGCTGTTCAGGTGATACAGACGGATCGCTGCTCATACTGTCATCTTTACCCTTTTCCGGTCTGAAGTGAACCGAACCACCGGGAAAAGCGTGCAACGCTAGTGTCGGTTGCTATGAGCATGCTGCGTCGGCACGGGCATCGCGTGGTGGTGTGGCTGACGGTGGTGTGCTTCACCGTCACATCCTGCGGCAGCGCGAACCCGCTCGGCGGAGCATCGACGAACGTGAACTCGATCGTGGTCGGGTCCGCCGGTTTTCCAGAATCCAAAATCATCGCCGAGATCTACGCACAAGCATTGCAGGCCAACGGCTTCAACGTCGGCCGGGAAATGGGCATCGGCAGCCGCGAGACGTATGTCCCTGCGCTGAAGGACCATTCGATCGACTTGGTGCCCGAGTACGTCGGCAATCTGCTGTCCTACTTTGAACCGTCCGCCACCATGACCATGCTCGACGACATCGAACTGGAGCTGTACAAACGGCTGCCCGGCGACCTGTCGATCCTGACGCCGTCGCCGGCATGCGACACCGACACTGTCACGGTCACCGCCGACACCGCTGCCAAATGGAACCTGAAGACGATCGGGGACCTGGCCCCGCATTCACCGGAGGTGAAGTTCGCCGCGCCGTCGGACTTTCTGGCCCGGCCCTCGGGTCTGAGCGGGCTGCGGCAGCGGTACGGGCTCGACATCGCGCCCGGAAACTTCGTGGCGATCAGCGACGACGGCGGTGCGGTCACCGTTCGCACCCTTGAAGAGGGGAAGGTGAACGCCGCCAATATCTTCAGCACGTCACCGGCCATTCTGCAGCACCGGCTGGTCGCGCTCGAAGATCCACTACATAACTTCCCGGCTGGAAACATTGTGCCGCTGGTGAATTCGCAGAAGAAAACCGACAAGCTCAAAGACGTGTTGGATGCGGTGTCGGCCAAGCTGACCAGCCGCGGGGTCGCCGACCTCAATGCTTCGGTAGCCGGAAATGACGGTATCGACCCGGATCAGGCCGCCCGGAACTGGTTGCATGACAACGGCTTCGACCACCCGATCGGGGGTTGACGGTTGATCAGCTTCCATGACGTGCACAAGGTCTATCCGGATGGAACTGTCGCCATCGACCGGCTGAACCTAGAAGTGCCCCGGGGAACGCTGACGGTCTTCGTGGGCCCGTCCGGGTGCGGCAAGACGACGTCGATGCGGATGATCAACCGGATGGCCGACCCGACGTCGGGAACCGTCGTCGTGGACGGCGCCGACATCGCGGGCGTCGACCCGGTGCGGCTGCGCCTGGGCATCGGCTACGTGATCCAGGGCGCGGGCCTGATGCCGCACCAACGGGTGATCGACAACGTCGCGACAGTGCCGGTGCTCAAAGGCCAGCCGCGGCGGGCGGCGCGCAAGGCCGCCTACACCGTGCTGGAGCGAGTGGGGCTGGATGCGAAGCTGGCCGCCCGCTATCCCGCGCAGCTGTCCGGCGGCGAGCAGCAGCGAGTCGGGGTGGCACGCGCGCTGGCCGCCGATCCGCCGATTCTGTTGATGGACGAACCTTTTTCGGCCGTCGATCCGCTCGTCCGCTTCGAGTTACAGCGCGAAATACTGCGGCTACAAGCCGAATTGCACAAAACCATCGTGTTCGTTACGCACGATATCGACGAGGCGATCCGGCTCGCCGACCGCGTGGCGGTGTTCGGCCCCGGCGGTGTGCTGCAGCAGTACGACGAGCCGGCCCACTTGCTGTCGCGTCCCGCCAACGATTTCGTGGCCAGGATGATCGGTGCCGGTCGTGGCTACCGCTGGTTGCAGTTCTTGGATGCGACGAGTCTGCCGATCCACGACATCACCATCATCACCGACTCGGCAGCCGTGGGCGAGGCGCAACTCCGCGACGGCTGGGCGCTGGTGGTCAAACCCGACGGCACGGCGTTGGGCTGGATCGACGCCGCCGGCGTGCGTAAGCATCGCGGCGGCGCGTCGCTGCGTGACAGCGTGACGTCGGTCGGGTCGGTGTTCCGGCCGGACGCCAACCTGAGCCAGGCATTGGACGCCGCATTGTCGTCCCCCGCAGCGATGGGTGTGGCCGTCGACAAAGCAGGCAAAGTCACCGGTGGAGTGCGAGCCGCTGATGTGTTGGCCGCCTTGGATTCTCATCGGCGAGATTAGCCATGCACTACTTACTCAACCACCTTCCGACGGCGTGGGCGCTCACCGTGATCCACCTGAGGCTGTCACTCGTGCCGGTGTTGGCTGGTGTGGCGATTGCGTTGCCCTGGGGCGTGCTGGCCTGGCGCTCCACGGCGCTGCGACGGCTGACCACTGTCGCCGCCAGCGCGGTATTCACCATCCCATCGCTGGCGCTGTTCGTGGTATTGCCGCTGGTGATTCCGACGCGCATCCTTGATGAGGCGAATGTCATCGTCGCGCTGACGCTGTACACCACGGCGCTGCTGGTGCGGGAGGTGTTCGAGGCGCTGGATGCCGTACCGCTGCAGGTTCGCGATGCGGCCACTGCTGTCGGTTACCGGCCGATCGCCAGGCTGATCAAAGTCGAACTGCCACTGTCTATCCCGGTGCTGGTCGCGGGCCTGCGCGTGGTGGTGGTGACCAACATTTCGATGGTCTCGGTGGGCGCGGTGATCGGCATCGGGGGCCTGGGCACCTGGTTCACCGAGGGCTACCAGGCGAACAAGAGCGACCAGATCGTGGCCGGGATCCTGGCCATCTTCGTGTTGGCGGTCATCATCGATGTCGTGCTGATGTTTGCCGGCCGGATGGCCACGCCCTGGGTCCGGGTTACGCGCCCCGGGCGCCGGCTGCTGACTGCCCCGGTGGTGGGCGGGTCGCGATGAACTTTGTCGGCCAGGCGCTGTCCTACCTGTTCACCGCGGAGAACTGGGCGGGTCCGGTCGGGCTGGCGGCCCGGACGCTGGAACATCTGGAATACACCGCGGCCGCCGTGGCGGTTTCGGCGCTGGTCGCCATTCCGCTCGGGCTGATCGTCGGGCATACCGGACGCGGCACGCTGCTGGTGGTCAGCCTGGTCAACGCGCTGCGCGCGCTGCCGACGCTGGGGGTTCTGCTACTGGCCGCGCTGCTGTGGGGCCTGGGTTTGGTGCCGCCGATCGCGGCACTGATGCTGCTGGGGATTCCGCCGCTGCTGGCGGGCACCTACGCCGGGCTGGCGGCGGTGGACCGCACGGTGGTCGACGCCGCCCGCGCGATGGGCATGAGCGAGTTGCAGGTGCTTTTTCGAGTCGAAGTGCCCAATGCGCTGCCGCTGATCATGGGTGGGCTGCGGACCGCGACGCTCCAAGTCGTCGCCACTGCGACCGTGGCGGCCTATGCCAGCTTGGGCGGGCTGGGCCGTTACCTGATCGACGGCATCAAGGTGCGGCAGTTCCACATCGCACTGGTCGGCGCACTGATGGTCGCAGCACTGGCACTGATCCTCGACGGCGTGTTGGCATTCGCGGTGTGGGCATCGGTGCCTGGTACCGGCCGACTGCGCCCAATCCCACACCGCCAAACGTCGAAATCTCTGCAGCCGTCGCCTAACGTAGACGCGTGAGCCCAGCCCCCGCAGATGCGACAAGCAGTTCCCGGTCGACGATGCTGACTTGGCGTTCACACGATGCCAGGCGCATGGAGTCGGTGCGAGTGCAGTTGTCCGGCAAGCGAATTAAAGCCAACGGCCGCATTGTTGCCGCCGAGGCCGACACCAACCCGGCATTCGCTGCCTACTACGATCTGCTGACCGACGAAACCGGTGCGACCAAGCGACTCGGCATGACGGTCACACTGGCCGAACGGGAACGACAGCTCGTCGTCGCACGTGACGAAGAGAACATGTGGATGGTCACCGACCACCAGGGTGAGTCGCGCGCCGCCTACCAAGGTGCGCTGGACGTCGACGTGGTGTTCAGTCCGTTCTTCAACGCGCTGCCGATTCGCCGGGTCGGTCTCAACGAGCGGGCCGACTCGATCACGGTTCCGACGATCTACGTGACGTTGCCGGACATGACCGTGGCTTCGGCGACGGTCAGCTACAGCAGCGCCGCCGCCGACTCCGGCGAGGGAATCAAGGTGCACTCGCCGGTATCGGACACCACGCTCACCGTCGACGCCGACGGGTTCATCGTGGACTACCCAGGCTTGGCAGAGCGGATCTGATCACCCCGCCGGCGCGGCCGGCGGCAGCAAGCTCTTGACGCCAATTCTCGGCGCCGACAAATACGGCGAAGATCTCCGGTCGCGAGAAGCTGTCGTAGCGTGCGCGGGCGGCATGGCCGCCCTCGACCAGCTCGGCGACGGAGTCGTTGTGCGCCAGCGAGTTTCGCGCTTCGCTCAGTAGTTCGATGGCCCGGTCCACCCGCGTCAGCAGCTGGCTTGCATTTGCTTCGCACATCGCACGCACCAGATCCGGTGCACTGCCCGCCACCCGGGTGCCGTCCCGGAAAGAACCCGCGGCCAGTGCAAACGCCAACGGCACCTCGGCCGCGGTAACAGCCAGCGCCTCGGCCAGCAGGTGCGGTAAATGCGAGATTGCTGCCGCGGCGGCATCGTGCTCGTCGGAGCGGGCGGGCACCAGGAACGACCCGAAGTCCAGCGCCAACTCCATCACCGTCGACCACACCGCCGGGTCCACATGGTCGTCCACGCTGATCACCCAGGGGGCACCGGTGAAAAGCCGGGCATGC
Source organism: Mycobacterium sp. (assembly GCF_049281135.1). Lineage (GTDB taxonomy): Bacteria > Actinomycetota > Actinomycetes > Mycobacteriales > Mycobacteriaceae > Mycobacterium. The sequence continues at coordinate 1,629 of NZ_JBAPRN010000094.1, read as the reverse complement.
CCGGCCTCCCAACCCGAGTGCGCCGTGCCCGTCATCGGGTGTCCCCCGACGAAGCGCGCCTGCAGGCCGGCCTTGGTGACGGCCTCGAGCACCGCGCCTTTGACGCTGGTGACGTCGGTCAGCGGGCAGTGGGGGGCGGCCTGACTGATATGGGTCAGCAGGGTCGGTAGCGCGGGCATCGGCACGGCCAGGACGATCAGCGCACCGAGGTCGGCGGCCTTGGTCAGCGCCTTGGTGAGGTCGGTGGTGGCGTCGAAGCCGTCGAAGCGGGCGGCCTGCGCTCCCTCGACCGAGCGGTTGTAGCCGAAGGCCTCACGACCGGCGGCCGTGGCGGCGCGCAATATCGAGCCGCCGATCAGTCCCAGGCCCAGCACGCACACCGGTGTCTTCGCCACCTGTCAAGGTTGGCATATCCATACGAATTCCTACCGGGCTATAGCGCTCGACGCGACCCCGATTTGCTGGTCAACGGGCCCTTACGCGACTAGCGTAGGCCTCCATGGGAGCACAGCGGGCTTCCGCGCAGGCGGACACTCCGGACGGATTCGGTGTGGCGGTCGTGCGTGAAGAGGGCAAATGGCGCTGCTCGGCGATGGGGCCCAAGGCGTTGGCGAGCTTAGGCGATGCCGAGACCGAGCTGCGTGAATTACGCAGCGCCGGAGCGGTTTTCGGCCTTCTCGACGTGGACGACGAGTTTTTCGTGATCGTGCGGCCCGCGCCGTCGGGCACCCGGCTGCTGCTTTCGGATGCGACCGCTGCGCTGGATTACGACATCGCCGCCGAGGTACTGGACAACCTGGACGCCGACATCGATCCGGAAGATCTTGAAGACGCCGAACCCTTCGAAGAGGGTGATCTCGGGTTGCTGTCCGATGTGGGGCTGCCCGAGGCGGTGCTCAGCGTCATCCTCGACGAGACCGATCTCTACGCCGACGAGCAGTTGGGCCGCATTGCGCGCGAGATGGGTTTCGCCGACGAGCTGTCGTCGGTGCTCGAGCGCCTCGGTCGGTGAGCTGCGACGAAGATCTGATCCGCGCTGCGCTCGCGGTTGCTGCGACCGCGGATCCCCGCGACGTCCCGGTGGGTGCGGTGGTCGTGGGGGCCGACGGAACCGAGCTGGCCCGCGCGGTCAATGCGCGTGAAGCCCTGGGGGATCCGACCGCACACGCCGAGGTCCTGGCCATTCGAGCGGCTGCGCGGGTGCTGGGTGACGGGTGGCGGCTGGCCGGTGCGACGCTGGCGGTGACGCTCGAGCCGTGCACGATGTGCGCGGGCGCGCTGGTGATGGCGCGGGTCGATCGGCTGGTGTTCGGGGCCTGGGAGCCCAAGACGGGTGCGGTGGGCTCGCTGTGGGACGTGGTCCGGGATCGCCGGCTCAACCATCGTCCGGATGTGCGCGGCGGCGTGCTGGCGCCGGAGTGTGCCGGCCTGCTGGAGACCTTCTTCGCCCGGCAGCGATTGGGATAGCCGAGCTGCTGTTCTGTAAGCTCTCCGGCGGTGGCGTGTCCGAGCGGCCTAAGGAGCACGCCTCGAAAGCGTGTGACGGGTAACCCCCGTCCGAGGGTTCAAATCCCTCCGCCACCGCCAATTTCTACCAGTGTGTTTGCGCAGTTCATAGCTGGTTTTTTG
>NZ_JBAPRN010000093.1:0-31559 GCF_049281135.1 Mycobacterium sp. | reverse complement strand
GGGTGGCGTGAATACCCTGCGATGTCGCCAACCCGTCGACCATCGGCAGATATTTGCCGGCCTTCACGCACTCCGGGACCTTTCCGACCACGCCCGCCTCACGGGCCAACTCGATCAGCTTCGCGTTGTCGGGGAACGATGTCCCGATCTCGGAGGGCTGAATGTCCTTGGTGTACAACGCGGTGTGGAATCGCCGGAAGGCGTCGACCGACTCGTCGGCGACGCAGTATGCGGCGTTACCGGCGCGCGACGAGTAGTCCTGGTTCTGCGGCCTGCTCAGCAGCCCCACCATGTAGTAGTCGGCCGCGATGGCGCCGTCATCGATCAGCTTGCTCACCGTCGGCCCGAACCCGCGCTCGAAATTGCCGCAGGCCGGGCAGAGGAAATCCTCGTAGAACGTCACGACCGCTTTCGGATCATGACTGCCGTCCTTGGTCACCAGCTTGCTCGACGTCACCCGGACTGCCCGCGCGCCGCTGGCAGCGGTCTTCTTGTCGTGCGAGATCACGATGTAGCCGACCAGGACGACGGCGAACAGCACCACGATCGAGGTGAGCCCGATCCGGACCAGCAGGTCGCGTCGGCTACTGGCGGCGTTCAGGTCGTATCGGGCTGGGCGGTTGGATTTGGCGGCCACGGGCTTGCTCACACTCCGGATAGTCGGCTTCGCGGTCCGACCGCGATGCGCTCTGCGATAGCGACTAAGCCTACCGGCGTCGCTATCGCCAGGTCAGACGCGGCTGAGATGGGCCCGCAGCGCCGAAATCAACTCCGTGGTGGCCAACCCGCTTCCGCCCCCCAGCGGGAATAAGTTGGCAAAGCCATGGGTCACCGACCCCGCCGAGCGCAAGTCGACGGGTATTCCGTCAGCACGCAGCGCCGCCGCGTACTGATTGCCCTCGTCACGCAACGGGTCGAAGCCCGCGGTCATGATCAGCGCGGGCGGCAACCCCGACAGGGTATGGGCCAGCAGCGGCGAAACCCGCGGGTCTGTCGGCGCGATGCCGGAATTGCGCAGGTAGCCGCCCTCGAACCAGTCCATGTCGGCTTTGGTCAGCAGAAAACCCTCGGCGAACAAGCTCAGCGACCTGGTCTTGGCGGTGAAGTCGGTGCGGGGATAGATCAGCCACTGCAGCACCGGCTGCGGGCCGTGGGGGTTTTCGTCGCGCGCCAGCTGGGAAACTACGGCGGCCAGGTTGCCACCGGCGCTGTCGCCACCGACGACAATCTTGTCGGGGATCGCGCCAAGTTCCTCGGCGTGTTCGTGCGCCCATTGAAACGCCGTATAGGCATCGTCGATCGCGGCCGGTGCCGGGTGCTCGGGGGCCAGCCGGTAATCGACTGACAGCACGTGAACGTCGGCGTCGCGGCAGGTCAGCCGGCACAACGCATCGTGGGTATCCAAGTCGCCGATCGTCCAGCCGCCGCCGTGGTAGAAGACCAGCAACGGCATTGGCTTGGCGGCCGCCGGGCGGTAGTGCCGGGCTGGGATCTGACCGGCCGGTCCCGGTATCGACAGGTCACTGACGCCGACATGCACCTGCGGGCCGGCAAATCCCATGCACGTCTCCCGCAATAAAGCCCGAGAAGCCGCGACGTCGTTCTTTACCGCCAAACCCTCGATGCCCATTGCGTGCTGTGCCGACAGCATCAGCTGCAACGTCGGGTCAAGCGTGTTGCCGTCGATCGTGACCGAACGGCCACCGGTCAGCAGTCGCACGGCGCGCGTCGGGACCCACGGAATCACCTTGACACCGACCTTGGTGGCGGCGCCCTGCAGCCGGTTGGCCCAGCCACCGGTCTTGAGCTGCTGATCCGAGGTGCCTGGCAGACTTCGTGTCATGGGTGCTCCCTTAGTCACGCTCAACGACGGTCATTCCATCCCCGCGGTCGGATTCGGCGTTTTCAAGATCCCGCCCACGGACACCGAGCAGGCGGTGTGCACCGCGCTGCAAGCCGGGTACCGCCACATTGATACCGCGGCAATGTACGGCAACGAACGCGAAACCGGCCGTGCGGTCGCCGAGTCCGGCGTGCCCAGAGACGAACTTTACTTGGTCACCAAGTTGTGGAACTCCGAGCAGGGTTACGAGAGCACCCTGACGGCCTTCGACGCCAGCATGAAGAAGCTGGGGATCGATTATCTCGACCTCTACCTGGTGCATTGGCCGATGCCGAAGCTGAACAAATTCGTCGACACCTTCAAGGCGTTCGCCCATCTGCGCGACCAGGGCCGGATCCGGTCCATCGGGGTCAGCAATTTCCAGCCGGATCACATCAATGCGTTGGTCGACGCCACCGGGATCGTGCCAGCCGTCAATCAGGTCGAGCTGCATCCCCGGTTTCCGCAAACCGAACTCCGGGAGCTGCACGCCCGCCTCGGAATCGCGACTGAGGCGTGGGGCCCGCTCGGGCAGGGTTCGTTGCTGACCGATCCCACCGTCACCGCGGTCGCCGAGGACCGCGACCGAACACCGGCCCAGGTTCTGATTCGGTGGCATATTCAGCTCGGTAACATCGTCATCCCCAAGTCAGTAAACCCTGAACGGATTGCGAGCAACTTCGACGTGTTCGATTTCGAGCTGAGCGAAAACGACATGGCGTCAATCTCATCGCTCGACGACGGACACCGGCTGGGTCCTGATCCACGAACCTTCGACTTCACAGGCAGGTGAATGACGTGACCGGCGAGTCGGGCGCCTACGTCCCATCCATTGCACTCAACGACGAAAACACCATGCCGGTGCTCGGCCTCGGCGTCGCGGAATTGTCCGATGCCGAGACCGAACGCGCCGTCTCGACGGCGCTGGAGATCGGCTATCGGCTGATCGACACCGCCTCGGTGTACGGCAACGAAGCAGCCGTCGGCCGCGCCATCGCGGCCTCCGGAATTCCCCGCGCGGAGCTGTTCATCACCACCAAAGTCGCCAACGCCGATCACGGTTTCAACGTCGCCCAGGACGCCGTCAAGGTCAGCCTGGACAAGCTCGGGCTGGACTACGTCGACCTCTTTCTCGTCCATTGGCCCCAGCCGCAGCTTGGAAAATACGTGGACACCTTCGGCGGCCTGATTCAGTCGCGCGGCAACGGCCACACCCGATCGATCGGGGTGTGCAACTACACCGAGGAATACCTCGAGACGGTGATCGACCTGACCTACGTCACCCCTGCGGTCAACCAGATCGAGCTGCACCCGCTGCTCAATCAGGCCGAGCTACGGGCGGTCAACGCACAGCACAACGTCATCACCGAGGCCTACAGCCCGCTGGCGGTCGGCAGATTGCTGGATAACCCCACGGTGACGTCGATCGCCGGCGAATACGAGCGCACGGCGGCGCAGGTGCTGATCCGGTGGAGCATTCAGCTGGGCAACGTGGTGATCCCGCGGTCCGGCAATCCCGAGCGGATCGCCGGCAACTTCGACGTCTTCGATTTCGAGTTGACCGCCGCACACATGGAAGCCCTCAACGGGCTCAATGACGGCACCCGGGTGCGCGAGGATCCGCTGACCTACACCGGCATCTAGCCCGCTATCCGGTCGGGCAGCCCGCTGCGGCCTGACGCAGCACGTTGCTCGACACCATGTCGACGGGAAGCCCGTACCCGCGCGACACCGCGATGAACTGCATCGCGTACTGACACCAGAACGCGTGGTTCGGCGGCATCCACAACCCGGGCTGCGAATCGCCCTTGTCCTGATTCGCCTGACCTTCTACTGCAAGGAGATTCGCCGGGTCATTGGCGAACCGGACCCGCTGGGCCGAGGGCCAGTCGTAGGCCCCCATGTCCCACGCCAGCGCCAGCGGCACGATGTGGTCGATCTGCACCGCTTCGCCAACTTTCGCGCCGCGATGAAAGTTGATGGTGTCGCTGGTGTACGGATCATGCAACGTGCCGGTTTCCACCGCGTCGGGGCAGCGTTTGGTCCAGACGTTTGTTTTGTCGACTAGATCGCGATTCAGAACGTCGTCGCGGGTATCGCAACCGTTGTGCCCACCGGGCGCATCGTTATCGTCGGTCCAGGCGTCGCCGAAAGCGGCACGCCGGTAGTCGAATCGACGAATTCTCAGCGGCACCACCGTGATTCCACCCAGTACGTCGACACCGGGTTGGACAGTCGGGATGTCAGCCCGAGCCGCGAACTCCCGGCCGCGCTCCCCCGCCGACGTGACCACCACCTGATAGGCAACCAGCACGGCGAGCATCGCGACCGCCGACAGCCAGAGCATCGTCCTGCGGGTCACGACTTGTCCAGAAATTCGATGCGTTCGGTACCGGTGAAAGGTGCTGCCAGCAGTGCCAATCCAGGATGGGCGGCCCGATCCTCGTAGGCCTGTTCGCAGAAGTCGCGAGCCGCTTCGATGACGTCCCGGTGATCGATCAGTGACAGCAGCTGCAGCGTGATCGCACGGCCGGACTGGCTGCGGCCCAACACATCTCCCTCCCGGCGCTCTCGCAGATCCAGGTCGGCAAGCTCGAAACCGTCGAGCGTCCCGGCAACCGCGCTCAGCCGCCGGCCCGCCCGTGAGTGCGGCGTCATCCAACTGGCCAGCAGACAGATGCTGGCGTGTTCGCCCCGGCCGATGCGGCCGCGCAGCTGGTGCAGCTGGCTGATCCCGAAACGGTCGGCGTCCATCACCAGCATCACGGTTGCGTTGGGGACGTCGACACCGACCTCGATGACGGTGGTACACACCAGCACATCGATCTCGCGGGCACGAAACGCCGCCATCACGGCGTCCTTCTCATCGCCGGTCCGCCGGCCATGCATGAGCCCCAGCCGCAGACCGGATAGCTGATCGCTGCCCAGTCGCGCATAGAGTTCCTCGACTGTCGCCGAGGGCCTTTGGTCTTTCTCGGCCTGACCACCGCTGTCGCTGTCGTCGATTCGGGGCGCCACCACATAGGCCTGACGCCCTTCGGCGACTTCCTCGATGATGCGACCCCAGGCCCTGTCCAGCCAGGCCGGTTTGTCGTTGACGAAGATGGCGGTGGTCGTGATGGGCCGGCGGCCACGGGGAAGCTCGCGCAGCGTCGACGTCTCCAAGTCGCCGTATACGGTCAACGCTACGGTCCGCGGTATCGGCGTGGCGGTCATCACCAGCAGATGCGGCGTGATGCCGGCAGGCGCCTTCGCCCGCAACTGATCTCGCTGCTCAACCCCGAAGCGATGTTGCTCGTCGACGACCACTATACCGAGCCGGTCGAACTCTACAGCGTCCTGCAACAGCGCATGCGTGCCGACGACGATGCCCACCTGGCCGCCGGCGATCTCGGTGCGCACTTGCTTCTTTTGCGCCTGCGACATCGATCCGGTCAGTAGCGCGACACGCGTCGCGTTGTCCTCACCGCCAAGCTGACCACCCATCGCTAGCGGCCCGAGCACATCGTTGATTGAGCGAAGATGCTGGGCGGCAAGAACTTCCGTTGGTGCCAGCAGTGCGCACTGGTAGCCGGCGTCGACCATTTGCAGCATCGCCAACACCGAGACGATGGTCTTGCCCGAACCGACTTCGCCTTGCAGGAGCCTGTTCATCGGCCGGTTGGCCGCGAGTTCACCGGAGAGGACGTCGAGCACCTCGCGCTGGCCCGCGGTTAGCTCGAACGGCAAGCGGTGCAGCAGTTCGTGTTTGAGGCCGGTCTGACTCGACGGTGCCACCGGCCCGGATTGGGCCAGTTCGCCGTGGCGGCGGCTCACCAGAGCCCATTGCAGACCCACCGCCTCGTCAAAGGCCAACCGCTCCTTGGCCCGCCGGCGGTCGGCGTCGTTCTCGGCCAGGTGGATGGCGCGCAGGGCCTCGTCTTCGGAGGCCAGACTGTGGGCGGCGCGGAGCGTTTGGGGCAGCGGGTCGGGAATCGGATCGAGCACCTCGAGCACCTGTCGAACACAATTGAAGATGTCCCAGCTCTGCAACTTCGCGCTGGCCGGGTAGATCGGGTAGAAGGTGCGCTCGAAGGCCTCCTGCAGCACTTCCCCGCTCACCGCCTGCGAGGCGTCGGCGATCATCTTCAGTGACCGGCTGCCGCGGTTTCGTCCGTCCGCGGCGTCCAGTACCAGAAAGTCAGGGTGCGTGAGTTGCATCGCGCCGCGGAAGTAACCCACCTCCCCGGACAACATGACTCGGGTGCCTTTGGACAGTTGGTCGGTGATCCACTTCTTGGGATGGAAGAACGTGGCGGTGACCTTGCCGCGGCCGGAACCGAGGGTGACGCGAAAGAGCTTGTCCCGCGGGCGGCTTTTGATGGGAAGCAGCGCGGCGTCGGTGATCTCGTCGACGAGGGTGACGTGCTCGCCTTCAGGTGGTTGTTCGTCGTCGGCGCCCCGGACGGTGGCGCCTTCGACGTAGCTGCGGGGGTAGTGCCGGAGCAGGTCGTCGACCGTGCGGATACCGAACACCTCGTCGAGCGGGCCGGCGGCTTTGGCTCCGACGATGTAATCCAGGCGATCGCTGAGCGACACCACGGCTATTCGACCCCGATCAGCAGCGCGTCGCCGCGGTGGCCGGTGTGATAGATCGCGAGTTCACTGCCGGGATGGCGGTCGTGCACATGGGCGCGCAGCGCCGACTCGACGGAGTCCGCGTCGATGCCCTGGCCGACGAGCACGGTGATCAGCTCGCCACCGGCGCCCAGCAGCAGATCGATCAGCCCGGTCGCGGCCAACGCGACGTCGGGCGCCACGATCAGCACTTCGTCGCCGGCGATGCCCAGCCCGTTGCCCGGCTCACAGGTGCCTGCCCAGGTCAATGCCGTTTCGGTAGCGACGCGCACTTCGCCGTACCGGGCGCTGCCCGCGGCGCGGGCCATCGTGTATCCGTCGTTGACTGCTTGCCGGCCCGGTTCGTGTACGGCGAGCGCGGCCAGGCCCTGCACCATCGATCCGGTGGGCAGCGGCACAACGTCGATCCCCCATCCGATGGCCGCGGTGCACCCGGCCACCAGCTCCTCGGCGAGGACGTAGCCGTTGGGCAGGATCATTACCTGCGCCGCCCCGGTGTCGACGACCGCGCGCAGCAACTGCTGAGCGGTGACCACCGTCGTCGGGTCGTCGGCAAGTGGATCGGGCTGTAACACGCAGGCCCCTTCTCCGCCGAACAACTCGGCCGCGCCGTCGCCGTCGACGACGGCGAGCACCGCCCGCTCCCGCGTCCAACTGCCCGGTGGCAGCCCGCTGGTGCCGCTGGTCAGCATCGATATCTGGATCCGCCGCGGATCACCGAACGCCAGACCCGCTTCGATCGCCGCTCCCGCGTCGTCGGTGTGGACGTGGACGGAGTAGCCACCGACGACCCCGGACGTCGCGATGGCCACCGACTCACCGAGCTCATCCAGCCGCTCGCGCAGCAAGTCGGCGGCCTCGGCGTCACACCCGCCCAACAGATACATCACCTCGAATTGCGGCGCTGGGGGCTGCGCGGCGATTTCGGGGACCGGCCGGCGCGGCGCCGGCTCGTAGACCTTGCGATTCGGCGCCTGCCCGGTGATCGTCGAGCGCAGCGCATCCAGAAGCACCACCAAGCCACGGCCACCGGCATCGACCACGCCCGCGTCGCCCAGCACGTCAAGCTGCTCGGGAGTTTTCTCCAGCGCGATCACCGCCGCTTCACCGGCGACGATGACCGCCGGTGACAGCCCTTCTCCGGCGCTCGCGGACTGCTCGACGGCGTCCCCCGCGGCTTTCAGCACCGAGACGATCGTCCCGGGGATTTCCCGGCCCCCCATCGAGGCGACAACCAGGTCGACCCCGCGGTGCAGTGCCGCGCCCAGCAGCACGGCATCGATCTGGTGGAGTTCTTCATCGGAGTCGGCAGCAGCGCGTGCGGTCACGTCGGCGATGCCCCGCAGAATCTGGGACAGAATCACACCGGAGTTGCCGCGTGCACCGTTCAGCGCCCCCGCGGACAGCGCGGCCGCCGTCTTGACGACATCGGCGGATTTCGCATCGGTGTTGGCCTCGGCCAGTGCTGAGCGCATCGTGAACAGCATGTTTACGCCTGTGTCGGAATCGGCGACCGGGAACACATTGAGCCGGTTGATCTCGTCGATATGGGTGATCAGGTCGCCGACAGAGGTGTGCGCCCAGTCACGTAAAGCGAACGCGTCCAGCGCGCGACCCGGCCCAGTAAGTCCCGACCCCACTCTGATCCCACCCCCTCACGCCGCCGTCGGTGGGCGCCAGCCTATCTATTCAGAACGACAGCACTGGTCACACGACACCTGCCGATTGTTGATCGTTTTGGCGGTTCTGCCCGACGGCAGCTATTCTTGCCTGGTCGTCGGGCCACCCGTAAGGTCGTTGGCCCCAGAGTCTGAGGAGTTTCACGTATGGCTGCCGTCTGCGATATCTGCGGGAAGGGCCCCGGCTTTGGCAAGTCGGTGTCACACTCCCATCGCCGGACCAGCCGTCGATGGGATCCCAACATCCAGAGCGTGCGCGTGTCCAACCGTCCCGGCGGTAACAAGCACCGCATCAACGTGTGCACATCCTGCATCAAGGCCGGCAAGGTCGTTCGCGGCTAGTTGAGGCCCGGGAGGGGCTCCGATGGAGATCCTCGCTGTAATCGGCATCATCGCGGCGTTTGCGTTGGTCTGTGCCGCCATTTATCGGGTCGGGCGATCATGGCAGCGCAAGGGCCACGATCTCAATTTCGTCGATCCGCGCTATCCCGATTCCATGCAGGCGGCACCGGACAACCGGGATGTGACGCCACCGGTCCGGCCGTACCCGGACGACGACACCAGCCTTCTTCTCTACGACGACACCACCCCGCCCGGACAGCATCGACACGGGTCGTCGTGAGCCCGAACGGTCAGCTCGTCACGGCAGTTGCCAGTCGACGGGCTCGGCACCCGTCTGAGCCAGCAGTTCGTTCGCGCGACTGAACGGACGCGAGCCGAAGAATCCCCGCGACGCCGACAGTGGTGAGGGATGCGGTGATTCGATCGAGAGACAATCGCTGCCGGCCAGCATCGGCTTGAGCGTCGACGCGTCGCGGCCCCACAGAATGGCCACCATCGGCTGTCGACGGTCAACCAGTGCACGGATCGCGCACTCGGTGACCGCCTCCCAGCCCTTGCCGCGATGGGATGCCGAATTACCGGGCTGGACGGTCAGTACTCGGTTGAGCAGCAGCACCCCGCGCTGCGCCCATGGTGTGAGGTCGCCACAGGACGGCACCGGAAAGCCTAAGTCACTGCGATATTCGGCGAAGATGTTCTCCAGACTTCGGGGCAGCGGCCGCACGTCGGCGGCCACCGAGAAGCTCAGGCCGACAGCGTGTCCGGGCGTCGGATACGGGTCTTGGCCCACGATCAGAACCCGGACTTTGTCGAACGGAAAGGTGAAGGCGCGCAGCACATTTTCACCGGCAGGCAGGTATCCACGGCCGGCCGCGATCTCCGCGCGCAGGAATTGACCCATCGTGGCGACCTGCTCCTCGACGGGCTGCAGGGCCGTCGCCCAGCCATCGTCGATGAGTTCGCGCAGCGGCTTGGCGGTCACGCCAGTCCCTTGACCAATAGCACCACCGTGTCCGCCCCCGCGTCGCGGTCCTTCGAAATCTCCTGATATTCATCAGATTCCGACCACAACCGGAATTCGGATTCGTCGGGAAAGGACATCAGCACCACCTTTTCCCGATCCCAGCGGCCCTCGACGACCTGCGGCCGCTCGTCGGCAGCCAACAGCGTTCCGTGATAACGACTGAAGACGTCCATGAACCGCATTTGGTACCGGTCGTAGGCAGCGCGGTCGGTGAACCGTAGTTGGGCGATTGCGTAGACGGTCACCGGGTCACCCTACTGCCCAATGGTCCGGCATCTCCGCGGCCCGCATCGTCATCGGGCGCCGAACGACTGCCACCCCGCGTATCCGCGCCACGGTGCACCGTCGACGAGCACATCAGCCGGCCCGTCGCAAACGCGCCCGATCACCCGCCACCCCGTGGGAACCCGACCGGCGAACGCCGCGACCAACGCATGGTCTTCTCCCCCACCGAATACCCAGGTCCATGGGTCGACGCCGACGGCTTCGGCAGCGCCGACCAATAACTCACGATCGACGCTCAGCGCCTTGCTGCTCAGGTCGATCGCCAAGCCTGATGCCTCGGCGACATGTCGAAGGTCGCCGACCAAGCCGTCGGAGACGTCGATCATCGCCTGTGCGCCCGCTTCGGCTGCCACCTGCCCCTGGTGGTACGGCGGTTGCGGAACCAGATGGCGTCGACGTAGCTCGTCGAATCGGTCGATACCGTTGTGCCACAGCGCATATCCAGCAGCCGAATATCCTAGTTGACCGTTGATGGCGAGTTGCGAACCAGACCGTGCACCGGACCGCAACACCGGCGCGCGGCCGGCCAGATCACCGAGCACGGTCACCGACACGACCCACTGGGGGCTCGCGACCAGATCTCCCCCGACGATGCCGGCGCCGACCCGGGCGGCTTCCTCCCACATTCCGTCGGCCAGCGCGTTGACCTGTGCGGCAGCGGTTTCGGGTGGCGCACCGAAGCCGACGACGAACGCGGTGACCCGTGCCCCCATCGCTTCGATATCGGCGGCGTTCTGCGCCACGGCTTTACGGCCGACGTCCTGCGGTGTCGACCAGTCCAGCCGAAAGTGCCTGCCCTCGACCAACATGTCCGTCGACACCACCACGCGGCCATCGGGGGCCAACACCACCGCGCCGTCGTCACCGGGCCCGAGGGCGACATCGGATGACTCGGGCCGACCCCGAGTCATCCGGTTGATCAGCTCGAACTCACCGATATCGCCGAGGGTGCGATCGGACTTGCCGCTGCTCATCCCACCTCCTCGATGATCGCCGGTCTGCGAACAACGGTAGGTTCTACTGCGCTGAGTTCGAGCAGAGGGTGAGGTATGGCCGAATTCGACGGTCCGCCGCGGGCGGCGCTGATCGCCGCGCTGGTGCTGGCGATCGGTGTTGTGGTCGTCGTTCTGGCGATCGCGGGGACTCACCATCACACCGCACCGGTCGTTGTCGCCGCAGTGCCTGCGCCGCATGCGGGCGATACCGCCTGCCAAAAGCTGGTGGACGCATTGCCACAGCGACTCGGCGACTACAGCCGGGCCACGCTGATGCAGCCGGCTCCGGCCGGCGCCGCCGCGTGGCAGCCCGCAGGCGAGGGAGATCCGGTCGTACTGCGATGCGGCCTCGACCGTCCTGCTGACTTCGTCGTCGGCTCACCGATCCAGCAGGTCGACCGGGTGCAGTGGTTCCAAGTCAGCCAGGATCAGCGATCCACCTGGTACGCGGTCGATCGACCGGTCTATCTCGCACTCACATTGCCACCGGGCTCCGGACCGACGCCGATCCAGCAGCTGTCCGAACTGATCGACCGAACGATGCCGGCGCGGCCCGTCGCCCCGGCGCCTGGCAACTAGCGCAGACCCATCCCACGCGACAGCGCTGTGTCGACCATGGTCGCCAGCAGGGTTTGATAGTCGAGGCCGCTGGCTGCCCACATCCGGGGATACATTGAGATCGTGGTGAACCCGGGCATCGTGTTGACCTCGTTGATCAGCGGCCCGTCTTCGGTGAGGAAGAAGTCCACCCGAGCCAGACCTCGGCCGTCGATGGCCTTGAACGCCCGAATCGCCAACTCGCGCACGGCATCGCTCACGTCGTCGTCGATCTTGGCGGGCACGTCGAGTTCGGCGGCGTCGTCAAGATATTTGGTCGCGAAGTCGTAGAAGGAATCTTCCCGTCCGCGGACTCCGGCTACCCGGATCTCGCCGACGGTACTGGCTTGCACTGTGCCGTCTGGGAATTCGAGCACACCGCATTCCAGTTCGCGGCCGATGATCGCGGACTCGACGATCACCTTCGGATCGTGCTGACGCGCGTGGGCGATCGCCGCGGGCAATTCCTGCCGGTTGGCCACCCGGCTGACGCCGATCGACGACCCGCCGCGAGCGGGCTTGACGAATGCCGGAAGCCCAAGTCGGTCAAGCTGTTCGGCATCCAGCGTGGTCTCCGATGGCCGCAGCACCGCGTAGTCGCCGATCGGTAGCCCTTCGGCCACCAGCAGCTTCTTGGTGAACTCTTTATCCATCCCTGCCGCGCTGGCCAGCACCCCGGCACCCACATACGGCACACCGGCGAGTTCGAGCAGACCCTGGATGGTGCCGTCTTCCCCGTACGGTCCGTGCAGGACCGGAAAGACCACGTCGACCGACGCCAGCACCTCAGCCCCACCGGGCGCCAGCGATACCAGCTGACCGGCGAGACGCGGGTCGGCCGTCAGCGCCAGCTCGGTGCCTGACTCGGAACTCACCCCTGGCAACTGCCGGTTGGCGATCGCCAGCGAGTCAGGATCACCGTCGGTCAACACCCACGAGCCTTCCGGCGTGATGCCGACAGCGACCACCTCGAACCGCTCCGGGTCCAGGTTGCGCAAAATGCTGCCTGCCGAGACGCATGAGATGGCGTGCTCATTGCTGCGTCCGCCGAAGACGACGGCAACTCGGACGCGACCGTGATCGGGCGTCCTGGACGGCAAGCGGGCGTTCACAACCTAGAGAGGCTACCGTCTGGCGTCGCGGTGCTGGTTACAAGCTCATTCCGGCTTGGTGCTGCGCCCCAGCAGGGCAACCACCGCCTGGTCCACCGACAACCCCTTGTGGCAGACCCGTTCCACCGCGTCCGTCAGGGGCATCTCGACGTCGTAGCTAGAGGCCAGCGCCAGCACCGACTCGCACGAAGTCACCCCTTCGACGACGTGGTCGCCGCGCTGTCGCAGCGCGGACTCCAGCGTTTCGCCGCGCCCCAGACTTTCGCCGAAACTGCGATTGCGCGACCGGGGCGACGTGCAGGTAGCCACCAGATCGCCCACTCCGGCCAGGCCGGCCAGCGTCGCGCCCTTGGCGCCGACCGCGATACCCAACCGCATGATCTCGGCCAGACCGCGGGTGATGATCGCCGCTGCGGTGTTTTCGCCCAGGCCTACCCCGGCCGCCATCCCGCAGGCCAGCGCGATGACGTTCTTGCACGCGCCGCCGATTTCGGTGCCGATGACATCGGCATTGGTGTAGGGCCGGAAGAATCCGGCATTCAGCATGCGCTGCATGGCAACCGCGCGACCGGAATCGCTGCAGGCGATGACGGTGGCTGCGGGTTGCCCGGCAGTGATCTCGCTGGCGAGGTTCGGACCGGAGATCACTCCGACTTGCGACGGATCGACACCCGTGACGTCGACGATGACTTGGCTCATCCGCATCAGAGTGCCCAACTCGATGCCCTTGGCCGCGCTGACCAGGGTGGCGCCCTTGGTGATCAGGCCCGTCCACTGCTCGAGGTTGGTCCGCATCGTCTGCGCGGGCACGGCCAGCAGCACCGTGGTCACACCGTGCAGAGCCTCGGCGGGATCAGCGGTGGCCCGGATGCCGGCCGGCAACTGCACGTCCGGCAGGTAGCCAGGGTTATACCGACTGGAGTTGATCTCGTCGGCGACGTCAGAACGCCGCGCCCAGAGGGTCACCTCGCCACCGGCGTCGGCCAGCAGTTTGGCGAGCGCCGTGCCCCAGGCACCGGCACCCATTACCGCTGTCGTGGTGGCCATGGTCTGTCGCGGTCCCGTCTAGTGAGTGTGCTCTAACTCCCGGCGCTTCACCGTAGCCCAGCGACGATGCAGGCCGAGACGGCCTGAGGTGGGGGCACCTCCCCGCTTGCGGGGGCGGGGTGGGCAATCAGGCGTAGCTCAGCCCGGCGATCGGCACTGGCAGGATGGTTCCGTGAGCCGCAGTCAAGCCGACGCCGACGGTGACGTCGGCTTGATCGTCGCCGTCAAGCGACTGACCGCCGCCAAGACGCGGCTGGCGCCGATCTTCTCCGCGTCGACGCGGGAGAGCGTCGTTTTGGCAATGCTGGTCGACACCCTCACCGCCGCATCGAGGGTGAGTTCCGTTCGCCGCATCACCGTCGTCACGCCCGACGACGTGGCCGCCGCGGCCGCGTCCGAACTCGGCGCCGATGTGCTCACCGATCCGACCCCGGACGGCCACTCGAACCCGCTGAACAACGCGATCGCAGCCGCCGAACGCGTGGTATCCCAGTCGGTCTCGAACATCGTTGTGCTGCAAGGCGATCTGCCGGCGTTGCAGACGCAGGAACTTGCCGAAGCGATTGCCGCGGCACGCCGGTACGAGCGTAGTTTCGTCGCCGATCGCCTCGGCACCGGTACGGCGGCCCTGTGCGCATTCGGAACCACACTCGACCCCCGGTTCGGGCCGGATTCGTCTGCACAGCACCGACATTCGGGTGCGATCGAACTTACCGGTGCATGGCCCGGACTTCGTTGCGACATCGACACACCCGACGACCTGGCCGTCGCCCGTCGTCTCGGAATGGGACCTGCCACGACCCGGGCGGTTGCAGTGTCGGCGCCTCAGCGGGGGTAACGATGGGTAAACAGCGCCTCAACGGCAAATGTTGGCCACCTAGTCGGTGGCCGCACCCCCCGCCAATGGGGAATGATCACAAGAGTGACTGACATCGAAGCCCCGGACACCACAGTCAGCGACGAGACGCCCACGTGGCAGTCCGCAGATTCTGCGCCGGGAGCACCGCCCGCCACCACAGCCAGGGCGGTGGACAACCCGCTTCCCCGGGACCGGTATCTCAACCGCGAATTGAGCTGGCTGGACTTCAACGCGCGCGTCCTGGCGCTCGCGGAGGACACGTCGCTGGCGCTGTTGGAACGGGCGAAGTTCCTGGCGATCTTCGCCTCCAACCTCGACGAGTTCTACATGGTGCGCGTCGCCGGCCTGAAGCGGCGCGACGAGATGGGCCTGTCGGTCCGCTCCGCGGACGGACTCACCCCACGCGAGCAACTGCGCCGGATCGGCGAGCAGACCCAGAAGATCGCCACCCGACACGCAGAGGTTTTTCTGAACTCGGTGGAGCCCGAGCTGGCCGGCGAAGGTATTCACATTGTCACGTGGGCGGACCTGGATCAGGACGAACGCGACCGGCTGTCGACGTACTTCACTGAGCAGGTCTTCCCGGTCCTGACTCCACTGGCCGTGGATCCCGCACACCCGTTCCCGTTCGTCAGCGGCCTGAGCCTGAACCTCGCGGTCACCGTCAAGCTGCCCGACGACAGCGGTCAGCATTTCGCCCGAGTCAAGGTGCCAGACAACGTCGATCGATTCGTCGAACTCGACGAGCGTGGTGGAGCAGACGAGTCGTCGCGGAAGAAAGAAGTCCGCTTCCTGCCGATGGAGGAGTTGATCGCGGCCTTCCTGCCCGCGCTGTTCCCGGGCTTGGAAATCGTTGAACACCACGCATTCCGGGTGACCCGCAACGCTGACTACGAGGTCGACGAAGATCGCGACGAAGACCTGCTACAGGCGCTGGAACGCGAGCTGGCCCGTCGGAGGTTCGGGTCGCCGGTGCGCCTCGAGGTGGCCGACGACATGACCGAGCACATGCTGGAGCTGCTGCTGCGCGAACTCGACGTGCATCCCGGCGATGTGATCCAAGTGCCGGGCCTGCTTGATCTTTCGTCGCTGTGGCAGATTTACGGTGTCGACCGGCCCGATCTGAAGGATCCCGCATTCGTTCCCGCGACCAGCCCCGCGTTCGCTGACCGCGAAACGCCGAAGAGCATTTTCGCGACGCTGCGCGAGGGTGACGTGTTGGTGCATCACCCTTACGAATCGTTCTCCACGAGCACACAACGATTCATCGAATTGGCCGCCGCCGACCCCAACGTGCTGGCGATTAAACAGACGCTGTACCGCACGTCGGGTGACTCGCCGATCGTGCGGGCCCTGATCGAAGCCGCCGCTGCCGGAAAGCAAGTCGTGGCGCTGGTCGAAATCAAGGCACGGTTTGACGAACAAGCCAACATTCGGTGGGCGCGAGCACTGGAGCAGGCGGGGGTACACGTGGTTTACGGCCTCCTCGGCCTTAAAACGCACTGCAAAACGTGCCTGGTGGTTCGCCGCGAGGGCTCCACGATCCGGCGCTACTGCCACATCGGGACCGGCAACTACAACAGCAAAACCGCTCGCCTCTACGAAGACCTTGGCCTGCTGACCGCCGATCCCGACATCGGCGCCGACCTGACCGATCTGTTCAACACGTTGACGGGCTATTCACGCAAGCTGAGCTACCGCAATCTTTTGGTCGCGCCGCACAGCATCCGGGCAGGCATCGTCGAACGCGTCAACCGGGAGATCGCCGCGCATCAGGAAAGCGGAAACGGGCACATCCGGCTCAAGATGAACTCCCTTGTCGACGAAGGGGTCATCGATGCGCTCTATCGCGCGTCGCAAGGCGGGGTACGCGTCGAGATCGTGGTGCGTGGAATCTGCGCCCTGCGCCCCGGGGTCGAGGGCTTCTCCGAAAACATCACCGTGCGCTCGATTCTCGGACAATATCTAGAGCACTCGCGGATCTTCGATTTCCGCGCGATCAATGAATACTGGATCGGCAGCGCCGACATGATGCACCGCAACCTGGATCGCCGCGTCGAGGTGCTGGTTCAGGTCAAGGATCCCCGCCTGACCGGGCAACTAAACGACCTCTTCGAATCGGCGCTCGATCCCTCGACACGCAGCTGGGAATTGGGGCCGGACGGGCAGTGGACAGCGATGCCCCGAGCCGGCCACAAGGTTCGCGACCACCAGGTGTCGCTGATGGAGCAGCACCGCAGCTAAACCCTCAAACTTCTGGCCACAGGGTCCATACGGGCCCGAATTGACTTGCAGGAGTTCAGGTGTCGACACAGTCGTCGTCGAGTAAGATCGTTCTCGCCGCGGGCGGTGTGCTGTGGCGTCCCGGGTACCGCGAGTCCGCCGCAGATATCGCAGTGATTCACCGTCCGCGATATGACGACTGGTCGCTGCCCAAGGGAAAGGTCGATCCCGGCGAGACCGAGCCGGTGACCGCAGTACGTGAGGTACTCGAGGAGACTGGGCACCACGTAGAGCTGGGCCGCCGAATTGCGACGGTGAGCTATCCGATCGAGCAGCGCACGAAAAAAGTGCAGTATTGGTCGGCACGTAGCCTCGGCGGCAGTTTCGCTCCGAACGGTGAAGTCGACGACCTACTCTGGCTGGCCGCCCCCGCCGCGATCAAAAAGGTGTCATACGCCTACGACCGAAAGGTATTGCGTCGTTGGGCCAAACAACCGGCGGATACTCAATCGGTTCTGATAGTCCGGCACGGCACCGCAGGCAGCAAGTCCCGATTCTCCGGTGACGACAAAATACGGCCGCTGGACAAGAAGGGCCGAGCGCAGGCTGAGGCACTTGTCGCGCAGCTGTCGTCCTTCGGCGCATCCGATGTCTATGCCGCGGATCGGGTGCGATGCCACCAAACGGTGGAGCCCTTGGCCGAGGAGCTGGGCGTCACCATCAACAACGAGCCGACACTGACCGAAGAGGCTTACGCCGACAACCCCAAGCGCGGTCGACGGCGAGTGCTGCAGATTGCCGGGTCACACCGTGCACCGGTGATTTGCACACAGGGCAAGGTGATTCCGGACCTGATCGCATGGTGGTGTGAGCGCGACGGGGTCCGCCCGGATAAGTCCCGCAACCGCAAGGGCAGCACCTGGGTGCTGTCGCTGGCAGAGGGCCGCCTGATCGCCGCCGATCACATCGGCAGTGCATTGGCCGCCAACATAGTTACATGACACGCAAATTCGCCGCGGAGCGGCTCAAGAGCCGGTTCCGCGGCGAATCTGCGTTTGACGCGGTTTGTGTCTAGCGACGGCCGCGACGGGCTGTGGCCTTCTTGGCCGGAGCCTTCTTGGCCGGAGCGCGCTTGGTTGCGGCTTTCTTGGCCGGAGCTTTCTTCACAACCTTCTTGACGGCTGCTTTGCGGGCCGGAGCCTTCTTCACAACCTTCTGGACGGCTGCCTTCTTGGCCGGAGCCTTCTTCACAACCTTCTTGACGGCTGCCTTCTTGGCCGGAGCCTTCTTCACGACCTTCTTGGCGGCTGCCTTCTTGGCGGGCGCTTTCTTCGCCGCCTTCTTGACCCCACCGCTTGCGACAACACCACGTTTCACTGCTGGTCCTTCCGCCGGGAGCCGTTGCGAGCCAGAAACAACCGCTTTGAATTGCGCGCCGGGCCGGAAGGCCGGCACAGAGGTCGGCTTCACCTTTACCGTCTCGCCGGTGCGGGGGTTACGGGCTACGCGGGCCGCGCGGCGCCGCTGCTCGAAAACACCGAACCCAGTAATGGTGACGCTGTCGCCCTTGTGCACTGCGCGCACAATCGTGTCGACGACATTCTCGACGGCCGCGGTTGCGTGCCGACGGTCTGAGCCCAATTTGTCTGTGAGTACATCGATGAGCTCTGCTTTGTTCATGCAAATCCTCCGAAGCTAGTGGCCCTCGATTGGACCGACTAGAGGACACGGTAAACCCTCAGGTGCCTGATTTCCAAGAGCCACGCGCAATTTCAATGGTTCCTGGCGAACTTTTTAGGAATCCGCTTGCCGCGCTTGGGAGGTGGCGATGCCGTCAAATACGGCCGTGCGACGCCTCGAATTCGGGCGCAATCGAGCCGTTAGGCCGTTGGCAAAGTCTTCGGTTTCCAGTCCGGCCGAGCCGCCTCAAAGACTTCGATCTGATCCTGTTTCCGCAGCGTAAGGGCTATGTCGTCAAGACCTTCGAGCAGACGCCAGGCGGTGTAATCGTCAATCTTGAACGGCACCACCACCGTTCCCGCCGACACATTCCGATCTTGAAGATTGACAGTGATTTCCAACCCCGGGCTGCTCTCGATGAGCTTCCAAAGAAGTTCGACATCATCCTGAGCAACTTCGGCCGCTAACAGACCCGCCTTCCCCGCATTGCCCCGAAAAATGTCACCGAACCGCGACGAGATCACGACCCGGAAGCCGTAGTCCATAAGCGCCCACACCGCGTGCTCGCGCGAGGATCCGGTGCCGAAATCGGGTCCGGCGACCAGTACTGAGCCTCTGTCAAATGGGCTGAGATTGAGCACAAACGACGGATCGTTGCGCCAGGCGGCGAACAATCCGTCGTCGAAACCCGTTCGGGTCACTCGCTTCAAATAGACCGCGGGAATGATCTGATCGGTGTCGACATTGGACCGCCGCAGTGGCACTCCGATGCCTGTGTGGGTATGAAAAGCGTCCATTGGAGTTCTCCCTCTCCTCAGTTCAAGTCGGCCGGGGCGGAGAGCTTCCCGCGCACCGCGGTGGCGGCGGCAACCGCAGGTGACACCAAATGCGTACGGCTGCCCTTGCCCTGGCGGCCTTCGAAATTGCGGTTTGAGGTTGCGGCGCAGCGCTCTCCCGGTGCCAGTTGGTCGGGGTTCATTCCCAAGCACATCGAGCAGCCGGCCTGACGCCACTCGGCGCCTGCGGCGATGAAGATCTCGCCCAGCCCTTCGCTTTCGGCCTCCGCGCGCACCCGCATCGAACCCGGCACGATCAGCATCCGGACCCCGTCGGCTACCTTTCGGCCCCGCAATATGTCAGCGACCGCGCGCAGATCCTCGATGCGACCGTTGGTGCAGGATCCGACGAACACGGTGTCGACCGCGATCTCGCGCATCGGGAGTCCAGGGCGAAGGTCCATGTACGCCAGCGCTTTCTCAGCCGCCTGCCGCGCGTTGTCATCGGTCATCAGCTCGGGATCCGGGACCGAGGCACCCAATGGCACCCCTTGGCCGGGATTGGTGCCCCACGTCACGAACGGGGTCAACGATGCGGCATCTACATAGACTTCGGTGTCGAACTCGGCGCCGTCGTCGGTTTGCAACTGATCCCAATAGGCCTGCGCTGCATCCCACTGTGCACCGGTCGGAGCATGCGGGCGACTGCGCAGAAATTCGTAGGTGGTGGCATCCGGTGCCACCATGCCCGCCCTGGCCCCGGCTTCGATACTCATGTTGCAGACCGTCATCCGGGCCTCCATCGACAGCGATTCGATGGCACTGCCCCGGTATTCGATGACGTGGCCCTGACCGCCGCCGGTTCCGATTTTTGCGATCACCGCGAGGATGATGTCCTTGGCGGTCACGCCGGCCGGAAGTTTCCCGTCTACGTTGACGGCCATCGTCTTGAACGGCCGCAGCGGAAGTGTCTGGGTAGCCAGCACGTGCTCGACCTCAGAAGTGCCGATTCCCATTGCCAGTGCGCCGAATGCGCCGTGGGTGGAGGTATGACTGTCACCGCAGACGATCGTCATTCCCGGCTGGGTCAGACCCAGTTGCGGACCGACGACATGGACGATGCCTTGTTCGATGTCGCCCATCGGGTAGAGCCGGATGCCGAATTCGTCGCAATTGCGGCGCAGCGTCTCGACCTGGATGCGCGAGACCGGATCGGCGATCGGCTTGTCGATGTCGATCGTCGGCACGTTGTGGTCTTCGGTGGCCAGCGTCAGATCGGGCCGCCGCACCGGCCGGTCGGCCAGTCGCAGACCGTCAAAGGCCTGCGGGCTGGTCACTTCGTGCACCAGGTGCAGATCGATGTAGATCAGGTCGGGTTCGGTGTCGCCGCCCGACGCCACCACGTGGTCGTTCCACACCTTTTCCGCCATCGTGCGCGGACGCGCAGCGTCGTGGACCGAAGTTTTCGTCACGAGGTCATCCTAATTCGTCGATCTCACTATGCGAGACGTTAGTATCTCTCTGTGAGACAGGATAGCGGCATCGGCGTTCTCGACAAAGCCGTGGGTGTTTTGCACACCATCGCGGAATCACCCTGCGGGCTGGCCGAATTGTGCGATCGCACAGGATTGCCCAGGGCCACCGCGCACCGGTTGGCCGCGGGCCTGGAAACGCATCGGCTACTGGCCCGCGACAGCGAGGGCCGTTGGCGTCTGGGTCCCGCGATCAGCGAACTGGCGGCTCAGGTCAACGACCCACTACTGGCGGCCAGCGCGGCGGTGTTGCCGCGACTGCGCGAGATCACCGGCGAGAGCGTGCAGCTCTATCGGCGCGAAGGGAGCTCGCGAATCTGCGTGGCTGCGATGGAACCGCCTGCGGGACTTCGCGATACCGTCCCGGTCGGTGCGCGCTTGCCGATGACCGCCGGCTCGGGCGCCAAAGTACTGCTGGCCTACGGCGACGACGCCACCCGTGCCGCGGTGCTGCCCGACGCGAAGTTCAGTGACCGCGTGCTGGCCGAGGTACGGCGACGGGGTTGGGCGCAAAGCGCGGCTGAACGCGAGCCCGGAGTGGCGAGCGTATCGGCCCCAGTGCGCGACGCCCACGGTTCGGTGATCGCTGCCATCTCGGTGTCCGGGCCGATCGACCGGATGGGCCGTCGGCCCGGTGCGCGCTGGGCGGATGACCTACTGGCAGCCGCCGACGCATTGACTCGCCGGTTGTGAGTCGCACCGCATTGCCCGCCGTGCACGCGCAGATACGTGACCTGAGACACTGTCGCCATGGGAACGAAGCAGCGTGGGCAGATCGTCATGTCCGAGGCGGAGATCACCGACTTCGTCACCAGTAGCCGCACCGGCACGCTGGCCACGATCGGCGCCGACGGGCAGCCGCACTTGACCGCGATGTGGTACGGCGTGGTCGACGGCGAGATCTGGTTGGAGACCAAAGAGAAGTCACAGAAGGCCGTCAACCTCAAGCGTGATCCACGGGTGAGCTTCATGATCGAGGACGGCGACACCTACGACACCCTGCGCGGGGTGTCATTCGAAGGCGTCGCCGAGATCGTCGACGATCCGGACGCGATATTTCGGGTTGGCGTCAGCGTGTGGGAGCGCTACACCGGGCCCTACACCGACGAGATGAAGCCCGCGGTCGACATGATGATGAACAAGCGGGTCGCCGTGCGCATCGTCAGCCAGCGCAGCCGTTCGTGGGATCACCGCAAGCTTGGGATTCCGGCGATGCCGGTCGGCGGTTCAACCGCCGCGGCCGCAAGCTAGCGGAAGCTGACACGCAGCTCGCTTGTGGATGAGTAGCCCCGATGGGATTCGAACCCACGCTACCGCCGTGAGAGGGCGGCGTCCTAGGCCGCTAGACGACGGGGCCGGAACCGATCCGAGCAGCCAGCATAGCTCACTGCCCTACGCCCACCTAATCGCTAGGCGGTGGAACGACATTGGAAAAATACTGCTGGGGTACCAGGACTCGAACCTAGCGATTTCCCACCGTGATCTACCTCGTTTTGAGGCGTCGAACTGCCTTGTCGCCCTGGTAGCCGTGCAGCTCAGAGCGCCTTTTCACCTAAGCTGAACGCAACTGCCTGATCGTTACCGCCTGTTGGGTTCGAACGGCAAACTGAGCACACCTCGCATGAAGTTGGTTTTCATCAGCTTCGGCTCACCGGCGATGAAGTCGGGCATCTGCCGGTGCAGTTCGCGGAACAGTGACCGCAGCATCGATTTGGCGAGATGGGTACCCAGGCAGTAGTGGACACCTCCACCGCCGAAGGCGATCTGCCGGTTGGGGTGGCGCCCCAGATCGAGGGTATCGGGATCAAACACCGCGGCGTCGCGGTTGCCGGAGGCATACATCAGCACGACCTTGTCGCCGGGCAGGATGCGTTGTCCGCCGAGCTCATATTCGGCAACCGCCGTGCGCCGGAACGTCAACACCACCGATGCCCAGCGCAGAAACTCCTCGACTGCACCACCGATGCGGTCTTCGAAGTCGTCCCACAACCATCGGCGCTGATCGGGAAAGTCGGTGAGCGCCTTGACCGCAAAACTGGCCGTGTGACGTGTCGTGTCGGTGGCCGCGACCGAGAACAACACCATGATTGCCGCGATCTCGCTGTCGGTGAGTTTTTCGCCGTCTACCTCGGCCTGCACCAAACTGGTCAACAAGTCGCTCTCCGGCTCTTTACGTCGCTGCGCGGCCAGTTCCTCAGCGATCGCGCGGATAGCCAGCACCGCAGCAACATTCACCTCGCCGGCATCGCGTCCGGCGAGCAATTCCGGGTCGGCCCACGCCACGAGTTCGTCGGCGGCGTGCGCCACCGCAGGCCGAAACTCCGCGGGCACACCGAACATGTCGCCGAACATTTGGATGGGCAGGTGCTTGGAGATATCGGTGACGAAGTCGACTGATTCTCCCGCGGCGTCTTTTTCGGCGGCAGCAGCCACAATCCGGCGGGCCCGCGAGGCGATGTCATCGTCGATGCGCCGGATCTGACGCGGCGTGAACGTCGATGCGACCAGCCGGCGCAGCCTGTTGTGTTGGGGATCGTCCATGGCCAAAAACGATTGGGCCAGCTCCTGGTGTTCCCGCGGAAGCTGATCAAAATGCACGCCGTAGCGCGACACGAAGACATCGCTACGCTGGCTGACCTCAACAATATCGCCGTGGCGCACCACTGCCCAGAAACCAACGTCGTCCGGGTCCGGGGACACGGCGGTTTCGATCGGCCGCTGCCAGCTGACCGGCCGCTGCTGACGTAACCGGGCGAAGATCTCATCTTGCTCACTGAAATCTTTGTTCCAGAATTCGTCGGTGGAGATGTCGGGTTCGTCATACGGGCGGGTTGCGGCGACGTCATTACTTGGGGGTAGGTCTTCTTCGCCGACGTCCAGTGCTGCGTCATCGAATGATGCGGTGGCCATCGCAACTCCTTGCTTCTGGTAGCACGGCTGTCGGGGTGGCTGGGTAACCGGTCGAAGGGCTCTGGCCGGGCGATCCCCGGAGGGTCCGGTGCGACGATTGTGAGTGTAGGCGTCTCAGCCCAGTCGACGTCCGAACGGCCGGATTCGGTCGATGAATTGGACGAAGAAGACAGTCGGATAGGTCCGAGAGGTTTGCGCTGGGGTACCAGGACTCGAACCTAGAATGGCTGAACCAGAATCAGCTGTGTTGCCAATTACACCATACCCCATTGGCTGCCTAAAACTGCTGGTCAGAGGCTTGTCTGCCGACCAAGCGCGGTCGTGCGGACACTGCTGCCAGCCGTGATGGGCCGACGAGCAGACTACCAAACAAACCCCGCACATCTCACCAGCGCCCGAGCCCATCGCCATCGCGACGCAGCCGGCCCACGCGATGCCCGCTGTCGTTGATCCGGATGGCTGCGGCTCACATTCCGCAACTCCGACTTCCGACGGATGTGCTGCTACGAATCTTGCCTGCGCACAACGGGATTCGACAGCATCCCGATTCCCGAGATGCTGATGTTGACCGTGTCGCCATCTTCGATGGGTCCCACGCCGGCGGGTGTGCCGGTCAGAATGAGATCACCGGGCAACAGCGTCATCACCGCTGAGATCCATTCCACGATGGCACCGACGTCGTGGATCATCAGCGAGGTGCGACTGTCCTGTTTAACCTCGCCGTTGACCTCGGTGCGCAGCTCGAGATCGGCCGGGTCGACATCGGTGACGATCCACGGCCCCACCGGGCAGAACGTGTCGTGACCTTTCGCGCGTGTCCACTGGCCGTCAGACTTCTGTTGATCGCGAGCGGACACATCGTTGGCGATCGTGTAGCCGAGGATGCTCTCGGCCGCCCGCGCAGCCGTCACGTCTTTACAGGGCCGACTGATCACCGCCGCCAGCTCGCCCTCGAAATGCACCGGCGATGCATTGACCGGCAACCGAATCGGCACATTCGGTCCGACGATCGCGGTGTTGGGTTTGAGGAAGATCACCGGATCGGCCGGCGCCTCGCCGCCCATCTCGGCGATGTGGTCGGCGTAGTTCTTACCGATGCACACCACCTTGCTGGCCAGGATCGGGGCCAGCAACCGCACGTCGGCCAGCGGCCAGGACCGACCCGTGAAAGTCGGCGTACCGAACGGATGCTCGGCGATCTCGCGGGCGGTCATCTCGTCGTGCTCGCCCTCGATGGAGACGAACGCGACGCCATCGGGACTGGCAATTCGACCAAGGCGCATTTGCCTTAGCCTAGTGAGCGGTCGCAAGCGCGGCGAAGCCGGGCGCAGCGGGCCGCCACCGAAAGCTAGTGAGCGCCGATCGAGGTCCGCGCAGCCGGGCCCGTCGCCGCTTCGACCCCAGCAACCACATGGCTGTGCGAGCATGGATCGATGCCGACGGACCCCACCGGCGCAGTCGGAATCAGCGGGGGGCGACGCTGGTCAATCGTCGTCGTCTCACTTCTCGTGACCGCGAGCGCATTCATCTTCATCAACGGCGTCGCTTTCCTGATTCCCGCGCTGGAGGAAGACCACGGCACCCCCCTGGCCGAAGCCGGGTTGTTGTCGTCGATGCCGAGCTTCGGCATGGTGGCGACGCTGATCCTGTGGGGCTACCTGCTCGACCGGGTCGGCGAACGCATCGTGCTGACAGTCGGATCCGCGCTGACCGCGGTCGCCGCGTACGCGGCAACCACGGTCCACACGATGGTGTCTTTCGCCGTTCTGCTGTTCGTCGGCGGCATGGCGGCCGCCAGTTGCAACTCCGCCGGCGGCCGGCTGGTGTCCGGATGGTTCCCGCCCGAGCAACGCGGTCTGGCGATGGGCGTCCGCCAGACCGCGCAGCCGCTCGGAATTGCCTTGGGCGCCCTCGTCATTCCCGAACTCGCCGAGCGCAGCAAGTCGGCGACCGCGGCCCTGATCTTTCCGGCCATCCTGTGCGCCGTGTCGGCGGTGCTCAGCATCGTGGCGATCACCGACCCGCCACGCAAAGAATGGGACGAGGCCACCAAAGAGGAGCTGGCCAACCCGTACCGCGGATCGTGGGTACTGCGGCGCATCCACGCCGTCTCGGCGCTGCTGATGGTGCCGCAGACGGTGACCGTCACGTTCATGCTGATCTGGCTGATCACGAACTACCACTGGTCGATCGCCTCCGCAGGAGCCCTCGTCACGCTGTCCCAGCTACTGGGGGCGGTGGGCCGCGTCATGGTCGGCCGATGGTCCGACCGGATTGGGTCCCGGTTGCGTCCGGTCCGCATCATGGCGGTCGTCGGGGTCCTGGTGCTCGCCGGTCTGGCACTCGCCGACCATCTGCGCTCGTCGATCGCCGTGCCGCTGATGGTCGCGGCCTCAGTGGTCGCGGTGCTCGACAACGGGCTGGAATCCACCGCGATCACCGAGTACGCCGGACCGTTCTGGAGTGGGCGTTCGCTGGGCCTGCAGAACACCTACCAACGGTTGATGGCAGCGGGCGCCCCGCCGGTGTTCGGTGAGCTGATCGCCGAGCACAGCTATCCGCCCGCATTTCTCATCTGCGGGCTGTTCCCGCTACTGGCGGTGCCGATCGTGCCGGCCAAGACGTTGCCGCCCGGCCTGGAAACTAGAGCGCGGACGCTATCCTTTCGCCGACTTCGGCGGTGGATATCTTTCCGGTCGGGCGACTGGCCAGATGGGACGCCACGGCCCGGTCCACTCGCGCGGCGGCAGCGTCTTCGCCGACGTGGGAAAGCAGCAGCGCCACCGACATGATCGCGGCGGTCGGATCCGCGATCCCCTGACCGGCGATGTCGGGTGCGCTGCCGTGCACCGGTTCGAACATCGACGGGTTGGTCCGGGTGGCGTCGATATTTCCGCTGGCGGCCAAGCCGATACCGCCGCAGACCGCGGCGGCCAGGTCGGTGATGATGTCGCCGAACAGGTTGTCGGTGACGATGACGTCGAAGCGCCCGGGGTCGGTGACCAGGTGGATGGTCGCGGCGTCGACGTGTTGATAGGCCACCTCGACATCCGGGTACTTCTCGCCGACCTCCTGCACGGTCCGTGACCACAGGGATCCGGCGAAGGTCAGCACATTCGTCTTGTGCACCAACGTCAGATGTTTGCGACGCTGCTGAGCGCGGCCGAACGCGTCTTCTACGACGCGGCGAACGCCGAACGCCGTGTTGATGCTGACCTCGGTGGCCACTTCATGGGTGGTCCCGACGCGGATCGCTCCGCCAGTTCCGGTGTACGGACCCTCGGTGCCCTCGCGGACCACCACGAAATCGATGTCCGGGTTACCCGCCAGCGGGCTGCTGACGCCCGGATACAGCCGGCCCGGTCGCAGATTCACATGGTGGTCCAGCTCGAATCGCAGGCGTAGCAGCAGACCTCGCTCCAGCACACCGCTGGGCACCGACGGATCACCGATCGCGCCCAACAGGATTGCGTCGTGGGCCCGCAGTTCCGCGACGGCGGTCTCGGGCAGGACCTCGCCGGTAGCGTGGAATCGCTTGGCGCCCAAGTCATAATGCGTCTTCTCAACGCCGGGCAACACGGTGTCGAGAATCTTCACCGCTTCGGCGACAACCTCCGGCCCGATCCCGTCACCCGGGATTACCGCGAGCTTCACGACAGGTCAACCACTTCGAGCTTGTTGGCCGCCACCGCGGAGCGAATCTCGGCGCGAACCTCGGCGGGGACATCGCGGTCCAGTCGCAGCAGGATCGTCGCACCGGGTCCTTCGGCATCCTCGGAGAGTTGGGCGGCCTGGATGTTGACCCCTGCGGTACCCAGCAGCGTGCCGATCTTGCCCAGCGCCCCAGGCTGATCGGCGTAGTTGATGACGAGGTAGATGCCCTGAGCTCGCAGATCGAAGTTGCGGCCGTTGATCTGCACGATCTTCTCGACCTGCTGCGGACCCGACAGCGCGCCGGCCACGTTGACGACCGAACCGTCGGCGGCCACGGCGCGAACATCGACAACGCTGCGGTGGTTGGGGCTTTCGGTGGCGGTGCTGATGTCGGCGGCAACGCCACGCTCCTCGGCGATCGCCGGGGCGTTGACGAACGTCACCTGGTCCTCGATCACGGCAGAGAACAAGCCGCGCAAGGCCGAAAGTCGAAGCACCTCAACATCTTCGCCGGCCAGCTCACCGCGTACCTGCACCGACAGCGATGTCGGCAATTCCTCGCTGAGCGCGCCGGCCAGCAGCCCGAGCTTGCGCACCAGATCCAGCCACGGTGCCACCTCTTCGTTGACGACGCCGCCGCCGACGTTGACCGCGTCGGGGACGAACTCCCCCGCCAGCGCGAGCTTCACGCTGGCCGCCACGTCGGTGCCGGCCCGATCCTGGGCCTCTTCGGTCGATGCACCCAGGTGCGGAGTCACCACTACCTGCGCGAGCTCGAACAGCGGGCTGTCGGTGCATGGCTCTTTGGAGAACACGTCGAGACCGGCAGCGCGAACATGCCCACTGGAGATGGCATCGGCCAGGGCAGCCTCATCGATCAGCCCGCCGCGGGCGGCGTTGACGATGATCACGCCGGGCTTGGTCCTCGCCAACGCCTCTTTGTCGATCAGCCCCGCCGTCTCAGGCGTTTTCGGCAAGTGCACAGAGATGAAGTCGGCGCGGCCGAGCAGCTCGTCCAGCGACAGCAACTCGATGCCGAGTTGAGCCGCGCGCGCCGCCGACACGTACGGGTCGTAGGCCACGATGTGGGCCTCGAACGCGGCCAACCGCTGCGCGACCAGCTGCCCGATCCGGCCGAGCCCGACCACTCCGACGGTCTTGCCGAAGATCTCGGTGCCCGAGAACGACGAGCGCTTCCAGGCGTGCTCGCGCAACGTGGCGTCGGCCGCGGGGATTTGGCGGGCGGCCGACAGCAGCAACGCCAAGGCGTGCTCGGCAGCGCTGTGGATGTTCGACGTCGGCGCGTTGACCACCAGGACACCGCGTTCGGTGGCGGTCTTGACGTCGACGTTGTCCAGCCCGACGCCGGCGCGGGCGACGATCTTCAGTTTCGGCGCGGCGTCGAGCACCTCGGCGTCGACGGTGGTCGCGGAGCGGACCAGCAGCGCGTCGGCTTCGGGTACCGCCGCGAGCAGCTTCGGCCGGTCCGGGCCGTCTACCCAGCGCACCTCGACCTGGTCGCCCAGGGCTTCGACGGTTGATTCGGCAAGTTTGTCAGCGATGAGAACAACAGGCAGGCTCACGCGAGCCAGCCTAATGGTGCGCAACTGGCCGCCTTACGCCACGGTCGCCGATTGGACCCACTATCAGCGTCGAACGTGCATTCAGTGCGAGAAAATCGCCAAAATTTCGCCCTGAGTGCACGTTCGGTGCGGGTGCTCCGCGTGTCAGTGCCCTGGTGGAACCTGTCGGTAAGCGCGACGACAGGAGGAGCACCGATGTGCTGGAAATGCGATCACCCCGAGGCAACCATCAATGAGTGGCTGGAACTGATCTACGAGAGGGTCAAAGAGAACGGTTGGACCGTGCTGTTCATCCAGGGCCGCCAGCCGTTCGCCTACACGATCGGTTTACATGAGCGCGGCCTGCCCGAGCTGTTGGTGACGGGCATGCCACCGGAGCGGGCGAACCTTGTGCTCAACACCGTCGCCGAGTATCTCCTCAAGGGCGGACGGCCGGTACCGGGCGAGCGGATGTTGATCGGCGGTGAGCTCCTGCTCGATTTCGTCCAGGTGCAGCACCCGATCGCCCACTTGAAATTCGCGTTCTCGATTTACGGCCCTGAGCTGCGGGCCCTGCAGTTGGTCTGGCGCGACGCCGACGGACACGTTCCGTGGTGCGCGGAATTCAGCAATGGTGACGTGCGGCAACCGGTGTTTGGCATTCGAGTCGACCCACCCGACGAGCGAGATCGACGCTAGCGCGACGACACGCCGAAAAGGTCCACGCTAGCGTCGATCTCGGTGCCTCAGAGGCAGCATTCCTGCTTACTATGACCCAGTGACAAAGCTGGCGATCATCTACTACTCCACCACCGGCCATGGAACGACGATGGCCAAGCGCGTCGCGGCGGCAGCCGAGTCGGCGGGTGCCGAAGTCCGCTTGCGGCACGTCGCCGAGACGCACGATCCGGCGTCGTTCGCCCAGAACCCGGCGTGGACCGCCAATTATGAGGCCACCAAGGATCTTCCCGCTGCCACCGGCGACGACATCGTCTGGGCCGATGCGGTGATCTTCGGGACGCCCACGCGATTCGGCTCGCCCGCAGCCCAATTGCGCACGTTCATCGATTCGCTGGGCGGGCTCTGGGCCGACGGCAAGTTGGCCGACAAGGTGTACGCGGGCTACACGTCCTCCAACACCGCGCACGGCGGCCAGGAGACGACACTGCTGTCGCTGTACATCACGCTGATCCATTGGGGCGGCATCATCGTGCCGCCCGGATACACCGACCCGTGCAAATTCGTCGACGGCAACCCGTATGGGGCCAGCCTGGTCGCCACCCACGACAACATCAGCGAGATCGACGACGCGACCAACGCCGCCCTCGACCACCTGGCCCGCCGGGTCGTGACTGTGGCGGGCCAGCTGACGGCCTAGACAGCGAAATCGACGTTAGCGTGACGACACGCCGAAATTTGTCACGCTAACGTCGATCTCGACGAAGCAATGGCTAGGCGGTCTCGGTGATCGGGCGATCCACCCAGCTCATCAGGTCGCGCAGCTTCTTACCGGTGACCTCGATCGGGTGCTCGGCGTTCTCCTTGCGCAGACCCTCGAGCTCCTTGTTGCCGCCCTCGACGTTGGCGACCAACTTCTTGGTGAAGGAGCCGTCCTGGATGTCGCGCAGGATGGCGCGCATGCGCTCTTTGGTGTCGGCGTCGATGACGCGTGGGCCCGACAGGTAGCCGCCGAATTCGGCGGTGTCGGACACCGAGTAGTTCATTCGCGCGATGCCGCCCTCGTACATCAGGTCGACGATCAGCTTGAGCTCGTGCAGCACCTCGAAGTAGGCCATCTCCGGCGGATAGCCCGCCTCGACCATCACGTCGAAACCGGTCTTCACCAATTCCTCTGTGCCACCGCACAACACGGCCTGCTCACCGAACAGGTCGGTTTCGGTCTCGTCTTTGAAGGTGGTCTTGATGACGCCGGCGCGGGTGCCGCCGATGGCCTTGGCGTAGGACAACGCCAGCGCCTCGCCGTTGCCATTGGGGTCCTGGTCGACGGCGATCAGCGCGGGAACACCCTTGCCATCGACGAATTGACGACGCACCAAGTGCCCCGGGCCTTTCGGCGCCACCATCGCGATGGTGATGTTGGCCGGCGGCTTGATCAGATCGAAGTGGATGTTGAGCCCGTGTCCGAAGAACAACGCATCGCCATCCTTCAGGTTGGGTTCGATGTCGTTCTTGAAGATGTCGGCCTGCGCGGTGTCGGGCGCCAGCAGCATGATCACGTCGGCCCACTTGGCCACCTGGGCCGGGGTGTCGACGGTCAGGCCCTGCTCCTCGACCTTGACCCGCGACTTAGAGCCCTCCTTGAGCCCAACCCGCACCTGAACTCCGGAGTCGCGCAGGCTCAGTGAGTGCGCGTGCCCCTGGCTGCCGTAGCCGATCACACCGACCTTGCGGCCCTGAATGATCGACAGGTCCGCATCATCGTCGTAAAACATCTCCAAAGCCACCTGAATGTCCCTTCTTCTTTCTAGCTTCTGCGGTTCTGATCTGGATTTCGAATTGATGTGGTTATTTGGCGGTACCGATATCGCGTGGCCCCCGGGTAAGTGAAACCACGCCCGATTGGGCGATTTCGCGGATGCCGAACGGCTCGAGGACCTTGAGCAGCGCTTCGAGCTTGCCGCGGTCGCCGGTGGCCTCGATGGTCAGCGATTCCGGCGACACATCAATCACCTTGCCGCGGAACAGGTTCACCGCTTCGATGACCTGGCTGCGGGATCCGGCGTCGGCGCGGACTTTGATCAACGCCAGCTCACGAGACACCG
>NZ_JBAPRN010000092.1:0-7810 GCF_049281135.1 Mycobacterium sp. | reverse complement strand
GGGTAGACCCGGCTGTCCGCCTGATGCAGGCCCACCCGGTGCCCCACCATTGGGCAGCCTGCCGCGCGGCGCGGGCAACCGCGGGCCGCCCTGCATCCCAGCGCTGTCGACAGGAAGTGCGTTGATGACCGGACGGATGTACAACCGGGCGGTCTGGCCGAGGTTGCGTGCCTCGTTGCCGTCGGTTCCCGGGACGGTGATGACCAGGTTGTCACCGTCGACGATGACCTCAGAACCCGAGACGCCGAGCCCGTTGACGCGGGCGCTGATGATCTGTTGCGCCTGTGACAACGCCTCACGGCTCGGCCGTGACCCGTCCGGTGTCCGAGCGGTCAACGTGACCCGGGTGCCACCTTGCAAGTCGATGCCGAGCTTCGCGTCGGCATGCTTGTTGCCGGTGAGGAACACCAGCAGGTAGGCGCCGATGAGCAGAACCAGGAATACCGCCAGGTAGCGGCTAGGGTGCACCGGCGCCGAAGGCGATGCCACGTGTTGAGTCTCCTCCGCTCATGCGCGATGCGCGTCGTTGCAGGTCGCCACTGCGCCGTCCGCCCCTCGCGCGCCGATCAGTTCGACCGCACCGAAAAGGGTACGTGGCGCGTCACCGACCTCAATCGTTGGGCAGTCGCCCCGGGTCGTCGGCCAGATCGCCAACCTCGTCGGCCCCAGTGTCCAGGATCTCGGGCTCGACCCGATCCCTAATCGCCAGCTTGGCCCAGGTTGTCATCACGCCAGGGGCGATCTCGAGGTCCACCGTGTCGTCGGTGATGCGCTTGATCGTGGCGTGCAACCCGGAGGTGGTTTGCACCTGGTCCCCGATCCGCAATGACTCGTGCAGGTCGATGGTGGCCTGCATCGCACGCTTCTGCCGCCGCGAGGCGAAGAACATGAACACCCCCAGGATGGCGAGCATCGGCAGGAAGGTAATTGCTTGGTTCATGACGGCAGAGGTCTTTCCGTAGGTCCTATGACGATCACCAGTGTGCCATTAGGCCCTGGCAGTGCTAGATCATTGACCGATGGAACTGACCGAGGCGTTGCGCACCACCGGGGCCGTTCGCGAATTCACCGACCAGGCCGTCGACGACGTCGTGCTGGCCCGGGTGCTCGACACCGCCCGCTTCGCGCCCAGCGGAGGCAACGCGCAGGCCTGGCGGGTGGTGGTCGTCAAGGACGCCGCGAAACGTCGCCAACTGCGCGATTCTTACCTGCGGGGTTCCCGCGATTACCTGGCGTTGGCCGCCGCCGGTTTGCGACCGTGGTCACCGACCAACGACCGCGACGCCGAGGCTCGCGCACTGGCTACCGAAAACACCGCAGTAACAGGCGATTTCGCAGAGCGGTTTGACGAAACCCCGGTATTGCTGGCCATATTCGCCGACTTGTCGAGGTTGGCGGCGATCGACCGCGACGCGGACCGGTACACGTTCGCCGGCGGCGCGTCCATCTACCCGTTCGCGTGGAACATCCTGCTGTCAGCCCGCAACGAAGGTTTGGGCGGCGTCATCACGACGATCGCCATCCGCGAGGAGCCACAAGTGAAAGCTGTTCTGGGAGCACCTGACCCGCTGGCTCTGGCAGCGATCGTCACGCTGGGGTATCCGATCAGGCAACCACGCCGACTTCGTCGCGAACCGGTCAGCTCCTTTGTTACGGTCGATTCGATCGACGGTCCGGCATTCGGGGTTTAGTTCCGGCCGGAATGTGGCAAGAATGAAATTGTCGCTTTCCAGTGTGTTCACACGCTGGCTACCGAGGAGGATCGAATGAGTAACTTGATCGGCCGATTTTCGGGTGCCGTAGTGCTCGCGGCGGCAGCCGTGGCGTTCGCAACGCCGGCGACGAGCTGGGCCGACCCGCCGAGCTGCCAGCCTGGTGAATACTGGGACGGGTACAGCAATGTCTGCCGGCCGGTCGGTCAGGGCCCGGCACTCAACTGTCCCCCGGGCCAGTGGTGGGACCCGAATGGCAATGTCTGCCGCGAGTTGGGGCACACGGCGGCCGGCTGATTTCAGCGTCGTAACCAAGCGGTCGACGCGGCCGCGATTCACGGGCTCGTCATCTCGTTGAGCCTCGCGGCGCGCGTCGTCGCCGAGCTACGATTTTGGGCGTGTCCGCCATCGAACAGAGCCGCCACCTCGTCACCGAAATCCCCGGTCCAGCATCACTCGAGCTGACCAAACGCCGCGCCGCGGCGGTGTCAGCCGGCGTGGGTATGACCATGCCGGTGTTCGCCGCCCGTGCCGGGGGCGGAATCGTCGAGGACGTCGACGGCAACCGGCTGATCGACTTGGGCTCGGGCATCGCGGTCACCACCATCGGCAGCTCCGCGCCGCGAGTGGTCGATGCGGTGCGCGCTCAGGTCGCCGACTTCACCCACACCTGCTTCATGGTGACGCCGTACGAGGAGTACGTGGCCGTCGCCGAACAGCTCAACCGGCTGGCCCCGGGCTCGGGCGAGAAGCGCTCAGTGCTGTTCAATTCCGGCTCCGAGGCGGTGGAGAACGCCGTCAAGATCGCCCGCTCCTACACCAAGAAATCTGCGGTCGTGGCGTTCGACCACGCTTATCACGGCCGCACCAACATGACGATGGCGCTGACCGCGAAATCCATGCCCTACAAGAGCGGATTCGGTCCGTTCGCCCCGGAGATCTACCGGGCGCCGCTGTCCTACCCGTTCCGTGACGGGCTGATCGACAAGGAAATGGCCACCGACGGCGAGCTGGCGGCCCGGCGCGCCATCGACATCATTTCCAAGCAGGTGGGCGCCGACAATCTGGCCGCAATCATCATCGAGCCCATCCAGGGCGAAGGCGGCTTCATCGTCCCCGCCGAGGGATTCCTGCCCGCGCTGCTGAACTGGTGCCGGGAAAACAACGTCGTCTTCATCGCCGACGAGGTGCAGACCGGGATCGCCAGGACCGGGGCCATGTTCGCCTGCGAGCACGAGGGCATCGAACCCGACCTGATCTGCATCGCCAAGGGCATCGCCGACGGCCTGCCGCTGTCGGCCGTCACCGGTCGCGCCGAGATCATGGACGCCCCCCATCCCAGCGGCCTCGGCGGCACGTACGGCGGCAACCCGCTGGCCTGCGCGGCGGCGTTGGCCACCTTTGCCACCATCGAAGCGGACGGGCTGATCGAACGGGCCCGGCAGATCGAGCGGCTGATGAAGGACCGACTGCAGGCGCTGCAGGCCGCCGACGAACGCATCGGCGACGTCCGGGGCCGCGGCGCGATGATCGCCATCGAGTTCGTCAAGCCCGACACCGCCGAACCCGATGCCGCGTTGACCAACGCGCTAGCGACCGCCGCGGCTGCCGCCGGCGTAATCGTTTTGACGGCAGGCACATTCGGCAACGTCGTGCGCTTCCTGCCGCCGCTGACGATCAGCGACGAGTTGCTCACCGAGGGCCTCGACGTGCTGACCGGTCTGCTGGCCGGGCTCTAGCGAGCCCGCCGCCACTGAGCTTTCTCGAGATTGACGCTGGCGCGAAGAAGTGCGAGTGACCGCCGCACTAGCGTCGATTTCGCTGGCCGGGCTCTAGGCGTTCAACTGTCGGTGGGCGGCGTGGTGCCGAACACCATCAGAAAGCCGTCGGGTTGTTCCTGAAGCGCTTGGCGTACCGGCGCAAGCGAGACGCCCGTTCCATCTGACGAGACGATGAGGACCGAGGCATTCTGATAGCGCGACAGCGCATCACGAAGTGCGACGAAACCGATCGGCGGCGCCTGCAATTGCTCGTTTTCGGCGGTGAAGGGCATACGAAGCGTGCCGGGTACCGGTTGAAGCCAACCGAATTCGACCAACAGGCTGACCCACCCGTTCTCGCCCAGCTTGTAATGCTCGGCCACCTGCCGTAGCTCTTCGGAGTTGGGGAAGCTGTCGTCGAAGCCGCGGCCGGTGCCGCTGGGTTCCCCGTAGTAGCTGGCCCGCGTCAGGCCGCAGGCCTTGCGCATCTCTTCGATCGTGACGTCAGCGCCGGCGATCTCGGCTTGCAGGAAGGCCTTGAGCGGCCTGCCACGCCGATCTGTGCGGGTCATGATGGTGAACCGTATGCCACGCTGGGAACCGGCCGATTGCGTGCTGTTTCCCGACGATCTGTCCGAATTTCAGAATGATGACGAATCCCGACTCGCTGAGGTGGCGGACCCATCAGAAGCGGGTACCCGCCACGCTCGGAGTCCACACCGGCGCGCTGGGACGCGCGGGGGCGGTGCAATTTGTCACACATCGTCGCTATTGGGGACCACCTGGAATATCGTTACCTTTGCTAACGTAGTACTCATTACGTGCAGCGTCGCACGATTAGATTTCTCAATTCGCAAAGTTGTGAGGTTCTGACATGTCGAGTGACATCCAAGTAGACCAAGAACGTCGCGTCGCAGAGTTGGCCGCCAACGACCCGGAATTCGCGGCCGCGCGACCAGATCCAGCCGTGTCCGCTGCCATCGAGGCGGCCGGCACGCGATTCCCCCAAGTGACCAAGGCAGTGCTGGAGGGTTACTCCGACCGGCCCGCGCTGGCGCAGCGCGCCTACGAGCTGGTCCAAGACCCGCAGACCGGGCGGACATCGGCCAAACTGATGCCCTGGTTCTCTCAGGTCACCTACGGCGAACTGGCCCACCGCGTCGACGAGCTTTCCCGCGCGCTGGCCGACGGACTGGTGTCAGCCGGTGACCGGGTCACCGTTCTGGGCTTCACCAGCGTCGACTACGCCACAATCGACATCGCGCTCGGTGCCGTCAGCGCCGTGTCGGTCCCACTGCAGACCAGCGCGGCGATCGCGCAGCTGAAGCCGATCGTCCTCGAGACCGAGCCCACCCTCTTCGCGGCCAGCGTTGACTACCTCTCGGATGCGGTCGACGTGATCCTCGCCGCCGCCGAGGCGGGTCACACGCCCGGACGGCTGGTGGTCTTCGACTATCGCAGCGAGCTCGACGACAACCGCGAGGCGCTGCAGAACGCCCACGAACGGCTCGCCGACCTATCACTGACCATCGAGACCCTCAACGAGGTGCGCGAGCGCGGCGCCGAACTGCCCGCGCCCCCGGCCGCCGAGGCTGGTGAGGACGACCCGCTGGCCCTGCTGATCTACACCTCCGGCAGCACCGGCGCCCCCAAGGGCGCGATGTACCCGCAGAGCAACGTCGCCAAGATGTGGAACCGGTCGACCAAGAACTGGTTCGGGCCGAGTGCCGCGTCAATCACGCTGAACTTCATGCCGATGAGCCACGTCATGGGCCGCGGCACCCTCTACGGCACGCTCGGCAACGGCGGCACTGCCTACTTCGCCGCCAAGAGCGACCTGTCGACGCTGTTGGAGGACCTGCGCCTGGTGCGGCCCACCGAGCTGAACTTCGTGCCGCGCATCTGGGAGATGCTCCACAGCGAATACCAAAGTGAAGTCGGACGACGGACCGCCGCAGGTGTCGATCGTCAGGCCGCAGAGTCGCAGGTGCTGAGCGAGCAACGCAACGAGCTGCTCGGCGGGCGTTTCATCTTCGCGATGACCGGTTCAGCGCCGACCTCCCCCGAGTTGCGCAAGTGGGTCGAGTCGCTGCTCGAGATCCATTTGGTCGACGGCTACGGCTCCACCGAGGCCGGAATGGTGTTGTTGGACGGCGAGATTCAGCGTCCGCCGGTCATCGACTACAAGCTGGTCGACGTGCCGGACCTGGGTTACTACGCCACCGACCGGCCGCACCCGCGGGGCGAGCTGCTACTCAAGACGCCCAACATGTTCCCGGGCTACTACAAGCGGGCCGAAACCACCGCCGGCGTGTTCGACGACGACGGCTACTACCGGACCGGCGACGTCTTCGCCGAGACCGCTCCGGATCACCTGGTGTACGTCGACCGGCGCAACAACGTGCTGAAGCTCGCGCAGGGCGAGTTCGTCACGCTGGCCAAGCTGGAGGCCGAGTTCGGCAACAGCCCGCTGATCCACCAGATCTACGTCTACGGCAACAGCGCCCAGCCCTACCTGCTGGCGGTGGTGGTGCCGACCGACGAGAACACATCGAAGTCCGCGATCGCCGAGTCGCTGCAGACCGTCGCCCGTCGGGCGAATCTGCAGTCCTACGAGGTGCCGCGTGACTTCATCATCGAGACCAGGCCGTTCAGCCTGGAGAACGGTCTGCTGACCGGCATCCGCAAGCTGGCGTGGCCGAAGCTCAAGCAGCACTATGGCGAGCGCCTGGAGCAGCTCTACGCCGACTTGGCCGAAGGCCAGGCCAACGAGCTTTCCGAACTCCGTCGCAGCGGCGCCGACGCGCCGGTGCTGCAGACCGTCAGCCGGGCCGCCGCGGCGATGCTCGGTGCGGCCAGCTCCGACCTGACACCCGATGCCCATTTCACCGATCTGGGCGGAGACTCGTTGTCCGCGTTGACATTCGGCAACCTGCTGCACGAGATCTTCGACGTCGACGTGCCCGTGGGTGTGATCGTCAGCCCGGCCAACGACCTCCAGGCGATCGCCAACTACATCGAGGGCGAGCGACAGGGCACCAAGCGGCCGACGTTCGCCGCGGTGCACGGCCGCGACGCGGTCGAGGTGCACGCGAGTGACCTCACGCTGGACAAGTTCCTCGACGAGGCCACGCTGGCCGCTGCGGCCGACCTGCCGAAGGTGGGCAGCGAGGTGCGGACGGTGTTGCTGACCGGCGCGACCGGATTCCTGGGCCGCTACCTGGCGCTGGAATGGCTGGAGCGGATGGATCTGGTCGACGGCAAAGTCATTGCGCTGGTGCGCGCGAAATCAGATGAAGATGCAAGGACGCGCCTCGACAAGACCTTCGACAGCGGCGACCCGAAGCTGCTCGCGCACTACCAGGAGCTTGCGGCCGACCACCTCGAGGTCATTGCCGGCGACAAGGGCGAGGCCAACCTCGGCCTGGACCCGCAGACCTGGCAGCGGCTGGCCGACACCGTCGACCTGATCGTCGACCCGGCGGCCCTGGTGAACCACGTGCTGCCCTACAGCGAATTGTTCGGCCCGAACGCGCTGGGCACCGCCGAGCTGATCAGAATCGCGCTGACCACCAAGATCAAGCCGTACACCTACGTGTCGACGATCGGTGTGGGCGACCAGATCCAGCCCGGCAAGTTCATCGAGGACGCCGACATCCGGGATATCAGCGCCACCCGCCAGATCAACGACGGCTATGCCAACGGCTATGGCAACAGCAAGTGGGCCGGCGAGGTGTTGCTGCGCGACGCGCACGACCTGTGCGGTCTACCGGTCGCGGTGTTCCGCTGCGACATGATCCTGGCCGACACCAGCTACGCGGGCCAACTGAACCTGCCGGACATGTTCACCCGGCTGATGCTCAGCCTGGTGGCCACCGGCATCGCGCCCGGCTCGTTCTACGAGCTCGACGCGGACGGTAACCGTCAGCGTTCGCACTACGACGGCCTACCGGTCGAATTCATCTCCGAGGCCATCTCGAGCCTGGGGGCCCATGTTGTGGACGGCTACCAGACGTACCACGTGATGAACCCCTACGACGATGGCATCGGCCTCGACGAGTACGTCGACTGGCTGATCGACGCCGGATACTCGGTTCAGCGGGTGGGCGACTACGCCACCTGGCTACAGCGGTTCGAGACGACATTGCGGACCCTGCCGGATCGTCAGCGTCAGTACTCGCTCTTGCCATTGCTGCACAACTACCAAAAGCCGCAGACGCCGATCAACGGATCGATGGCACCGACCGATCGCTTCCGGGCCGCGGTGCAAGAGGCGAAAATTGGCCCCGACAAAGACATTCCACATGTCTCGGAGCCGGTGATCGTCAAGTACATCAC
>NZ_JBAPRN010000091.1:0-4757 GCF_049281135.1 Mycobacterium sp. | reverse complement strand
GTTTGACCCCGATCGGACGACCACTCGCCATCTGGGCTTCGGCCACGGACGACATGTGTGTCTCGGCGCACCTTTCGCTCGGCTCGAAATGCGAACGGCGTTACGGGAATTGGTCCGCCGGCTTCCCGATATCCACTCGCTCGAGACCGATCTCGAATGGGATTTCGTGGGTGGCTGGCTCGCGGTGCCCAGCAGATTGCGCGTCAGGTTCATCCCCGAGTCGGCATGAGTCAGTCCCCCGCGAGTAGGCCGGACCGAAACCGGCTACTCGCTAACCTCCGCTCTGTAGACCTAACTGGGCCGCGCCACCGCTGGTGGCCATCGAGCGTCGCACCAGGGGGATCCGCATCCGGCCCCAGATGAGCAAACTGGGCCGGTCGACCATGTGCTCCTCATCCAGGGCGAACTCGCGCAGATGAGGCAAAATCCCGCGGAGGGCGGCCCGGGCTTCCATTCGGGCCAGTGCCGCACCGAGGCAGAAGTGGATACCTTGCCCGAAGCCGAGGTGCCCCGGTTTCCGGGTGATATCGAAGCGGTCCGGGTCGGTGAAGTGCGCCGGGTCATGGTTGGCCGCACCGATCATATTGAGGACGATCGACCCGCCTGGGATTGTCACACCGGACAACTCGATATCTGACGTCGTCTCCCGGAAGACGAATTGGAACGGCGAGTCATAACGCAGCGACTCCTCGATGGCCGAGTCAACCAGAGCTGGGTCGGCGAGGAGCAGATCGAGCTGGTCCGGGTTGCGCAGCAGTTCGACGATCACGTTGCCGATGAGGTTCGCGGTGGTTTCAGTCCCCGCTCCCAACAGCGTGAGGACGAAGAGAACCCCTTCCGACGCAGTCAGTGCATCGTTCTCCGCGGCCATGATGTCGCTGAGCAGGTCGGTACCAGGGTTCTTCGCGCGCTCTTTCATCAACGGGACGAAGTAGTCGGCGAACTCGGAGATCAAGCTGTAGTGCGTGGCCAGCCAGGACGCTGTGCCACGAGTCTCATGGGCGTTCAACTGTGTGGAGAGGATCAGCGCCCAGCGCTGGAACTTCTCGTCATCGGAAGCGGGCAGGCCGAACAGCCGAGTCATCACCCGCAGCGGGATCTGACTTGCCAGGTCGGCGTACACGTCGAATGTCGGCGCATGGTCGATGCCATCGAGGCAGCGCGCAATCTCCTCTTCGATGTAGCCGCGCAGCGCCTCGATCCGGCCACGGGTGAAGGCCCGATTGACGCTGCCTCTGATTCGGGTGTGAATGGGCGGGTCTGCGCCCACGATGACCGATGACGAGAGCAATTCTTTGGTGTCGAGCAGCATCGTTTCGAATATCGGGGCGAGCTTCTCGGCTATCGATGAATCGGACATGTCCACTGTCGGCCGGACTGTCTCCAGCCCATTCGGCCGGTTGGAAAACGCCTCTGTGTGCGTGTACAGGATGCGAACATCGTCCAGGCGAACGACTGTCCAGACACCCGATTCGCATTGACGCACCGGGGCCTCCCGATGCAGCCGCGCATAGGTGTCAAAGAGTCCCTCGCGGCACGAAGGGTCGAACGGCTCGTAGTACAACGGGTTCTCGTCTTGCATCTCTATCTCCCATAATCTCCGGCGCCAAAGATATCTCACGATATCCTATCGTGCGTAAGTACGAAGCTGCTCGTGGCCGTCGGGCAAAGGATGTTTTGCGTCCGGCGTGGTTTGCCCGCGTGAACTCGACGGTCGGCGCGTAAACGGCCGGGCCTGCTGTCGTGTTGTGCCACGGACTGGGTGGCAACACTTGGTGAAAGAGTTCCGATGACAGTCGGCAGCGGCTCCTAAACCGAGCGCCGCTGACCTCGGAGTAAATCCGCTCGCCGTAGGACTCCACCTGGCCGATCACACGACGCAATCCGCCGACCACGTCTTGTCGTCTCCGCTGGCGTATGGTTGCCGACCCTCGCGGCGCAACGATACGATATAATATCATCCGATATGAGGTCGAGTGCGGCCTCCCGCCAGAGCAAGCAGGGACGGGCAGATGTCAGTCGAGCAACAGGTCACCGGGCGTCAACCGACCGGATCCATCACAAGCAGCCCCCGGCCACCTCGCGCCGCGACTACCCCCGCCGGCACCGCTGGGTCGCTCGGCATCCGTGCACAGATTCCGAAGATGGGCCTTGTGGAGTACTGGTACCCCGCGATCGCCGACAACAAGGTGCCCAGACGCAAGCCGACGCAACGGCGCATCATGGGGCAGGACATCGTCTTCTTCCGCAATGAAAAGGGCGAGGCCGTTGCGCTCACGAATTGGTGCCCACACCGCAATGCTTCACTCGCCCAAGGATCGTGTCACTTCAAGGGCACCATCACGTGCCCCTACCACGGGCTGACTTTCGACGAGAACGGTACTCCCCTGGCGTTTCTCGGCGAGGGTCCAGACTCGACATTCGCCCGACAGCGGCGTTCGTCGGCGCGGTCTTACCCCACCCAAACCCACAAGGGCCTCGTGTTCATCTGGATGGGCGGGGGTGATCCAGCACCAATTCAAGAAGACGTCCCACCGGAATTCTTCGACGACAGCGCACTGGTGATGCACGCTGAGCAACGCTGGAAGGTCAATTGGCGGGCATCGCTGGAAAACCTGCAGGATGCGCACGTGTTCTACGTCCACCGCAACTCCCTGGAGGTGCTCTCTCAGGATGTGAATGGCTTGAATATGCTGCTCCATATTGGCCCTGATCGCCCTGCCACCAAGGTCATCAATGGGCGGGCACTGGTTTTCGAGAGCCCCCGCTTCTACGACTTCGTCGACTCCGATCAGCAACGCAAGACGCAGGCGACGACCA
The DNA here is from genome assembly GCF_049281135.1 of Mycobacterium sp. GTDB lineage: Bacteria > Actinomycetota > Actinomycetes > Mycobacteriales > Mycobacteriaceae > Mycobacterium. The sequence continues at coordinate 1,937 of NZ_JBAPRN010000091.1, read as the reverse complement.
CGCGCCCCTTCCGGGACACATATCCAGGCCTGGGAAATGCGAAGTTCCCCAAGACTACGACGCGTCTCCATCTGGCCCGCGCGATGGGATTCCTGCGTCGTCATCTGCGGCCGAAGATGGACTGGCTTGTCGACGATGTCGAGTGGGCTATGGGGGTGCACATGCCCACCACGTTCCGACTGGACTACCAGAGCCATGTCTACTCGCGGGCGGTGACCCCGATGGATGAGGACAACTCGTGGATCTTCTACTACACAACGACCTATCCGAAGTCCAAGCGCCGGAGGATGTTTAATCGTTTTCTGTTCCATGCCTACTACAACTGGAAACAGCATCGCAATTTCTCCGGCCAGGACAAGCGCATCGTCGAAGCGCTCAACTACGAGAACGCGACCGAGAAAATGTCGACATCGGATGCGTTCCCAGTCGCTTGGCGGGAGATGGTCATCGAGCACGCGCGTAAGCCGGAGCGGCGCCGCAATGTCTGACCTTCCGGGCGTCGGTCTGACCCACATCCCGGCAGCGGCAAAGGATCTGAGTAACTGCCCAGCCAAGGTCTTCGCCGTCTAGCCCGTAGTGACCGGTTGCTCCCGGTCCAGCACCACGATCAGAAAGCGCTGCAATGCAATTGCTCGAGCCGGTGTCCACCCTTCCCATCGGGGTTCTTATCGGTGCCGAATTGCGCACCGAAACCAGCACTGGAACCCTGCCCCACTTCAACGCGGCCACCGGAGAGGTCCAACGTGAATTCGTAGCCGCAGGCGCCGACGAGGTCGAAGCCGCCGTCGCCGCAGCGCGCGCGGCACTCCCGAGCTGGCGCGCGTGGAGCCCGCCGGATCGGCGTGACGTCCTGCGGAGATTGGCTGACCTGCTGCGCCGGCATGCCGCGGAATTCGCCGCGATCTCCACGCTCGAGGCCGCCATGATCGCTCCGCGCGCCGCCGCGCAGAGCGATCGTGCAGCCGATTGGGTGGACTACTACGCCGGCTGGGCGGACAAACTGGAAGGTGCCACCGTGCCGATAGTCGGCACCTTCGACTATTCGGTGCACGAGCCGATCGGTGTGGTGGCGATACTGCTCAGCTGGAACGGGCCGACCACCACGATCGGGATGAAGGTGCCGGCGGCACTGGCCGCCGGCTGCACCGTCGTGCTGAAGCCATCCGAGCTGGCCCCCTTCTCGGCGGTCCGCTTCGGCCAGCTGTGCCTGCAGGCCGGTCTTCCCCCCGGCGTTGTCAACGTGGTGCCGGGCGGTCCCGACGCTGGGGACGCCCTGGTACGGCACCCCGGCATTGACAAGATCAGTTTCACTGGCGGTCCGGACACCGCCGCGCGCATCCAGGCGGCGTGCTCGCAGACGTTGACACCATTGCTGTTCGAACTGGGGGGCAAATCGGCCAGTCTGGTGTTCGCCGATGCCGACTTGGACGCTGCCGCTGGACGGGCGGCCGCCGGGATTACCGCGATGTCCGGCCAGGCTTGCGTTGCCCCCACACGATTGCTGGTTGAACGATCGGCCTACCCGCAACTCATGGACCGGGTGATGGACAACCTGTCACGGGTCGAGCTCGGTGATCCCCAACGACCGGAGACAACCATGGGGCCGGTGATCTCCGCGGGGGCGGCGGCGCGGATCGTCGGCACCATCGAACAGGCTCGCGACGAGCACGCCGGCACGTTACTCACCAGCACCGAGCTGTCCGGTGGACACAACACGGGATACTTCGTCGCACCCACCGTGTTCGGCGACGTCGACCCTGACAGCGAGCTGGCCAGAAACGAGGTCTTTGGACCGGTGCTGTCAGTCATGTCCTTCGGCGACGAGGCCGAGGCGATCGAGCTGGCGAATTCGACGGCATTCGGCTTGTCCGCGTACCTGAGCACTGCGGACGTCGGCCGGATACTGCGCTTGGCGAATCAACTGAACGCTGGAAATG
>NZ_JBAPRN010000090.1:0-4620 GCF_049281135.1 Mycobacterium sp. | reverse complement strand
CCCTGCACGAGATCGCCTCGCAGCTCACGGTATTCGGCACCGAAGGCCGCAAAGGCAAGCTGGACGCCGCCGAGATCCAGTGTGAACACGCCCGCGATGAGCACGACCGGGTCGGTCGCCGGGCCCGCGCGGTGCAGTTGCTGCGCGCCGTGATGGTGCGGCACCGCGACACCACCCGGCTGCGTTATGTCGAGCCGTTCCGCGCCGAGCTGGAGCGATTGGGCCGTCCGGTTTTCGGGCCGAGTTTCGAGGTCGATGTCGACAGCGATCTGTGCATCCTCAACCGCACCCTGGACGGTTGCACCGTCCCGTACGACTCACTGTCAGGTGGCGCCAAAGAGCAACTCGGCATCCTGGCGCGGCTGGCCGGCGCCGCGCTGGTCGCCAAGGAGGACGCGGTCCCGATCCTGATCGACGATGCGCTCGGATTCACCGATCCGCAACGATTGGTCAAGATGGCAGCGGTGTTCGACACGCTGGGGGAGCGCGGGCAAGTGATCGTATTGACCTGCACCCCAGCCCGATACGACGGGATCAAGGACGCACAGCGCATTGAGCTGTGCGCGTGAAGATCAGCTGAGGTCTACCCGCGCGTCGGTCTCTTGGTCGAGGCCGAAGACCTGCACGGCGGCTGATTTCCCTTTCAGGACATGGAATCCCCGGTCGATGAGTCCGAGCGGTTGAAAAGCCAAGGCGTCGACGCACTGCCGGGTGAGAAGGATAGCGTCGCCGGTGGTTTTGGTAAGTTGCTCGACGCGGGCTGCCACGTTGACGGTGTCACCGATCAAGGTGAACTCCAATTTGCCCCCGCCGCCAATGGTGCCGGCGATCACCACCCCGGTGTTGATCCCGATGCCGATCCGAAGCTCCTCGCCGAACCGCTCGCCGACAAGGCGATGAATTAGCACAGCGACCTTCACTGCGGCGCCGGCATGATCGGCGAGGTCGTTGGGGGCCCCGAAAACGGCTAAGGCGCCGTCGCCGAGGAACTTGTTGACGTGCCCTCCGGCATCGACGACGGCAGGCACCACGATTTCGAACAGCGCGTTGAGCCGAGACACGGTGTCCTCAGCGGTGTTCGCCTCGGCGAACGGGGTGAAGTCGCGCACGTCGACGAACATCACCGCCACCTGGCGGCGCTCCCCGGTGAACACATCGTCACCCTGCTCAAGTAGCCGTGCGGCGAGAGCCGGGTCGACATAGGTCCCGAACGCGGCCTGAAGCCGTTGCCGCTCAGCCAAACCCGCCTGCATACGATTGAACGACGCCGCCAAGGCACCGAGGTCATCGTCTTGAACCACCGGCAGGCGCTGGCTGTAGACGCCGGCGGCAACGCGTTGGGTGCCTTCGGCAAGGTCACGAATCGGTCGCATGGACGGAGAGAAAGCAGCAGTGACGGTGATGGGCACCGCAAGTCCGAGCGTCAGCCCACATCCGATCACGAGCCAGAGCACCGGGAACTCACTGGCCCGATCGAACAAAGTCCCCAGCATGGCACCTAGGAGGGCGAACGAGAATGCAGCCGCGAGCATCGAGACGTTCGACCAAGCAGCAAACGTCGGGCGAGCGCGAGGCAAGGCATCACCGATGCCACGATCACCACTCAGAGCAACTCTGGCCGGTCGCATCGCCGTTTCTACAAAACTATGTATAGCGATTAGCGCCAATGAGCTTCCTACGACAACTCCTATGACTCCGTACTGGACGAGCCGTAGTCCGGCGGCACCAGTGATCGCGCCGACAAGCACGAACAGCAGGCCAGTCACAACCGCGGTCCCGGTCACGCCTCGGGCGGCCGCTCCTCGCGCGTATGTGTAAGTGCCTTCCAGAGCTTTCAACCGGTCAACCTCGTGACCCCCTGCCCATTGCTCTGCAAAGCGGATGCCGCCCACCCCGGCAGGTAGCACGACATATGCCCCCACAAGGATGGCGACTACCGTGACGAGGGCCGCCTCAACGTAATAACCAGACTTTTCGACGGCGACAAGAACACATGTCATCATCAGCCAGACTGGGAGCGCCACAACGAACAAGATCACCCAGAGAGCCCACGAATACCTCGTTCCGTACCGATCCCACGCCCACTGCCAAATGCGGTCCATGCAGCGAGACTAAACGCGAGCACCTGGTCATCCGCGTTTGAACGCGCATCTGTATCGCGCCGCCGACGGGTCGGCCAACCGTGCGGCAATCTTGGCTCTATCGGCAAATGGTGTGATGCGGTGGCAGCTTCGTCAGGGCGTGTCGCGGTCGCCGGACACAGCGGCGACGATGCCCGCTCGGCAATCGGCCCGTGCACTGCGAAACGACCTAATGCACGCGCGCGTGGGATGCGCGTTTATGACGTGCTTGGTCGTACACCTCGTATCAAATTCAATGCTTTAGCTTCTCAGGGGTTTTCTCAAAACTCTTTGTGCCTCGTTGTCCATCCATAAGCGATCATTCCCGTGGTCAAAGGCAGACAAGTCTCGCCGGGGGTGACACCATATTGAGGTGATCGACTGCGGGTCGGGTCGCGTGAGATGACTGCCACGAAGCTGTCGTGCGGATCAGTGGATCATCCGATTCCCGACGTACCGGTGACCATTACGATTTTGGTGGTCTCTGTAGCTGTCCTCTTCACCGTGTGGGTGCCGGTCATCATGTATCGGTCTGCGATACGTCATGGCCGTTCGACCTTTGAGTCGCTCAGGCTGGGGTGTGCCCTTGGGGCCGTGTTCGCGGTGTGGTTCGGCTTGTCAGCGGGATACACCCACGTGGAGGCTTTTCACGATGGTCCGGACCAGCCACCCTGGCTCGTCTACTTGTTCTTCGCGCTCATCGTTATAGGACCGATTGCGGTGGCACGCTCGTCATCGCTGGACGAGCTGTTGGCAGACCGGCGAACGCTCGCCGAGCTGCTCATCACACAGACCGCTCGTTGGTTGGGATGCGTGTTCCTGGTGTTGGAGGTCGGCGGTCAGCTTCCCGGCTTCTTCGCCTACCCAGCCGCGTTCGGCGACATCACAGTCGGTGTCACTGCCTGCGTCGCCGTGATCGCCCTGATCTGGTCGACGTCGATCGCTATTCCCGTTGCATGGTCGGTGCTTGGCCTGCTTGATTTCGTCGGCGCGGTGGGAACCGGGTTCTTGGCATCCCAAGCTCTCGCCGTGGTGCATACCGACCCACCGACCTCGGTGTTCACCCAATGGCCGATGGTCCTCTTTCCGGCATACATGGTGCCCTTCTCGATCATCCTGCACATCACCACGATTCGCGTGCTGCTGACAAACCGGAGGCGCGCACGGGATGAACATACGTGGGTCGCCACGTCGTGATGACGGACAGCGGATAGGTAACTGTCAACCCAACCTGGCTACCGCGACATGGCGAGAGCGCTTGGCTTCGAGGGCCATATCGCGTGGCCCGAGGTGCCAAAGACGGGCCAACCGACTACTCAGCGCATGAACCCAATTGCGGTGTAGTCCAAGTCGGCGAGCCCGGCCGCACCGAAGTTGGCCAACGAGCTGTTGACCGCCACGTTGCCGGGTGACTGGATCAGCGGCAGGCTGAATCCTTCGGCCCAGATCAGCTTGTCGACCTCATTGGCCAATGTTCGCGCCTTGGCGGGATCCAGCTCTTGGAGCGTCTGCTCGATTTTGGCGTCGATCTCGGGGCTGCCGATCTTGCCGAAGTTGCTCTCCCCGGTGGACGCGTAGATCTGGGTGAGCGCTGACAACGGGAAAGCGTCGCCCATCCAACCGAATTGGGCGAGGTCGAACGCGCCGACGTTGATGTAGTTGGTGAAGAAGCCGCTGCCGGCCTTCGCCACCAGCTCGAGTTTAACCCCGATCTGCGCGAGGCTGTGTTGCGCGATCAGGCCGAACTGCCGACTGGTCTGCGCGTCGTAGAACAAGTCGCGGATGACGAGCTGATCTCCGTCCCGTTCGCGGAACTGCCCGTTGAGTTTCCAGCCCAACGCATCGAGGTCGCGCTTGGCCTTGTCCGGGTTGTACGCGACGACGCCGCTGTTATCTTCGTAGCCCTGCTGGCCCTCGACATAGATGTGGTTGTTCAGCGCCGCCGGGTGGCTGCTGAGCCCGTACTGGGTGACGGTGGCGATGCTTTGCCGGTCGATGCCCTCGGCGACGGCGCGGCGCAACGCCGGGTCGGACAGAATCGAGCCCTTCGCACCGTTGAAGGTGAAGTGATACCAGCTCGGAGTGGGCGCCCGGCGGATCGAGATGCCCTTGGTGCGCCTGGCGATCGTCATCTGATCCAGGCCGGCGACGCCGGTCGCGTCGATCGCCTTGTTCTGCAGCGCCGGCAATCGCGCGGCGTCGTCGAGCACCAGGTAGGTGATGCGGTCCAGCCGCGGCCGTTCGCCCCACCACTTGGGGTTGCGGGTCAAGACAATTCGCTGCTTGGTCCGATCCAGCGCGGTGACGACGAACGGACCGGCCGACGGTCCGGGGCCGGACAGCTGTGCGGTGTTGAACGCCTCGGGGGTCGCGGTGCTGCTCTTGGGAAGCAGCATGGTGTTACCGGCGAACATGCCGCGCCACTCGGCGTATGGCTTGGCGAAGGTGATCACGGCCTGGCGGTCGTCGACGCCCCGGGTCACCGATTTGACCCGCTCAC
>NZ_JBAPRN010000089.1:0-1517 GCF_049281135.1 Mycobacterium sp. | reverse complement strand
GCTGATCTCGTGGCTGCGTGAACTCGGCCGGCTCGATCCGGTAGCCGCCTGAATTCGGGCTGAACGCAGGAGGTGCCGTCGTGTCGATCGCCGAACCGCACGGAGTCGGTTCAGCTCGCGCCGATCTGGCCGATCGGATACTCGAGGCCGCGCGGCGGCTGATGCTGACGACGGGCGCACGCAAGTTGTCGTTGTCGGATGTGGCAACCCTGGCTGGGGTGTCACGGCCGACCATCTATCGCTACTTCGTGTCCAAAGAGGACCTGATCGATGCGCTGGGAAGGCATGAACGACGACGTTTCGACGCGGCGATGGAACGGGCGATGAGCGGAGTCACCGGCATCGCACGACTGGAAGCCGCGGTCGACCTGGTGGCGACTTTCGTGGAAGACCAGCCGCCCGGGCGCCAGCTCGATCTGGATCCGGGCTTCGCGCAGGACCAGATGGCGCGGGCGTTGCCGATGATCAGCGAGAGGTTGGTGCCGGTCCTGGAGCAGTGCGCTCGCGAGGACGGCTTCGATGCCGCGGCGAGCGTCCGTGATCGTGCCGGTGCGATCGCGCGAGTCGCATTGAGCCACTACATGTTTCGAGAGGACGACCCGGCGGCGGCGCGTCGGGAGATTCGCGCTACGGCCGGTCTTCGCTGACAGTTGATCCGTGGCCCACGCACACCAGAGGCCACATGAGTACCGGCTGTATGAAGCAGCCCCTCGCGTTTCTTGACGGTGTCGGAGGGTGGGTGTTGACTGCTGGTATCGAACATACATTCGAACATCATTGGTAACACCCGTGCCCCCAGGAGGTGGTGATGACGGCGATTCTCGCCACCGATCAGCCTCATCACGACCGTGCTGAACAGCTGAAACAACTGCGCCGGCAGATGGCGTCCGTATCCGGGAAGGTTGGCACACCTCGGCGCGCTCATGTCCACGAGCATGCCCACGCCGACGACCTGCTTCCGGATTCGGAGGCCAAGCTTCCGGTTCCTCAGATGCTGGCCACTGTGTTGCCCGACGCGTTGCCACGCGGGACGGTTGCGGTGCTGTTGGGTGCCCGGTCGCTGCCGCTGAGCATGGTGGCTGCGGTGACGGCCGCCGGTGGGAACGCAGCCATTGTCGGCCAGCCGGATGTCGGCTTGCTGGCGGCGGTGGAAATGGGAGCCGATCTGAGCCGGCTTGCGGTGATTCCGGATCCCGGGACCGACCCGGTAGAGGTGGCGGCGGTGCTGATGGACGGGATGGATCTGATCGTGCTGGCGCTGGGCGGGCGCTCGGTGCCACTGACCCGGGCCCGGGCCGTGGTGGCCCGTGCTCGTCAGAAAGGCTGCACGCTGCTGGTCACCGACGGCGATTGGCAGGGTGCGTCGATACGACTGGAAGCTCGAGTCTGCGGTTACGAAACTACTTCGGATGAGCCGGGTTTCGGACGGATCAGCAAGGTGCGGCTCGAGGTGTGTGGCGCCGGGCGGACGATCAGGCGGGCTCGGACGGGGTAATTGTGGCTTCCCGGGTATTGGC
>NZ_JBAPRN010000088.1:0-3133 GCF_049281135.1 Mycobacterium sp. | reverse complement strand
GTGTTGCCGGCGCTCGCGCGATGACGCTCAGTAGTCGTGGCGGGCCAGTAGGCCGTCGCCGTGGCGGTCCGGGCCGGCGATGGTCACCACCGCCGGAACCATCTCGCAGGTGACCATTCCGTGTTCTGCGGTCAACTCGTGGACAATGTCGAAGCTGCGTGCGATCCACTCCGGGGTGTCGATGATGATCGTGACCACGGGCATCCGTCGGGTCAGCTGAAAAAGCTTGTCGCCGTGTGGTTCATGATCGCCGTGGAATCCCCAGATACCGCGCAGCACGGTCGCGCCGTGGGCCATCCCGGATTCCAGCAGCTTGTGCACGAGCGCACGGTGAATCGGCACACCGCCGTGACCGGTCGCTTCGCTGGTGTGCACCATCAGCTTCTGCCAGAGCGGCCGTCCCTGATCGTCGGTGTCCGGTAGCCGATGAGGGCGCCCGAACAACTCGCCGCCCCGTTTGCATAACCGCACCCGTTCGACGGTCAGCAACGCCCGCGGTGCGACAGTGCTGAGCTCGGCGACCACCGTGGAAACCTGCGCCGCGGTCCCGACCGAGATGATCATCAGCGGAACGTTGACATTGCGGCTGAAGAAAGCAGCCCGATAACGCTCGCCGTGCGCGGTGCCGTCGACACCCAAAAAGACTGCGCCACCGGAGAATCCCTGCCGATGCAGGAGATCGCACACCGCGCGGTACGCGGTTAGCCCGCCGATGCGCTCCTGGCGGCCCACATAGACCGTGAGCTTGACCGCGTCGTCGGCACCGACGTCGAGCACGTCATCACCGCTGACCAGGCGGGCGCGTTCGAGCGTGACCATACCGTGGCCGGTCATCGCGACCACCTCGTCGACCAGGCCGCTGATCTTCGACTCAACGTCGACCGCGACGATCGCCACCGGCGGGTCCTCGGACAGGCTCAGCGACTCGTCGGTACGCAGCACATGGCGCGGCCCGAAGCTCGCGATGCCACGCAGCATGACGCTGGCCGCGACTTCTCGGGTGTCGAACAGATCGAGCATCGCGTCGGCCAAGAAGCCGGGCCGCCGCACACCGGTGACGGCCCGTTGGCGTTCGCCGAAGTAGGTGGTGAGCTTCAGGGAGGGCTGGTTCATAATCGGCCCGCGATCCATTGCCCGAATAGCGCTGCGCCGATACCCAGCACGATGCTGACGATGATATTGGCGACCGCGTTGCGGACCTGGCGCTCTTCGCTGAGCCGCTGTGTTTCCAGCATCCAGGTCGAAAACGTGGTGTAGGACCCGACGAAGGCGGTCCCGGCGAGCAACGCGGTGTAGCGACTCAATGCCAGACTGCCGAGCAGTCCGAGGAGCGCGGCACCGCTGATGTTGACCGCGAGGGTTCCGAAGGGGAACGACCGGGCGGCCCGGCGAGCGACCGCGCGGTCCACCACAAACCGCAGCACGGCTCCAACGCCGCCGGCCAGCACCACCCCGAGCCAGATCATCAGCGCACCGGCACCCGACGAACCAGGGCAGTGGCCAGATACACCGCAAGGAACCCGAAAACAATGCTGGCGCAGGTGTATCCAGCCGCCAGGCCGTAGTGGCGATGCTCGATCATCTTCAGCGTCTCGACCTGCATGGTCGAGAAAGTGGTCAGACCGCCGCACAGGCCGGTTCCGAGCAACGGCCGGCGGTAACTCGACAGCGGCAACCGCTCCAGCAACCGCGTCGTGAAGTAACCCACCAGGAAGGCGCCGACGATGTTGACCGTGAACGTCGGCCAGGGCCAGCGCGCCGGGTCGGCAGCCACCAGAAGGCTCAGTCCGGTGCGCGCCACGCTGCCCAGGGCGCCGCCGGCGAACACTGCGGCCAATTCCCGGTAGTCGTGCGGGAACGGAGAGTTGGCCACTCGTCGAAATTCCTTCGGTTGCAGGGCTTGCTCAGGCAGCTTATTAGGCAGAATCGAGGACATGGTGGCCCACCCACGCGCCGGTCAACCGGCCCAGCCCGAAGACCTCGTCGATCTGCCTCATCTGGTCACGTCCTACTACGCGATAGAACCGGATCCCGAGGATGTCGCCCAGCAGGTGGTGTTCGGAACATCGGGGCACCGCGGCTCGGCGCTGAACGGGGCATTCAACGAAGCCCACATCCTGGCCATCACCCAGGCCATCGTCGAATACCGCGCCGCGCACGGCACCACCGGACCGCTGTTCATCGGCCGGGACACCCACGGTCTGTCAGAGCCCGCATGGGTGTCGGCGATCGAGGTGCTCGCCGCCAACGACGTCGTCACGGCCGTTGACTCGGCCGACCGCTACACGCCGACCCCGGCGGTCAGCCACGCGATCCTCACCTACAACCGCGGCCGCAACGACGGACTGGCCGACGGGATCGTGGTGACGCCCTCGCACAACCCGCCCTATGACGGCGGTTTCAAGTACAACCCGCCCAACGGCGGTCCCGCCGACACCGATGCGACCAATGCAATCGCCAAGCGTGCCAACGAGATTCTTCGCACCGGCGAGGCGGTGCAGCGGGTGCCGCTGGCCCGTGCGCTGCAGACGGTTCAGCGCCACGACTACATGGACGCCTACGTCGACGACCTCCCGAACGTGGTCGACGTCGACATCATCCGCAAGGCGGGGATCCGGATCGGCGCCGATCCGCTCGGCGGGGCCAGCGTCGACTACTGGGCCGCGATCGCCGAGCGGCACAACCTCGAGCTGACCGTCGTCAATCCGCTGGTCGACGCGACATGGCGGTTCATGACACTCGATCACGACGGCAAGATCCGGATGGACTGCAGCTCGCCGGACGCCATGGCCTCTCTGATCGCCAACCGCGATCACTACCAGATCGCCTCCGGCAACGACGCCGACTCAGACCGCCACGGCATCGTTACCCCCGATGCCGGGCTGATGAACCCGAACCATTACCTGGCGGTGGCGATCGACTACCTGTACACGCATCGGCCGTCGTGGCCCGACGGTGTTGCGGTCGGTAAGACCGCGGTCAGCTCCTCGATCATCGACCGCGCGGTCGCCGGGCTCGGACGCAAGCTGGTCGAGGTACCCGTCGGGTTCAAGTGGTTCGTCGACGGTCTGATCGGCGGCACCATCGGCTTCGGCGGCGAGGAATCCGCCGGGGCGTCGTTCCTGCGCCGCGA
>NZ_JBAPRN010000087.1:0-2722 GCF_049281135.1 Mycobacterium sp. | reverse complement strand
CCGAAATGACCGGCAACACCAACCAGTTGGCACCCATGCTCGGTGCCTGTGCGATCGCGATGCTCGTCGCGATCGCGCTGCGATCTGAATCCATCTACGACCGGCTCGCCGAACGGGCCGCCCAGCGGTCCGCAAGCGAACAGTCCCCACCACACCTGAGTGAATTCTGAGGGTGGCGCAACAGTTTAGCGAAGACACCTTGCAGCAAAATTTCTTCGCCGTAGGCTCGTCACTGATGAGGAAGTCAGCGCAGCGAGGCGCGCAGGACCTACGGAACGCAGCGACGCGTGCCGCCGACACCGATCGCATTCAGGTAGCCCAGCTGCTCACCGACGCCGCCGCGCAGGGCCAACTTCAGATGAGCGACTACGAAGACCGCCTCACCAAAGCCTACGCGGCGAAGACCTACGAAGAACTGGATCGTCTGCGCGAGGACCTGCTCGGGTCGTCGATGAGTCCGCAACGCGGGGGCGCCACCAAGCCCGCGCCCTCGATGCTGCTGCTGGCCATCATGAGCGCGTTCGAGCGGCGCGGCCGCTGGAATGTCCCCAAGAAGCTGACGACGTTCGCGCTGTGGGGTGGCGGCGTGATCGACCTGCGCTACGCCGACTTCACCTCCACCGACGTCGAGATCCACGCGACCTCGATCATGGGCGGGCAGACCATCCTGTTGCCGCCCGAAGTCAACGTCGAGATCAAGGGGCACGGCGTGATGGGTGGGTTCGACCACAACGTCACGGGCGAAGGCACCCCCGGCGCGCCGACCGTGCGGATCCACGGCTTCTCGCTGTGGGGCGGCGTCAGTATCCGGCGGAAGAACCGCAAGACCCAGCGCTAACCCGTTGAACTATCGCCGGCGGCTGCGTAGGTAGTCACCGACCACCGCCGCACCCAACCCGTCGAGATCGGGATCGACGACTCGGCCCTCGACACGACGCGCAACCTGGTCGATGAAACGGGCCAGCCCCGGGTCGCTGCCCAATCGGAAGATCGTCACCTGCGCGCCCAACCGGGCCATCTCATCGAAGCCGCGCACGGTGTTGGCAATGGTCCGCGGATGCGGCGGGTAGTCAAAAAACACAGCGGCACCCCTACCGTCGCCGGTGTCCTCCAGGTGCGCGGTCGGCTCACCGTCGGTGACCACCAGCAGGACGGGCTGCGCATTGGGATGCCGGCGCAGATGCCGCCCGGCCAAAGCCAGTGCGTGATGCAGGTTGGTGCCCTGCTCGTACACGCCTTCCAGGCCCATCAGCTCCGCGCTGGTCACGGTTCGCGCGTAGCGGCCAAAAGCGATGATCTGCAACGCATCTGAACGGAATCGGGTTCGTACCAGATGATCGAGCGCCAGCGCCGTGCGTTTCATCGGCAACCAGCGATTCTCCATCACCATCGAGAACGACGTGTCGACCAGCAGCGCGACCGCAGCCTGCGTGCGGGTCTCGGTCTCGGACACCTCGACGTCGTCGACGGTGACGCGAATCGACGACTCTCGGTTGTCCGCCTGGGTGCCGGCCTGCCGCAGGACGGCGTTGGTGAGCGTCCGCGTGACGTTCCACGGCTCGGTGTCGCCGAACTGCCAGGGCCGGGTTGCACCGGTCAGCTCACCGGCGGCTCCGGCGCGTCGCAGTTCGCGCTCGCCGCGACGGCTCGAAAGCTGCTGCGCCACATCACGTAATGCTGTCTCGCCGAGCCGCCGCATCGCCTTCGGCGACAACCGCCACTGGCCATCCGAGCTTCGGTCGAGGAAGCCTTGATTGACCAGCGCACGCTCGAGTTCGGACAGTGTCTGGGCGTCGATGGCGGCCTGGTCACCGAGCTGGCGGGCCAGCGCGTCGAGGTCGACGTCGTCCATCGTCGCGCCCGGATAGGCCTGCGACAGCTGCTCGGCGAGTTGTTCCAGTTCGCCGATGTCGGCCAGCGCCTGCGCGCCTTCACCCATGCCCAGCGGGTTGTCGCCGGAGAACTGCGATGAGCCGTCCCAGTCCTCGCCGGGCCGGGCCGCTTGCAGGTGGGAGTCAAGTCGATCCAGCGCCTGCATCAACGCCGGGGAGCCGAATGCCTGCTGCGCCAACGCATCCAACTCGGCGCGCTGATCCGGGCTCAGGCTGTTGCGGAACCGCTGAGCGGCCGCCGCCCGCTTGGCCAGCGAGTCCAGCAGCTCCTCGACATTCTGCGGGTTCTCCGGGAAGAACTCGCCGTGCTTGTCCATGAAGTCCTGGAAATCTTGTTGGGAATCTTGCCCTTTCGCGTGCTTGTCCAACAGGTCGTTGAGGTCGTTGAGCATGTCGTTGACGCGCTGACGGTCCTCGTCGGTGGCGCCTTCCAGCGCTTCCTTCATGCCGGCGAATCGCTGGTCGAGCATCTCACGACCGAGCAGATCTTTGATCTGCTCGTACTTCTGTCGCGCCTCGTCGCTGCGCCAGTCGTATTCGGAAAGCTCTTGCACGGCTTTGGCCGGCGACGGCGAAAGCGCATCCAGTTGCAGCTCCCCGAAGCGCGCGTCGTCGTCCAACGCGCGCGCCAATTCCTTGCGCTCAGCCAGCACCGCATCGTCGAGCAGCTTTTTGATCTCCTGCAGGGTGCCGTCTAAGTTGTTCTCGCGCAGCAATTCTCGTCGCCGACGATTGGCCTCCGCGGCCAGCCGGTCGGCTCCGGTCATGTTCTTGGTGCCGCGGCGCATCAGCTCGGACAGCGCGCGACGCGGCGAGGTGCCCGCCATCAC
>NZ_JBAPRN010000086.1:0-5213 GCF_049281135.1 Mycobacterium sp. | reverse complement strand
GAGCCGTTCAGCCGTCGCACCAGCGTGCTGCGCGACATGCCGGCCTCGCGCGCGATGGCGATCAGCGGAACGTCGGCCACGTCGCGCCCGAGGTGCTCGGCGGCACGCAGCGCGGCCTCGACCACATCGGTGGGCACCTCGTTGACCGTTGACACAGGCATGGACGCTACCCGGTCAGCGGAGCGAACCGAGACGGAAATACCATGAGCATCAATCCTTTTCGCCAGAAGGCAGCGCCGAGACCGGTTGCTGTGCCCGCCGGGCGAATGTCGGAGCGTGTTCCGGCCGGACGCCGACGCCCATCAGGTAGGCGGGAATCGCGGACAGCCGCGGAAAGCGGGCCAGGATGTACAGCGACTTGTCGGGGGACGGCGTCTTGCCGGACTCCATCGCGCGCAACATCAGCGCGTGCATGAAGCGCTGAAATGTCTGGGTAACCGCCGTGGGGAACTCGCGGCGGCGCTGCACGGCGGCCAGATCGTCAGCGGTGACGCGGTGTTCGCGAAGCGGTGCCGCGAGGAGCCTGGCCGCAGCCACGGCGTCCTGGACGGCCATGTTGATGCCGACGCCGCCGGCCGGCGACATGGCGTGTGCAGCATCGCCGATGCACAGCAGCCCGTCGGTGTACCAGCGGCGCAGCCGGTTGAGCCGAATGTCGAGCAGCTTGACGTCGTCCATCTCAAGGCTGTTGACCGCTTCGGCCAGCTCGGGGATGGCGTTGACGATGTCGTGTCGCAACGCCTCGATGCCGCGGGCCCGCAGTTGGGCGTCGGCTCCTTTGCGCAGGAAGTAGCCGATCTGCAGATAGTCCTGACGAGGGATGACCCCGAGGAACTGGCCGTCCTTGAATCGGGGCAGCAAGGTGTCTCCGATGCCGTCGGCCTTCGGCAGCCGGAACCACCAGACGTCGGCGCTGACCGGGTACTCGCGCGGGACGAGTCCTCCCTCGCGGCGGCACAGCGACCAACGCCCGTCGCAGGCGATCGTGAGGTCGGCGCGCAGTTCGCCGGGCCCGTCGGGGCTGGCATAGCGGACGCCGACCACGCGACCGTGCTCGTAGAGCAGCCCGGTGACGTCATGGCTCATCCGCAGGGTGAATGTCGGCTCTTTCTCGCCGGCTTCGGCGAGCAGGTCGAGCAGATCCCATTGCGGCACCATCGCGATGTAGCGGTGCGGCAGCCGCAACCGGGTGAAATCGATGATCGGCGCTTTTCCTCCGTTGGGCAGATCCAGCCCCCAGCCGGTGAGCTTGGTGTGCGGCAGCGCGTCGAACTGCTCGAACAGGCCGATCTCATCGAGCAGTCGCAGCGTCGACGGATGCACGGTGTCGCCGCGGAAGTCTCGGAGGAAGTCCGCGTGCTTTTCCAGCACGGTGACGTCCACCCCACCGCGCGCCAGCAGTAGCCCTGCGATCATCCCGGCCGGACCACCGCCGACGATCACGCATGTCGTGTTCTCGCTCATCGCATCCTCCTCACCACATTGTGATACTCGATTACGGCATAACTGTATATGGGTGTCAGTACGGACGAAACCCTTGTGACGCGTCTCACCGTGCGCCGATGTCCTGGGTGGCCACCTCACGCGGGGTGAGAGACTGGCGGTCATGGGTGACACGGGCACGTTGGTGCTGCTCCGCCACGGCGAAAGCGAATGGAACGCCAGTAACCAGTTCACCGGCTGGGTGGACGTCAACCTGACCGACAAGGGCCGCGGCGAGGCGGTGCGCGGCGGCGAGTTGCTGACCGAACACAAGCTGTTGCCCGACGTTCTCTACACGTCGCTGCTGCGCCGCGCGATCACCACCGCGCACCTCGCACTCGACGCCGCCGATCGGCTGTGGATCCCGGTGCACCGCACCTGGCGGCTCAACGAACGGCACTACGGCGCGCTGCAGGGCCTGGACAAGGCCGAGATCAGGGACCGCTACGGCGACGAGCAGTTCATGACCTGGCGGCGCAGCTACGACACCCCGCCGCCGCCCATCGAGAAGGGCAGCCAGTACAGCCAGGACGCCGACCCCCGCTACGTCGATATCGGCGGCGGCCCGCTGACCGAATGCCTGTCCGACGTGGTGGCTCGCTTCCTGCCCTATTTCACCGACGTCATCGTGCCTGACCTGCGGGTTGGCAAGACGGTACTGATCGTCGCGCACGGCAACTCGCTGCGCGCGCTGGTGAAATACCTCGACGGCATGTCCGACGACGACATCACCGGCCTCAACATTCCGACCGGCATTCCGCTGCGCTACGACCTGGACGCCGACATGCGCCCGCTAGTGGCCGGCGGGAGCTACCTCGACCCGGATGCGGCGGCCGCCGGCGCGGCCGCGGTGGCCAGCCAAGGCGCGAAATAAGTGCCTGATCAGCGCAACGGGGCAAACGCGGGGTGAACGGCCCCCGAACACCTGTCTCATGGCGTGTGACATGACCAATTTTGGCCTTGTGCTGCTGGGTTGGCGTTCACCGTATTTGTAAGCTTTTCACGTGACCGTGTACTCGGCCCTGTCACTGGCCGGGGTTTTGTTCGTTACGGCCCTGGCCGTCGGATTCACCGTCGGCGCCCGTTTGGCGCCGCGGGCGATCCAGCGACGGCAGCGGGTTACGGTCGAAGCGGCCGGAATCACCGTCGCGCAGATGCTGGAACGCATCGTCGCGCTGATGCCCCTGGGAGCCGCTGTCGTCGACCGGCACCGCGACGTGGTCTACCACAACGGCCGGGCCAAGGAGCTCGGCCTGGTCCGCGAGCGGCAGCTCGACGACGAGGCGTGGAAGGCGGCCCGCAAGACGCTGGCCGACGGCGCCGACGTCGAGTTCGACCTGTTGCCCGGCAAGCGCCAGGTGCCCGGACGCTCGGGTGTGTCGGTGCACGGACAGGCGCGACTGCTCAGCGAGCAAGATCGGCGGTTCGCCGTGGTCTTCGTCTACGACCACTCCGAATACGCACGCATGGAGGCCACTCGGCGCGACTTCGTGGCCAACGTCAGCCACGAGCTCAAGACGCCCGTCGGAGCGATGTCGGTGCTCGCCGAGGCGTTGCTGTCGTCGGCGGACGACCCGGAGACGGTCCGCCGGTTCGGTGAGAAGGTGCTCGTCGAAGCCACCCGGCTGGGCAACATGGTCAGCGAGCTGATCGAGCTGTCCAGGCTGCAGGGTGCCGAGCGCCTGCCGGACATGGGCGCCGTCGATGTTGACTCCGTTGTCTCCGAGGCGATTTCGCGCCACAAGGTGCCTGCCGAGAACGCCGACATCGTCGTGCGCACTGACGATGCCAGTGGCCTGCGGATGCACGGCGAACAGGCCCTGCTGGTCACCGCGCTGGCCAACCTGGTGTCCAACGCGATCGCTTACTCGCCGCCCGGTTCGCTGGTGTCGATCAGCCGGCGTCGCCGCGGCGACAATATCGAGATCTCGGTCACCGACCGGGGTATCGGGATCGATCGCAAAGACCAAGAGCGGGTCTTCGAGCGGTTCTTCCGCGCCGACAAGGCCCGCTCGCGAGCCACCGGCGGCACCGGCCTCGGATTGGCCATCGTCAAGCACGTCGCGGCGAACCACAACGGCAGCATCGGGCTGTGGAGTCAACTGGGCACCGGGTCCACGTTCACCCTGTCGATTCCGGCCTACGAGGGCGTCTACGAGCCACCTGAACTAGCACCAGAGCGCGAATTGCGCCCCATGAAGCCCCAACGGGAGCCCCAACGAGAGGAAGAACTACACCGATGAGCCGCGCGTACGACGATGCAGAGCGAAGCGATGAGGAGGAGTCGCGCCAATGAACACTGTGCTGACGATGGAGGAGTTGCGCTCGTGACGAGTGTTCTGATCGTGGAGGACGAAGAATCGTTGGCGGATCCGCTGGCGTTTCTGCTCCGCAAGGAGGGCTTCGAGGCCACCGTCGTGACCGACGGGCAGTCGGCGCTGGCCGAGTTCGACCGCGCCGGCGCCGACATCGTGCTGCTTGACCTGATGTTGCCGGGTATGTCGGGCACTGATGTGTGCAAACAACTGCGGTCACGTTCCAGCGTGCCGGTGATCATGGTGACGGCGCGTGACAGCGAAATCGACAAGGTGGTCGGGCTCGAACTGGGCGCCGACGACTATGTCACCAAGCCGTATTCGGCGCGCGAGCTGATCGCCCGGATCCGCGCGGTGCTGCGCCGTGGCGGTGACGACGACTCCGAGGTCACCGACGGCGTGCTGGAATCCGGTCCGGTGCGCATGGACGTCGAGCGTCACGTCGTATCGGTCAATGGCGAGGCAATCACGTTGCCGCTCAAGGAATTCGACCTACTCGAATACCTGATGCGCAACAGCGGCCGGGTGTTGACTCGTGGCCAGTTGATCGACCGGGTGTGGGGTGCCGACTACGTCGGCGACACCAAGACACTCGACGTGCACGTCAAGCGGCTCCGGTCCAAGATCGAGTCCGACCCGGCCAACCCGATTCATCTGGTGACGGTGCGCGGCCTGGGCTACAAGCTGGAGGGCTGAGACGGCGGGCGGGCCGCTATTCGGCGGCCCGGGTTGCCGGGTGCACCGCGATGAGGCCTAAACCGCTGCGCCGCTTGCACATTGCGGCGAGTTCGGCGTAGGCCTTCTCGCCGAGCAACTCGGTGAGTTCGGGACCCATGCTCACCCACACCTGCTCGGCGCCGACGTGGGCGGCCGGGTCACCGGTGCAGTACCAGTGCAGGTCGGCGCCGCCGGCGCCCCAGCCGCGGCGGTCGTATTCGGTGACGGTGGTCTTGAGGATCTCGGTGCCGTCCGGCCGCGTCACCCATTCCTGGCTGCGGCGGATCGGCAACTGCCAGCAGACATCGGGTTTCATCGTCAGCGGTTGCACGCCGAGTTTGATCGCCTTGGTGTGCAGTGCGCAGCCCTGTCCATTGGGGAAGTCGGGCCGGTTCAAGAAGATGCACGCGCCCTTGTATTTGCGGGTGCGGAATTGCTCTTCGCCCTCGTGCTCGTCGAGTTCGAGATAACCCTTGCGGCCCAAGCCTTTTTCGCGGAACTGCCAATCGTCGTCGGTGAGCTGGGCCACAGCGTCGTCCAGACGGGCCCGGTCGTCGTCGTCGGAGAGGAACGCGCCGTGCGAGCAGCAGCCGTCGTCGGGACGGTCTTCGACGGTGCCCTGACACGCCGGCGTACCGAACACGCACGTCCAGCGGGACAGCAGCCAGGTCAGATCGGCGGCGATCAGGTGCTCAGGAT
>NZ_JBAPRN010000085.1:0-15794 GCF_049281135.1 Mycobacterium sp. | reverse complement strand
ATCGACGGTCACCGTGCACATCAAGCGGCTGCGCTCCAAACTCGGTGACGCCCACCGGGTTCAGACTGTCTGGGGCCGTGGCTACCTGTGGCGGGAGGAGCAGACATCAGATGCCGACCAGTGACCTGTGGGAGATCGCCGGTTGGGCACTGGCTTGCTCAGTTCCGGTGGTGTTGGCCGGAGCGCTGACCATCCGGCTCGCCCGGTCGTGGTCGCTGGCGGTGAGCATGGTGGCGCTGGTGCTGATTCCCGCCCTGGCCACCTTGACCGGGGTGCTTGGCGCCAGCGGCTTCATGATCACTGAAACGTTCGAGCGCACCGCGGTGGTGCTGGTTGTCGTGTCGGTCGTGACCATACCTGCCGCGGTGCTGCTGGCGCGTTACCAGGCCCGTAGAACGGTGTGGGAACAGGAGATCCGGGATTCCGAACGGTCAGCCGAGCAGTCCCGGCGCCGCCTAGTGGCCTTCGTCAGTCACGATCTGCGCACACCGCTGGCCGGTATCCGTGCGGTAGCCGAGGCGATCGCCGACGGCGTGGTGAACCAAGACGAAGCGCGTGAGCAAGCCAAACATATTGAACAGGAATCAATCCGGCTGTCGGAGATGGTGGACGACTTGTTCGAAATGTCGAAGATCAACGCCGGGGCGGTGCAACCCGCGCACGACACGGTGGCACTCGACGAGGTCGTCGACGATGTGGTGGCCGTTCATCGGATTGTCGCCGAACGGGCCGGGGTGGCGCTGCAGGTCAATCTGCCCGATGAACCCGTGTGGGTGATCGGCAGCGAGCGGGCGTTGGTACGGGTGTTGTCGAATCTGGTGGCCAACGCGATCGCGCACACTCCGCACGGCGGACGAGTCAAGCTGGCACTGGGCCACGATGAGCAGGGGGCGTGGGCGCGCGTCGATGACACCGGTGTCGGTATCGACCAAGCCGATCTGCCCAGGGTGTTCGACGTCGCCTACCGCGGCTCCAACGGCCGTGTGCCACGGACTGATTCGTCGCTGCCCAGTGGGTCGGGTCTCGGGCTTGCTATCGCGGCGGGACTGGTGCAGGCCCACGGCGGCACGCTGTCGGCGCGCAACCTGGACGCTGGTGCGCGTTTCGAGGTTCGATTACCGTTGGCCGGCAACTCCTGACGGCATTTGCACGAGTTGCAGTCGTCACAGGAGCCCACTCACCCAAGCGTTGACCGGTGCTACTTCTTGGTACGTCGGCTGCCGCCGTGCCAGTCCTCCACGATGCCCGTACCCTCGGGGTCGACGCCGAAGCTCGCAAGCTGCGGCCGCTCGCGCAGACTGCGCTTGAGCTCGGCGAAGCCAGGAAAGGTGGCCAACCCGATCACGTTGTCCCAGAGCTGAACTGACTCCTCCGGTCGAGGAAGGCGGCTGATCACCGGGCCGAAGAAGGCCACGCCGGTGGGCGGGCGGAAATGCAGGATCGGCGTCCCGACATCCTTGCCGGTCAACGCCAGCGCTTGGTCGGTCTCCGCGCGCAGCACCCCGTCCAACGTCGTATCGTCGAGGGCGCTCACCAGCTCGACCGGCAGTCCGGCGTCCAGCAGAATCGGTTCCAGAAAGCCTCGCGAACCTTGGTCGGTAAGTGAGTCAGGCCGGCCGTCGGGCGCGCCGTCGAATATCCGTCGTCCCATGGCGAGGTACAGCGGCCCGACCGCTTCGGGGCCGTAGTCGATCCTGGCGCGCGCGGCAACCCGCAGCAGCCTGAGCCCGGCGGTGTGCCCGTCCTCGTAGCCGACCGGAAAATGGGCGTCGTAGTCGATGTGCGCGTTGATCATTCGCAATGAGATGAACCGCCAGTCCACCGTGTAGTCACGCTGCTCGGCCACCATGCGGACCCACTTGCTGGTCATCCAGGCGAACGGACAGACCGGATCGAAGTAGAAGTCGAGGTCGGCGCGCTTGTCGGCAGAATGCGTGCGGGCCTGTGTGCTCACAGTGCTACTCCTCGTCCAAGTTGGGGTCGACCGTCGCGGTATCAGCCGGCGTGACATGGTCACTGGGCTTCTCTATGAAGCGATGGATCGCCTGGTAGGCGTGATCTTGGGTCGTCTCGTCGGCGAAGTCGGCGACGATGGCGGATTGGTCGACCAGCGGTCCGGTCAGCGTTTTCGCCGCGCTCGCGTAGAACCCTCCGTTGCGCAGGCCATCGCCGACCAGGGCGTCGAGGAGTCGCTTCGCGCCGACTTCCAGGGGATGCGCAATGCCGAACATCGGTCCGATATAAGGCATTACGATGCGCTGCATGATTACCCTGGGCACCCTGGCCATGTCTCTGAGCGCGTCGGTGCCCGACGTGTTTCCCGGGCTTACGGTGAGCAGCCGAAGGTCGGGATGTTTTCGTGCCAGCGCAGACATCCACAGCGCTCCGAGATACTTCACCTGGCCGTAAGCGAGCATGGGATCGACCTTGCGGTCGTGGAAGAATGATCCGTCAATGACCGACGCGAACTCCTCAACCGACCGGGTGGCAAATGTCGGCCGTTTCATCCGCAGTTTGGGTACTCCTCGTGCGGCCTCACTTCCGGTCAGCACGGCCGCCGAGGTCAGCAATCCCGCATCGAGTAGGCCTTCCAGCAGAACCGCGTGACCGAGCACGTTGGACGCAAAGATCGTCGTCGCTCCCTCGACCGTGCGTGCCATGGGCGTGGGACCGCCGGCGCCACCGGCGTTGAGCAGGACCGCCCGCAGCGGCTGGTTAATGGCAGCGAGCGCCGCACGCACCGAGGCCAGGTCTGCGGTATCCATAATCAGGATCTCGAAGACCGGCCGACCCGTGATCCGTTGCAGGTCGGCTTGCGCCGCCTCTGCCTTGGCCTGGTCGCGGCAGGCCAGATGGATGGAGTCGACGTCAGCGCGCAGCGCCAACTGCCGCGCCACGTCTTTGCCGAGTCCTGCGTTGGCGCCGGTGATGAGGAACGCGTTGTGAGGCAGGGGTTTCAGCTCACCGCGTCGACGGCGGCCAGGATGTCGGGCACCTCGCTGCGGGTGGTGTAGTTGGGGTGCACGTCGATCCACCGGATGATGCCCGCCGCGTCGACGACGACGACGGTGGGCATCGGCAGCGCTTTGTCACCGTCGGCATTCACCTCGGTGAGGTCCAGTCCCAACTTGACCTGTGCGGCAATTGAATCGGGGGATGGTTCGGTCAGAATTCCCAGGGCGGTGGCGATGTGATTGCCTGGATCTGACGCCACCGAGTAGGTCAGTTCATTGGATTCGGCGGAAGTCAGCGAACCGTCGGGTTTTTGTGGGCTGATGGCGATCAATTCGAAGCCGCGTTCGCCGAGCGCGGGAACCAATTCAGCTTGGTAGGTGCGCAACGCGATGTTGCAGTAGGGGCACCACGCTCCGCGATAGAACACCAGGACCGATGGCCGCCCGCCGCGCAATCGCGCCAACGATGTGGGGGCACCATGAACGTCGAGCATGTCGCCGTCGGGCATCTCAGATCCAGGCGCCGCGACGTTCTGCGGTACACCCCGAGCCTCCAATGCAGCTTGATCGGCGGTAAAGGCGGCTATGACGTCCGCGGGCAAGTTCGCCGCAGAACCGGCAGCCAAGGCGTGTGCCTGCTCGCTGATCGTGGGTGTGTGCATCGTCATCTACGTCTCCGCCAGGTCGATTGGATTGATTCCTCCAGAAAACTCCTTTGTTTTTGGATTGTCAACTCCAAAAACGTAGAATCGTCCGATGATTACCCGGAAAGGCCAGGCCACCCGGGATCGCATCGTGGCCGCCGCGGCGGTGCTGGTCTACGAACGCGGCGTCGCCGGGACCAGTACCGAGGACGTTCAGGCCGCGGCCGGCGTCAGCGCGTCGCAGCTCTACCACTACTTCGCTGATAAGCGCTCGCTCACCCGCGCGGTCATCGAATATCAGGCAGACGCGATCCTTGGGTTTCAGGAACCGATGCTGGCGCGGCTCGATTCGCTAGAAGCGCTGCGCAGCTGGGCTGCGGCCATCGTGGACATTCAACGGAGCAACGGGTTTCGCGGTGGATGCCCGCTGGGCTCGTTGGCTAGTGAGCTGGCCGAGAATGACAGCGCGGCACGAGAAGACGTCGTGGCGGGCTATCGGCGCTGGCAAGCCGCCATCCGCGGCGGCCTCGCCGCCATCCGTGACCGCGGCGGGCTGGTCGACAGCGCTGATGTCGACGGTCTCGCCACGGCTTTGCTGACCTCGCTGCAAGGCGGACTGCTGCTCGCCAAGGTGCAGCGCGACGGCGAACCTTTGGAGACCGCGCTCAGCACCGCTATCGACCACGTCGCGACATTCGCCGGCGAGCGATAGTCCGAGACAAGGACACCCGATTGGACGACGCCCCGACGCTCTCACAGTTTCCCTTGCGTGCCTACGACAAGTTGCGCTACGCGGATACTGATCGGCAAGGGCATGTCAACAATTCAGTCTTTTCAACCGCGTTGGAAACCGGGCGCGTAGAACTCCTTTACGCTCCCGACGAAGCCATCGTTGAACCACACAAATCGTTCGTCATTGCCCGTCTCGAGCTCGACTTCCGCGGTGAGTTGACCTGGCCCGGTGAGGTCGCGATCGGCACGAGCGTTGAATCCGTCGGCCGCACCTCATTCACACTGGCGCAGGCCCTGTTTCAACGAGACCGATGTGTAGCCCTCGCCCGCACCGTCATCGTGCAGGTCGACGATGATACCCACCGCGCTACTCCCCTGAGCGCGGCCGCCGCTACCCGCCTCGTGGATCTCCAACCGCGAGGATAGAAGTGGAGACCAACCCAGGCCGCTGGGTTCGGGCGCTGCTCTGACGCCGAGCAGTCGCTGCGAAACTATCCAACACCATCGTCGACAACGCCAGCGACGTTGACGAGGTCGACATCAAGACCGCTCGCGAGGCCGAAAGCGGTTGGCGGACTCCAGCAAGCGTCGAACAACAGACTGCTGCAAAGCGCCGCCATTTTACTGACCTGGCGTTATGCAGCGAAGATTAGCAAGCTCTCGTGACACGCCGAGGCCTTGTCAAAGTAGCCAGGCGTGTCTTGGCAATCTTCGCTGCATCTCGACAGTAGTAGTAGTACTAGGCGCAAGCCACATCTTCAGCACGCGGTTGGCGCGGCGCAGCCATGTTGGGTGGCGGTTCTGCGGCGACGACGCGCGAGTCAGGCGTGAGCGTTTCGCGTGGACGCCGAGATGGCGGGAGCGCTCAGTCCTCGTCTTCGGCATGGCCGGGTGGCGTGTCTGCAGGCCGGGCTTTGGGCTCACGCTGGGCGCTGTCTTGTGCCGTTGCCGCCTTGGCTTCAGACGTCTGGGCGGGCTGTCGAAGATCGATCATTTCCGTGCCGTCCTGAGGGACGATGTGTCGATCTGTCCATGCGACGGTGACCCGGTGGGATTTTCCCCCGTGTCGCACCAGCGCCTCGATGGCATCGGTTTTGGTTGCCCCGGTGGTGAGCTTAAAGTAGACACGCTCCTCGCCGTGACCTGCCCCGAATGGGATCGGGCCGGTTTTCGACCGGGACATAATTGATAGCCGCGTGTTGGTGCCGGCGCGCACAAGTTCGAGGGATTCGATTTGTGTGGCTGCCCGTCCTCGTTTGGCGATCACTACTTCCACGAACCCGGTCTTGTCGAACTGGCCTGACACCGTGATCTTCGCGCCACCCTCGCGGATATACAGCACCACGGGTATGGCAGCTCCGGCAGCGGCGAGGATGACTCCCAAGATGGCCAACATCAGGGGCAACCGCACGGCAACGATTGGGCTCCGGTGTTGGGATCCACCTGGATTGCCCCATTGCAGTCATCGTCGCATTCGACGCGGTGGCACTCCAGTATGCCGCTGAAATAGCGAATGAGGTGACAGCGGTCGTCACGTTCCTGCCACACGATTTCGTTGTACCCGCGGCGGAACACGGTGCCCGCGCGAAACTGGAACGCCTCCCGACGGTCATCGCGGGTCGCGCGATAAAAGGAGACCGCGTCGGGCCGGTCCGGGTCCGGGGTCAGAAGGTAGCCGCCGTCTGCTAGCGGAACGGCAGTGTGCCACAACGCCGCCTGGCGTGCACGCTCGCCTGGCGGAACAACATCGAGCGCCGACCGACTGTGTGCCCACGATTCGGCGGAGAACACCAACACTGTGGGCTCGTCGAGCTGCGGATCGTCGGCATTGGACAGCGTGATCGACTGCACGAACGGCTCGTGCGCAAGTCGCCGGGCTAGCTCGATGGTGACGTCGTCGTGCCTGATTTGGTCTCGTATTCGTTGATCCAGCGGCGGCACTCGACCCGCGAGTGCGAGCACAAACGCCGTCATCGTTGCAGGCGACGACGCAGGCTCAGCCGTACCCACTCCCGTCATGGCACCGAACTTAGAGCGATCGGCGCTGTGGGGTGCGCGTTTCGGCCAATAGGCGACAGCTGCGGGTTGTCGTTCAACAGCACAACGCTGCGTGCTACCCGACACTGAAGCCACGGAGCGCCTGCGTGAAGCACCCCGGCCGGCGCTCGGCGGCGTGCAGGATTCCAGAGCGGTTCTTTTGAGTAGCCAATTTGCCGTTGCTTGTCGGTCACCATAGGTATCACCCGATGGGTGGTTGACCCAATCGATTTCAAGCAGATGAGTGTGCCCTCTTGAGTCCGGCGAAATGTCTGATGGACTTGGGATGGTATTCAGCCGAGACCGGGACGTCCGGGTGAGACGCACATTCGCAGCATCTCGTCCAAAGAGGCGTCGAGGTCGCCCGAACGATCCGTTGAACTAGTTCGTCCATGACTACCTCATGTCATGGCGGTGAACGCCTGAACCAGTTCGATAATGCCCTGCAGGGCATCGGTCGGCGTCGGGTTTGGAGTGTCGAGGAAGCCGTAGAGGTACCCCGCGTCCGCGACCTCCGACAACGACGGATTGTCTACCAGGGGCGTGATTTGGTACGTGTCCGGGTTGCCTAAATCGGCGATGAAGTCACTGGCCCCTTGCTGCAGGCCGTTGCCCAGCGCAGTTAGTACATCGTCGAAATTCAGGTCAGTCGGGAATAATCCGGAAGCGCTGACGAGGTCGGCATCTCCTGACGCCCACCCCTGGTCGATGCTGCCGTAGCCGAGGTCCACCAGAATTTTGGCGTCGGGTTCGAGCAGGTCGTATAGGGGCTGTCCGATGATCGGGATCAATCGCAGGGGATCCAGCAACGGCAGACTCTCGGCCGGAATGATGTAGTAGTTGACCATGGTGTCAGCCGCCGTCGTCGGCAGTTGGATTGCATCGCTGATCTGCTCGGGTGTGAGGCTCAAATATGTGCCGTGCTCGTAGATGAAGCCCAACGTGGCGTTGAGGTCCGAGAGCAGGTTGATCGGATACTTCGGAAAATCGGCGACACCGTCGTATTCATGGGTGTACACGTCTGTCGGATACAGATCGTTCGGAGTCGCGACGTTGGCCATGAGATATTGCGGGGAGAGGTCGCTGTTCGTCACCTCCGAACCTCCAGCAGGGTTGTCAGGATCGCCGATCAGTACGAAGTGCACATCGTTGCTTGGCACACCCTGACCGGCCAGCTCACGCATCACAGCCGAGGAGATCGAGGCGCTCTGCGAGTAGCCAAACACCACGAGAGGGTTTTGCGCGCTGACGTCTCCCGTGTCGAACTTCTGCAGAATCGTGGAGTCGAGAATCTGCTCGCCCCGCGTTTCCGACGTGGGACTTGCATCCTCCGGGGTGAACAACGATTGCAGGGTGCCACCGAATCCACGCGGCTGCAGATACAACGTGTCAGCGGCATCGAGGTAGAGCTGGCTCGGTTGCGGGATACTGGTTCCGCCCATTAGCAGTGCCGTGCCATCCCCGAGCGGCGAATCCGCTGCGTCAGTGCTGGCCAGCCGGACCGCACTCGACTGCACGGCGAGTAGCGGCGCTATCGGCAGTAGCAGCGGTGAGCCGGCGACCGTGATGGCGGCGAGACCTCGAAGGCACGCGAAAACGCCCATATCAGCACCTTAGTTAATCCTGAAAACGAAGCTGAAGATATCACGCACTACTCCGAAAACGGCTGGAAGCGGCAGACCTTCCCAGCGGGAGCGCTCGCCTGTGGCCACGCCGTCCTCGCCGGATGGTCTCCACGTCTACAGGTTCGCGTGCGGCGGGCCGGTATACGGGCCAGGGCGGAGCGACGCCAAAAATTTCGTGTCGGTTTCAGTTGAGCAAAGGTACTGCAGCGTACCCGCGAGGCGACGGACGATATCGCCTGTCGGGCTTTAGTGTCGGCTGCTATGGCCGCAGTGGATGACTACGTGAAGCGCTGGCGCACAGCGCTTCACGCGACCCTCTCGGCACTGCTAATTGCCATCCTCGGACTCGCCATCACCCCTGTAGCTCATGCGGCTGCGGCCACGGCGACGTTGTCGGTGGAACATGCGTGGCAGACCGGCTTCATCGCCCACTTCACCATCACCAACTCGAGCACGGTGCCGCTATCCGATTGGAGGCTTGAATTCGACTTGCCGATAGGCGAATCCGTCTCGCACACCTGGAATAGCACCCTTGCACAGTCTGGCACGCACTACGTTCTCACCCCCGCGAATTGGAATCGCGTCATCGCGCCCGGTGGTTCAGCCACAGGTGGTCTCAGAGGCGTGCTGACCGGCGCTTACTCGCCACCGTCGAATTGTGTGCTCAACAGGCAGTATTTTTGCACCTAAGGCGACTCCGAGTCAGGCTCGCCCAAGCTGGCGACGTGGGAGGTTGACAGCAGTATCTCGCGGCGATCCGAAATCGCTTGTGAGACAAAGTATTGCTCGTATTCATCGCGACGAGTAGCATGGGCGCCCCAAGCACAGGAAGTCCCACTCCAACCTAAGGGGAATGCCGTGCGACGACCGGAGCTAACCAGCCTCGTCGGCCTGCGAGACAGCGACGGGGATCGGCTCCTTCTCATCCGCTTGGACCGGCCCAGCGGGACGCCCGGCTACATGCTGAGGGTCGGAACCGGGAAAGTGTTCCTGACCGCCGCCGATCTGGCCCGGCTGAGCTCCGTCATCCGGTTCGAGTTGGCCTCGGCGAACCAGCTGCGGTTCTTGGCTCAAGCGATCTGGCTTCTGATCTTGTGCGCATTGGTGTGGCTCCTCTCATCTGCGGTCATCGGGCCGTTGTTTGCCTACCCCTGGTCGAACTGAGGTCGATCGGGACTGCCCCCGCTCCGAGCTGAGGGGTCGGCCAGAAGTGCTGCCTCAGCAAACTTGCAGTCATTTCACAAATTGCGCAACGCTGCAGCGCGTGGCTGGTTTCGTACGCTCATTGCACGAGGCATAGGTGTCGTAGCGCTGAGGTCCGCCGCGATCGGACTGGTCGGTGTTGCCGAAATCCTTTGTTGCGCTACAGTTTCAGCCGCGCAGCGCCCCTCATGCTGCGTTCACGGGGGATTCTGATCGCCGGCATCCGTGAACCCTCTTCTGCGTTATGCGCTGAGGAGGTCGGCCGTACGGTTTTCGCGCCGTGTCGCTCGGGCCTGAAGCAAGTCAACGCCGAAGAACTCTGTTCACGCTGCGGCCTCAATATCTGAAGGCACTCACCGACCCCGATTGATCGCGCCGAATCGCGCGCATTTGTCACGGGCGGTTTCGATATGGCCAGACCACACGAAACCTGACCGCGCCGACCTGATGGCGCGTGCCGTCTCACCGGGTGGGTCATGGGTGTGCGCGCGTTCATCCGAGTCGGGCGCACATGAATGTGCTGGTGATGAGCCATTTGTTCATTGCGAACCGGCACGCGGCACGGGTGGGAAAGCCCGCAACCAAGGGTCCTGTCCAGGGTTAAGCACAGACATCTCAAAAGTTAATCAAAGACAACGCTAAGATGAATGAAACATGAACAGGAGATCGTCATGATCAGACAAATCCTCGTCGGCGCTGCTGGAGCCGCCATTTCCCTCGGCTTGGCCGTTCCAGCTGCCGCCAGCCCGGTGCCGGCGCCTCGCGCCGTCCCGGACTTCTTGGCCGCCGCACGGGCGGCGGGCATCACCGGAACGGATCCGGGGATGCTGGAAGACGGCTACAGCGTGTGCAGGAGGCTCTGGGTTCGGCAGATGCAGGGTGAACAGATAGCCGCAGGCCTGGTGCAAGACCATCCAACGCTGACCTTCGACCAAGCGTCGCAGTTCGTGCTGGCTGCATACCAGGACCTGTGCCCGGAGCCCGGCGGCACGTATGACACTTGGGCATACAGCACCAGCTGAAATCAGTTGGCCTGCAACACCAACGGCGGACCAGGATCCGGTGACGGCGGACTTTGCCGCGCTGCAACATAATCTGTCGTAAAGCTACAGCGGTCGAGTCCAGCTCAACGGAATCGTCGTGAGCGATGCAGCGGCGACATGCGGCGCACCGCTGGCGGCACACAGCGCGAGCAGGCAAAACTATTGTGGAGACGTGCTGGACGCTGTGCTCGGTGTTTCCATGACGCCAACGTCTGTCCGCACCGTCCTGATAGCGGGGGCGAAGGCGGACGGCGACGCCGTCAACCATGGCAATTTCGACATCGCGCATGGTGCGGACCTGCCGTCTGACACCACGACCGAGCAGATCATCGCCACCATCCTCATCACCCGGGAAACGGTGGCCGGCGCCGGCTATCAGGTGAGATCCGCCGGGGTGGCCTGGCTCGATGTCGCCACGGCGACGGCCCTGCGCGAGGGCCTGGCGACGCGCAGGGTCGACAACGTCCTACTGGTGTCGCCGTTCCATTCCGCGGTTGCATTGGCGCGCGCGGCAGGCGCGTCAGCCGGCTACGACCACACGGCGCTGCTCTGTATCGAGCCGGATGTCGCGACGCTTGCGGTGGTCGGCGCGGAAGACGGGCTGGTCGTAGAGGTTCGGCGGCGGTTCCTGCCGCATGACGACGACGAAGCGGTGGGCGCGCTGGTCGAGATCGTCAGGGATGCGGGTGCAATGGAGGGCGCCCCGCAGGGCGTGTTCGTGGTCGGCTCCGGTGTCGATGTCCCGCTGATCATGCCCGCACTGGTTGAGGCGACGTCGCTTCCGGTCAGCGCGCCCGAGCAGCCCGAGACCGCGCTGGCCCGGGGTGCGGCGCTGGCATCGGCGAACAATGAGCTGTTGACGTCGTCGGCGATCGAGTTGGCCCGCACGGAAGGGCGGGCTGCCGGGTACACGCACATCGCGCTGTTGTGTATCGAGCCGGATTCGGCGACCTCGGCGGTGCTGAACACCTACGACGAGTCGATCGCGGAGGTGCGACGGCGGTTTCTGCCGAGCGACGACGCCGCGGCGCTGGCCGCGCTCGTCGAGATCGTCAAAGGTGTGGAGGCGATCGAGGGTGGCCCGCAGGGCGTGTTCTTGCTCGGTTCCGGTGTCGACGTCCCACTGATCATGCCGGATTTGGTTGCGGCGACATCGCTTCCGATCAGTACGCCCGAGCAGCCCGACATGGGGCCGGCCCGTGGCGCGGCGCTGGCATCCGCGAACAATTCGTCTTTGGCGTCATCCGCACTTGCGTTGGCCCGTACGGCGGGCGAGTCGGCCGGCTACGACCACACGGCGCTGCTGTGCATCGAGCCGGACACCGCCACCCTTGCGGTGGTCGGTACGGCTGACGGATTGGTCATCGATGTGCGTCGGCGATTTTTGCCGCATGACGACGACGAAGCAGTGGCCGCGCTCGCGGAGATCGTCAAAGGCGCGGGTGAGATGGAGGGCGGTCCGCAAGGTGTGTTCGTGGTCGGTTCCGGTGTCGATATCCCGCTGATCATGCCTGCCTTGGCCGAAGTGACATCGCTTCCGGTCAGCGCGCCCGAGCAACCGGCAACCGAACGGGCCTCCGACGTGAGCCAGGCCCGTTCGCCGTTGTTTGCCTCGTCCACCGCTTTCCTCAACGGACACAAACAAGGCGCCGCCGTCGCGGGAAACCTGCAAGCCGCGGATTCGGGGCCGGTGGTCCTGGAAGCCCGCGGTCTCTACAAATCGTTCGGTTCGGGCCCGACGGCGATACCGATCGTCCACGACATCAATCTGCGGATCACCGCAGGCGAATTCGTCGCGATGGTGGGGCCCTCGGGCTCGGGCAAGTCGACGTTGCTGAGCATCCTCGGGTTGTTGGAGCCTCCGACGAGCGGCGAGGTTTTGGTGAACCAGGTGAGTGTCGCCCAGTTGTCTGCTCGTGAGCTGGCAGGCGTACGCGGTCGCAGGATCGGGTATGTGTTCCAGTCCTTCAACCTGCTGGCGGGGTTGTCCGTGGCCGAGAACGTGATGCTGCCCAGTCTGCTGGCCGGGCAGAGCGGTCGCGCTCAGTACGACCGGGCCGTTTCACTCCTGGACCAGTTCGGCATGGCCGGGATGGCCAAGCGGGTGCCCGCGGAGTTGTCCGGGGGTGAGCAGCAGCGCGTCGCGATCGCTCGCGCGTTGTTCATGGCCCCTCAGGTCGTGCTCGCCGACGAGCCGACGGGCAACCTCGACACCACGAATGGCCGCCGTGTGATCGAGACGCTCTACGACCTCAACGCGGCAGGCCAGACCATCGTGTTGGTCACTCATGATCGATCGATTGCCGACGAAGCTCCCCGGCTGATCTCCCTCCTCGACGGCCGCATCGAAAGCGACGCGCGGCAAGTTCGGCACAACGGCGCGGCATGGCGAACACCGCACTAGCCGCCGCCGTCAGCGTCCTGCGGCTGATCAACCTCCGGGCCATTCGACGGCACACTCTTCGCGCGCTGCTCGCGGCGCTGTCCCTCGGCGGCGGGGTCGCCATTGTCGTCGCGGTGATGATCGAGACCAGCAGCGTCCGCACCGCCATCGATGATGTCGGTTACCGGATCGCGGGCCCCGCGCCGCTGCGCATTGTCGGCGCCGCCACCCAGGGTGGGATCGGGCCGGCGGTTATCGGCGCCGCCCGGGCCGTTTCAGGCGTAACCGTGCTCGCCCCTGTGATCCGCGCGGCCACGCAGGTGCGTGACGGCGGCCGCGACACCGTTGTGCTGGCCTTGGGAATCGACTGCGCAGCTCGTTGGATGATCGACCCGAAAGTGTGCGCCGCTGGGCAAAAAGAGCCACAGGTGTTGGCGACCTCGACGTCCTTCGGCCGCTCGTTGGGTACGCACCCGATGTTGGCGACCGACACTGGTCAACTGCCGATATCCGGACTCGCCCAGATCCCGCAGCTGGACAACGTCAACAACGGCCGTGTCATCGTGTTACCGCTCAGCGCAGCCAAGACGCAGTTCGCCCGCGGGGACCGAGTGGACACCGTCTACGTCACGCTGGCAGATCACGTCAACGCGCCCGCCATCCAGGCCCGCATCGCCGGGGCGCTGGACGTAATTGGGCCGGGATACCGGGTGCTGACCCGCAACGATCCCGCCGCGGGGTTCAACGTCAACGTCATCTTGTTTCCGCTGCTGGCGATCTTCGCGCTGATCGCGATCGGGGTTGGGGTGATCCTGATCGCCCAACTCACCCGGTTGTCGATTCAAGAACGTCGACGAGAAGTCGCGATCGCCGCGGCTCTGGGTGCCTCGCCGGTGATCACATTCGCCGGGTTCCTTGCTGAGGCTGGGTTGCTCGGCGCCTCAGGGTCAGTCATCGGAGTTCTGCTCGGAATCGCCATCGCCCACCCCGTCGTCGCCAGTGCCAGTGAGCTGACGCAACAGTTCGTCGGGGTCAACGTTCCCGTGGTGGTCGAAGCGAACATCGTCGTGGCGGCGCTGGTAATCGGGGTCCTGCTTGCCGTGCTCGCGGCGCTCTTACCGAGTCTGTCGGCGTCGAAAACCCCTATCGCGACCGAGCTTTCGGGCCGCGCCGTCCACGAGGACAACCAGTCGGCGCGGGTGTGGCTCAAGGTGGTGACGCTGCTGGCGATCGGCGTAGCCGGCGTGATCGCCGTGTGGTGGGCGACGTGGTCGGGTGGGCTGGCGCCGTGGCAAGCCGGGATCGCCAACGGCGGGGTCGTCGTCGCCATCGTCGGTTTGCTTCTGGCCGCGGCCTATATGGGCCCAGAAGTCCTGGACTTGATTCGGCTCCGACCGGAAAGAATTCGCCGCGCGGCGCTCGCGATCGCGTTCACCGGACTGCGCGCGGATCAATCGCGGACGATCGCGATCGGAGGTGCGGTGGCGGTGCCAGTGGCCGTCGCGACGCTGCTGTCCGGGTTCTTGATCGCCATCGACCATGGAGTCGACACCGTGGCGAAAGCACAGGCGACCGGACGCCTTGTGCTTACCACCACCCGGTTCACCGACTGGGGCTCGACGGATGCGAAATTCTCGCCTGACAGCATGTCGAAACTCGCGGCCCTGCCAGGGGTAGGCGCCATCGAACGTATGGCGGAAGTGGAGATCACCCTGGCCAACGGAGAGTTGGCCTACGTGCGAGCCGAGGATCGGCCCACCTTCTCTTATCGGGCGCTCGCGGGGCCCTCCCCGAGACGAAGCGTGGAGGCGAATCGACTGGTCGTCGGGGGCATCCTGGCCCGGGAAACCGGCGTCCGCGTCGGCGACACGATCCTGCTCGGCAGCGGACCCAGCGCCCGCAGAGTCGTCGTCGGGACGATCGTGGCCACCCCTGAAGTGGGCGGGCGCCGAATTCAGATGTCCTATCCGCTCGCCGAGCAGATCTTCGGTCCACAGCCCGCCGGACTGGTTTTCGTCAAGCCGGCCGCGGGCGTCAGCCCGCAACAGTTGACCGCCGAGATCCGTGCCCGGCATTTCAATCAGCCGCTGACGCAAGTGGACGCCAACGGGTACCGATCCGCGGTGGTCAGCGGTGAATCCCGCTTTCTCGCACCGCTGAACACCCTGAAGTACGGTCTGCTTGCGATCGCCTTCATCTCGGTGTCCTCGACGCTTTTGCTGCTCGGAATCCGGCGTCGCCGCGAGATCGCTCTGATCCAGGCGCTCGGCGCCACCCCGGCCACAGTCTTCGCGGTGACAACAATCGAGGCGGTCATCGCGAGCGCAACGGGTGCCGTTCTCGGCGGACTGGTGTCCATCGCGATCATCGGAGCCGTGGCGCGGGCCGCAATCGTCGACGTGGGCGCGGTCGTTCCGCTGATCTTCCCGGCGTCCGAAGCGACTGGTTATGCGGTCCTCGCCATCCTGGCGGCGGTGTTGGCGGCGGTCGGTCCCGCGTGGCAGACCACCCAGGCCGCGCTGGCAGCGCAGTTACGCGACGAGTAGCCGCCGTCAGAAGCGGTAGGTGGTGCAGCCGACCTGAAGCCCGGAGCCGACACTCACGATCAAGCCGACGTCGCCCGCCCCCACCAGTCCGTGCCGCCAGGCGTGCTGCAACCCTTGCGGCACCGAGGAAGAAAACGGGTCGGTGTCGGTGGCGGGGACGACGAAAAGCGCACTCGCAATCCCCAACCGGGTGGCCAGTTCTTCGCGGTGGGGCTGAGACAGATGCGGCGGAAACACGGCGGTGATGTCGGACGGTGCGATCGCCTCGAGCTTGAGCAGTTCGCCCACCGCGTCGGCGATGATGTTCAGATAGTGCTCGGTCAAGTCCGGGTCGCGGTCGATTTCCAGCCACGTCCGGCCGTCGGAGTGTCGGGTGTAGGTGCAGAGCGCACCGGCGTACTCGGGGTAGTGGCGGAACACGAAACGGCCAAATCCCTTGTTGGCGTTGGCCGGTGACAGGATCACCGCCGACCCCGCCTCGCTGAGGCCGTAGGCGGGGTGGTTGTCGCTGCCGGCGTTGTTCTCGGTCTCGGAGGCGACGACCATCGCGTGTCCGGTCTTTCCCGCGCCGATCATCTGGACGGCGACCTGGCAGGCGTTGAGGAATCCGACCGCGCCGTTGAACAC
>NZ_JBAPRN010000084.1:0-5424 GCF_049281135.1 Mycobacterium sp. | reverse complement strand
GGCCTGTCCGGTGCACCACCACGTGTTCGATGAGGCCGAGCTGAAGGAACTGAACGACAACCCGTTCGTGACCGGCCCCGTCACCGATCTCTACTCGTTCCTGAAGTACTCCGACGTCGAAAAAATCCTGCACAGCCCCGATGATTTTCTGTCCATCGAAGGCGCCGGGCCGGAGCGGATGACTCCCGTCGCTGGTACCGGAATGCTGGTGTGGTCCGACGGTGAACCGCACAACCGCAGCCGCAAGATCTGCCGTCCCGCCTTCGCGCCGAAGAACATCGCGGCGCTGGCCCCGATGCTTCAGGCCCGCATCGACGAGCTGATCGACGGGTTGGCGGACAACGGTCAGATGGACCTGATGTCGGACTTCGCGCTTCCGGTGACCAGCAGCATGATCGCGCACCTCGTCGGCCTACCGGTCGAGCGCAGCGCGGACGTGCTGGAGATGGGCTTTGCCATCATCGCGACGTTCGGTGGTGACGATGCGGCCTACCAGAAAGGCACCTGGGCACTGGGCGAAATCAGCGCGTTCCTCGCCGAGGTGGGCCCGGAACGAGTGGCCGCCGCGGCCAGAGGCGAGGAGCTGCACGACGCGGTCACCCACATCCTGACCACGCCCGCCGACGACGGCTCCTACTTCACTCACGAAGAAGCCGTGGTCGCTGTGTCCCAGTTCTTCGGCGCTGGGATCGAGTCCAGCGCCACAGCGATGTGCAACGGCATCTACCTGCTGTGCACCAATCCTGGCGAGCGCCGCAAGCTCGAGGAGAATCCGCAGCTGATCGGTACTGCGGTCGAAGAGATCCTGCGCTACATGGCGCCGATCGAAGGCACCTGCCGCACCACGGCCAGAGCCATGGAGTTCGCGGGGCACAGCTTCGAGGCCGGCCAGAAGATCCGCCCCGTGTACGCCTCGGCCAACATGGACGAGGACGTCTTCGACGACCCGAAAACCTTCCGCATCGACCGGGAACGCTCCGAGTTGAGGCAACACGTGACGTTCGGACTCGGCGTGCACAACTGTCTGGGCTCCGCACTAGCCCGCCAGGAATTGAAGCTGGCGATCAACACTCTGCTGCGCAGAATCCCGACCCTCCAACTCGACCCAACCCGCAAACCCACCCGCAACACGATCTTCCTGGTACACGGCTTCAACAGCCTGCCCCTCATCTGGGAGCCCGACAGTGTGCTCCCCAGCACTGCCATGTCGCCGACAGTGCCCGAAGTCACCCAACTCGAACCGCACTGACGCCGGTGATCCACCAACACGGGGAGTGTCGATGTCCGAATACGACCTGAGCGAGGCGGAGCTGACGACGGCGAACCGGCGGCTGCTCGTCGATATGTACGCCGCTGCCAAAGCCGGCGACGTTGCCGGCTTCTTCAGTGCGTTGTCACCCGAGGTCGTCATCAAGGAACCGACCTTCCTGCCTTACGGTGGTACCTACCGGGGGATTGACGAGTTCAGTGCCCTCTTCGGGGACGTCGCGAAGTTCCTCGACATGAGCAGCCTGACGGTCGACCGCATCGTCGCCGACGGGGACCACGCCGTTGGCCTCATCAGGCTCTCAACTACTTCCGGCGACCGTGAGGTCAGACTCGCAGAGCTCTCGATCCTGCGCGAAGGCAAGGTAGCCGAGATGGAGATCTTCGTCCACGATGGCGCCGGCCTTCTGGGCGCAGTGAGACCCTCACGCTCTTAGCCCGACGCGAGGTGCATTGACGCGATGTAGCCGAAGGTGGCACCAGCCGCAATCGAAGCGCCGGGTCCCGGGTAGGCACGGCCCATTACGGTGGCCGAGCAGGTCCCGGCGGCATAGACACCAGCGACGACGCGCCCGTCGGTTCCGAGCAATCGGGCGTGTTCGTCGGTCAAGAGCCCGCCAGTGGTGCCGACGTCACCGGGATAGCACGGAACGGCGTAGAACGGTGCTGCGCTGATCTGCCCGAGGGCCGGGTTCGGCGTGACCCGAGGGTCGGCAAGGTAACGGTCGTAGGTGCTCTCACCCCGATGGAAGTCCTGGTCGACGCCACGAGCCGCCATTTCGTTGAACCGCGCCACCGTGGCGCTGAGGCCTTCGGCGTCGATCCCGCAAGCAACCGCAAGATCGTGGAGCGTGTCAGCCTTGCGTACGTAACCCTGTCGGATCAGCGCCTTGGGGGTAACCCGAGGGAATATGTCGCCCAGACTGTAGCGGTTGCGGTGTCGGGAGTCGATCACCAGCCAACTCGGTATGGCCGGCACCTCCGGGTCACGCCCGTAGATGGCCTGACCAAATCGGCTGTAGTCGACGGACTCGTTGACAAATCGTTGGCCGCTGGAATCAACCACGATGCTGTGCGGTAGGCAACGGTCGTACAGATGCATTTCGCGGTCGCCGTTCGGGCGGACCGAGGTGCCCATCCAGATCGCTTCGTCCATCAGGTCGAGCGCCCCCCCGACAGCCTGGCCCGCGAGAATGCCATCCCCCATGTCGCCGGGTCCGGCTAGTGTCCACGCCGTACTGGCCGGCGACCTGCCGTATTGCTTGCGCATCACGTCGTTGTGGCTGAACCCGCCACTGGCCAGGAGTACCGCGTTCGAGCGCACGACGTGGTGTGAACCGTCGGGCATGGCAAGCACGGCACCGGTCACCGCCCCACCGGAGGTGGTCAACTCGGTCAACGCCACGTCGGTGTGGACCGGAATTCCGCGTTCAACGAGGGCAAGTAGGAGCGTGCCCATCAGCGAAGCGCCGAGGGAGTCGGGACGTTGGCCACGGAGTCGACCGACGACCGCGCGTCCAGCGACGCGTGCCGCGGTCAGCGCCCCGCGACGGGTCCGGGTCGCGACGTTGGCGCCGGCTACTTCTTCCATGTGGATTGGAACGCCGGGAAACAGATTGCGTTGGCGCAACAGATTTCGCCAGGGGCCAAGGCGATTGAGGTCGAACGTGGCCATTCGGACCGAGCGGCCTTCGGGCATTCCACCGGGCTCTTCCGGGTAGTAATCGCTGTAACCCGCGCACCGGTAAAGCTCAAGTCCCCGCGTACGCAGGAAGCTGATCATCGCAGGCCCCTGCTCGAGGAAGGCGGCGCGGCGTTGAGGGGATGAGGGTGCGGACGGCTCGCCCAGCACCGCCTCCAAGTAGGTCCGAGCGAGTTCCGCGGAGTCGGCAACGCCGTTTTCGCGCTGCAAGGGGTTGTTAGGCACCCACATCAGCCCACCGGACATCGCGCTGTTGCCGCCGACCCGATCGGTCTTTTCCACCACGACCGGGTGCAGCCCTCGAGCGTGCGCGGCCAGGGTGGCGACCGCGCCGGCGACTCCCGACCCGATCACCAGCAGATCCGCCTCCGACGGAACGGATTGATCGCCGGGCTTGACCTTCGAGTTCATCGAGCTGTGCTCATCCGTGAATATCTTCCGCTAGCTTTCTGCGCAAAGTCAGCGACCACCGATGTCAAAGGCTACAGCTCAGGAAATACCTGGGGAAGGCGGAAGGCGCCGTTATGATGCCGTTGCTATCTTCTTGTCACGACCTCAGGGCAGGGTGTCATTCTGAAGCCTGCCGCGATTCCAGAGCTCTGTCTGAGCCCAGCTCAATCCGCCGGGTGGACAGGGCGCGATACATGTACGTGGTTAGCTCTCGAATGATGCGCGCCCGGGTTGGATGCTTAGGTCCTTGTTCGAAGAGCATATTGTCATGGAGGACAAGGCCCATCACCATCGCGAACGAGCATCGCAGCGTCACCGGGATATCAATGTCGTGAAATTCGAGCTGCGCCGACGTCTGCCGAGCCCAGTCGTCCATCGCTCGAAGCTCGCGGCTCACAATCGATTCCTCGCCGGAGCGCCCGAGTTCACCTGCATCGAAATACTCCGCGCACGTGAACGCCAAGATCAGGTTTCGGTTCGCCGATAGCGCGTCGTACAAGCCGACCACGAAATTCCGCACGACCTCTTCCCCGGTCTGCGGTTCAAGGTTGTTACGAGTCCATTGAGTCATGAAATCGGTCATGAACTCGTGGTAAGGCTTGACGACGGCCGCTTCGAAGAGTTTCGGCTTCGACCCGAAATGCCGATAGATCGTGGGTTCGTTAACGCCCGCCTCCAAGGCGATGTCACGTGTGGTGGTCGCTTGATAGCCCCGGCTCGCGAAGAGGTCACGAGCGGCATCTGTAATGAGCTCCCGCAGCACTTGCGAGGAACGCCGCTTCTTCGGTCTGGTCCGCGTGAGCGGCTCCGATGCTCCTTCTCCGGAGAGAGCTGCAGTCATGACCTCAGTGTACGGTGGCACGGCTTCCCGTTCTGGCCAAAGACGTCGCGAGCCCTCAGCGTCGGCATTCGTCGAGGGAGAACACCCGAGAGCTGATTTGCGGAGAGAGCAACTGCTCTCAACCCGGCCCGCGGTCTCGGATGGAAATCTAGTATTGCTGGCGGGCCCCGGGCTGGCCGGACAGGAGAGCCAACGATGATCCGTCCTGAGGACGACCGGTTGCACCGCGGTTCACTCGACCCGTACTGGAACGAGAGCGCCTGGTTCGGATTCACCGCACCGGAGCGCACGCTCACCGGCTGGGTGTACTTCTACCATCGGCCGAACATGCAGTACTCGGTTGGCGGGGTGG
Source organism: Mycobacterium sp. (assembly GCF_049281135.1). Classification (GTDB taxonomy): domain Bacteria; phylum Actinomycetota; class Actinomycetes; order Mycobacteriales; family Mycobacteriaceae; genus Mycobacterium. The sequence continues at coordinate 813 of NZ_JBAPRN010000084.1, read as the reverse complement.
CACTCTGGGACCCGTCCGGGGAGAACACCTGGGACTGCCTGTATTACGACTGGGGCAACCCGGCGGCGCTACCCGCCGACGCTGAGATGTACGACTTCACCTTGGACAACGGCCTCAGCGTGCGTTCTGCCAAGCCGCAGGAGTCGTTCGCGCTCGACTTCCGCGCCGAGGGCTGCACCCTGGAGTTGAACTGGGACGCGGTAGCGCCGCCGCAGTCCGCTGCACCGGTCGGGGCCGGTTTGCCAACGGGTTCCGACGAGTGGGGCAAGGGCCACTACAACCAGCCGGGCCGGATGCGAGGCACGGTGCAGCTGCCTGGAGAGCGGCTGGACGTCGACTGTTTCTACGCGCGCGACCACTCGTGGGGCCCTCGGCAGTACAAAACCAACCCACGCGGCAACTTCGGCTCGGCGGTCGCATCCGAGGACAGCGGATTCTGCGTTCTCGCCGTAAGCGACCAGCCGCCCGCGTCCGATCCTTGTGTGCGCGTGGACGACCCGATCCTCTTCGGTTGGTACCTACGTGACGGAGTACCCAGCCGGCTGACCTCGGCCCGGCGCATGGTCACCAAGCGGGGTGTGGACGGCCGACCGCTGCGCGTGGAGGTGCACGGGGACGACGAGCTGGGCCGCGAGCTGCACGCTGTGGGCACTTGCCGGAATACGCTGCACTGGCACGGCTACGGCTTCATGTACATGTATTGGTGCTACACGGAGTGGGAGTTCGACGGTCAGCTCGTCGTCGGTGAAGAGCAAGATTTCTTCCCGGTGCAGCAAGCCCGCCGTCTCCTCCGATCGCTGCCCGGCTATCCGG
>NZ_JBAPRN010000083.1:0-5480 GCF_049281135.1 Mycobacterium sp. | reverse complement strand
GCCGTCGGCTCTACGCCCGCCGCGCCGACCTGGAGGCGGTCATCGCGGTCGACGACCGCGCTCGAAGTGCCTCGCTCACCGGTCTGATCACCGGACGCGCCGCGACGCGCGCCACCGCGCACCGAGTAAACCCGACGGCCTGTGTGCGTCGTGATGTCGAGGACGCGATGGCGGCAGCAGCTCGGGTCGGCGACGGGCAGCCACTCGCCGAGGCCGAGTTGGCCGGCCTGGCGTGCTCACTGGTCGACGTTGAGGTCCGCGACACGCTGTACGCCCTGGCGGTGGGTCACAGCGCCGGGGACGCCGAGGCGCTGTGGGCGCTGCTGTCGCGCAGCCTGCCCACACGTTGGCGAGCGGAGCCGTTGGTGTTGCTCGCGTTCAGCGCCTACGCCCGCGGCGACGGACCACTGGCCGGGGTGTCGCTGGAGGCGGCGCTGCGCTGCGAACCGGGTCACCGGATGGCGGGCATGCTCGATACCGCATTGCAATCCGGCCTGCGGCCTGAGCACATTCGGGAGCTGGCGGTCACCGGGTACCGGTTGGCCGAGCAGCTCGGCGTGCGGCTACCCCCGCGAAGGGCATTCGGACGCCGGGCAGTCTGAAACAGCCTCGGGGCTAGACCTTTTCGACCTTGACGGCGTGCGCCATCTCATGCGGCAGGCTCACGTTCTCGTGGCCCGGAATCACGATGGTCACGCCGCCGGCCTGGTTGGATTCGACGGTCACCCTGGCGTTGGGAACGACGCCGGCGTCCTTGAGACGGGTGATCAAGTCGATGTCGCCCTGCACGTGCTCGGTCAACTGGCGCACCACAACAGCGACGGGCGGCCCGGCGGGCAACTCAGTCAACCGCACCAGGTTGCCGTCTTCGGCGCCGAAGTCGTCGCCGATGCCCAGATCGGTGAGCCCGGGAATCGGGTTGCCGAACGGCGACGTGGTCGGGTTGTTGAGCACCTTCATGAGCCGACGCTCGACGTCTTCGCTCATGACGTGCTCCCACCGGCAGGCCTCGGCGTGCACTTCTTCCCACGGCACGCCGATGACATCGACCAGCAGCCGCTCGGCCAGACGGTGCTTGCGCATCACGGAAATGGCCAACGTGCGGCCCTTGTCGGTCAACTCGAGATGGCGGTCGCCAGCCACGTGCAACAGCCCGTCGCGTTCCATTCGCGACACAGTCTGGCTGACCGTGGGCCCACTCTGGTCAAGCCGTTCGGCGATCCGGGCACGCAGCGGGGTAACGCCCTCTTCCTCGAGGTCGTAGATGGTCCGCAGGTACATCTCGGTGGTATCAACCAGGTCGTTCATTCCGCACCCTCCATTGCCGCCGAGTCTACTTGCCCAGCTGCGCGAATGGTTCGCTAACACTCCAGCGCAGCAGTATGCCCGCCGCTGGTGCGACGGGCCTACTTTTCGGTGCTGGGTGGGTGGTCAGCTCGCGTATGAGCGCAGCCGGTCAGCGCGCTCACCATTGCGCAACTTGGCCATTACCTCGCGCTCGATTTGGCGAACCCGTTCGCGCGACAGACCGAACAGCTTGCCGATCTGGTCGAGCGTGCGGGGCTGGCCATCGTCGAGCCCGAAGCGCAGCCGGATCACCTGATGCTCACGTTCGTCGAGAGTGGCGAGCACGCTACGGATGTCGGTGTGCAGCAACTCGGCGATCACCGAGTTCTCCGCGGACATCGCCTCGGCGTCCTCGATGAAATCGCCCAGCGGCGCTTCCTCTTCGGACCCCACCGGCATGTCGAGGCTTACCGGATCGCGGCTGTGCTCGAGCAGGTCGTTGATCTTCTCGACCGGGATACCCGACTCGGCAGCCAGTTCCTCGTCGGTAGCTTCGCGGCCGAGGTTCTGGTGCATCTCACGCTTGATACGAGCCAGCTTGTTGACCTGCTCGACCAGGTGGACGGGCAGCCGGATGGTGCGGCTCTGGTCGGCCATGCCCCGGGTGATCGCCTGCCGGATCAACCACGTCGCGTATGTAGAGAACTTGAATCCCTTTGCGTAGTCGAACTTTTCCATCGCGCGGATCAGCCCGAGATTGCCTTCCTGGATGAGGTCCAGCAGCGGCATTCCACGGCCCGTGTAGCGCTTGGCCAGCGACACGACCAACCGCAGGTTGGCTTCCAGCAGGTGGCTGCGCGCTGCCTGACCATCGCGGACGACGGCGGCCAAGTCGCGCTTGCGGTTCTCCCCGAGACGCTTACGGGTCTCCAGCAGATGCTTGGCGTACAGGCCGGCCTCGATTCGCTTGGCGAGTTCAACCTCGTCGGCGGCGTTGAGCAACGCGGTCTTGCCGATCCCGTTCAAGTACACGCGCACCAGGTCCGCGGCTGGGCTTTGAGCATCCAGATCGCCATCAATCCGGATTGTGTTGGCTTTTGCCATGGCGGCCTCCTCAGAGCGTGAACAGTCATCGGGTACAACGAGCAACCCGACGTAGTAGTTCCCGCGGGGTGGCCATCTCACACCCGTTGACATGCGGAAATGTCCACTTGAACTGAGAATGTGCTGAGAACCCGCTGCGGCAGCGGGTTATTCGGAACCGTCGGGTTGCGGGCGAGGCGAACCCGGTTGCTGGGACGGGCGGCTGTAGCGCTCGATCGCGGGCCGTTCGGCGGTGGGGAAGAGCGGGGTGCGCCGTACCGGTTCATCGAATCGACGCGGTTCGTCGGCGCGGCGTGGTGGACGGTCATTAGCGATTAGCACCGCGATCCACGGCAGCGGGATCGACACCGCGACGATCGCCAGTGAGAGAAGACCGTTGTGCCACATGCCGTACGCGAGGGCGGCGAGGAGCAGCGCCGGAATGCGGAACGACATGATCGTCAAATATTTCCGCACGCGTTGACGGTGTTGGACTTCGTACGAGGGTGCGGCGGCGGTGATGAGGATCGGTCGACCATCGTCGTCGAAACCCAGCTCGTGGCTGCGCCTCATTTCTCCACTGTTGCACAACTTTGCTCACGGTGGCGGGTCCGGTTCCGGCACAATATGTGCCATGGAGACCCAGACGATCGAGCGGACCGACACCGACGAACGCGTCGACGACGGGACCGACAGCGACACCCCCAAGTTCTTCCACTACGTCAAGAAGGACAAGATCGCGGAGAGCGCCGTGATGGGCACGCATGTCGTGGCGCTGTGCGGTGAGGTGTTCCCGGTGACGAAGTCGGCAAAGCCGGGGTCGCCGGTCTGCCCCGACTGCAAGCGGATCTACCAGTCGCTCAAGAAGAGCTGACCGGGTCGGGGTGCACGGGCGGCGTGTCGTCGTTCGTTGCCTCACCGGCGTCGTCGACGACCTCCTTGGCCCGCTTGACCAGCCACCTTCGCATCCGGTGGGCGTGCGTGCGGGGGGCCGGCCACTCCTCCTGGATGGCGGCGTTGAACTCCGCACCCAACATGATCGAGAAGCCCGCGAAGAACGCGAACAGCAGAAATGCGATCGGGGTCGCCAGCGCGCCGTAGGTGTAACCGGTGCCGGTGATGTACCTCAGATAGATACGCAGCCCTAGTGTGGCGATCACGAACGCCACACTGGCCAGGGCCGCACCGAAGACCAGCCGGTGCGACGGAATCGGGTCCGGCAAAGCCACGCGATACAGCACCACCACGGTGGCGATCAGACCGGCGAGCAGCGCGGGGTAGTAGCCGTAGGCCAGCACGTCCTGGAGGCCGTTGGGAATGAACTCGGCGAGCTTGCGCGGCCCCCGCACCATCAGCGGGGCAGTGACGATCACGAAGAGCAACATCACCATGTACAGGCCCAACGCGAACAGGCGCTGACGCACCGGGTGCCGCAGCGGGGTCTGATCGTGAGCCTCGACCACAGAATCGACGAAGGCGGAGATTGCCGATGACCCCGCCCACAGCGAAATCAAAAAGCCCAACGACACCACTTCGCCGCGAGCGCCGCGATCGATGTCGGCAATGGTCGGCTCGATGATCTCGTGAACGACGCTCTGCGAGAAAATCTTGTTCGACATCGACACCAGATAGTGCTCGATCACCGACATCGTGTCCGGTCCGAACAGCGGCGCCACGTAGGCGAGGCTTCCGAGCATCCCCAGCAGCAGTGGCGGCAACGACAACGCCGACCAGAACGCCGCTTGCGCGGCCTCCGAAAAAATCGAATCGTCCCAGCTTTTCGACAACGCCCGCCGAGTGATTCGCCAAATGTGATGTCGCGAAGGTTTTACTGGGAGGTCGGTCATGACCCGTTCAGGATTCCCGACTAACGCATCGACCGCCAGGATTGCAGGTGGCGAGTCGTGTCTAGGACGCGATTGGTTCGCCGCTGGCTTCCAGCACGGCGGACAACTCGATCAGCTTCGCCTCATGCTCGTTGGCATGGTGTTGGCAGAACAGAAGCTCTGCGCCGGAGGGCAGCTTGGCGCGAACGCGTGCAGCAGCACTGCACCGATCGCACCGATCAGCCCGGGTCAACTCTGGACTGGTCAACGTTGCGTTCATGGCTTCTCCGTTCTGCCTTCTCCACTGTCTCAGATGTCAACGCTTTTGGCCGTCTTCACCGCCGGTTTACCGGCTGTGTCGTTTCTCACCCCGTGCCGTTTGGCCGTCGGAGCAATATGGCGGTATGAATCGGCCGCCGGCGGTGCTGGTACACCTTTGCCCCAACGACGAGTGGTCGGCCGCCCAAGTTCACGGCGAACTAAGACCCGAGTCGCTCACCAGCGTGGGCTTCATCCATTTGTCGACGCCAGAGCAAGTGCACCTGCCGGCCAACCGGCTCTATCGCGGCCGTGCGGACCTCGTTCTGCTGCACATCGATCCGAGTCGTCTGGACTCACCCATTCGTTGGGAACTAGGAGTAGCAACGGATCCGGAGTCGATGCTGTTCCCGCATCTGTACGGCGCCTTGCCCGTTGGGACTGTGATCAACGTCACCATCTACCGGCCCGCCGCTGACGGCTCGTTCGCGGCGATCGCCGAATAGGCGTCGGCTTCGATCTCCACCAACAACTCCGGGCCGATGAGCGCCGCCACTTCCACCATGGTGGCCGCCGGGCGGATCTGGCCGAATACCCCGGCGTGCACCTCCGCGACCTCACGCCAACGGGAAATGTCGGTCACATAGACCCGAGTGCGGATCACGTCGCTCAATGCCGCTCCCGCCTCGTTGAGAGCGATCTCGATGCGGCGCAATGCTTCTCGCGTCTGGGCGCCGATATCGCCGGGCGTCCCGGGCCCGGTCGTGCCCGCTACGGCGACGTGCGGGCCGACGCGCACTGCGCGGGAGTAACCGACGGTCGACTCGAAGTCAGTCCCGGACGACACCAGGATGCGGCTGGTTGACATGCGGCCAACCTAGGGCAGCCGGCGTCGCCAGCGCATCCGAATTTCTTCTAGCGCAACCCGTTCGAGCCGGCTGGTGCCGATGACGCGTCCGACAAACACCGGGACAACGCTGCTTGGTAGTCCTAAGCTTTTGCCAGACCACCGCCAGCACGCCCCTG
>NZ_JBAPRN010000082.1:0-4035 GCF_049281135.1 Mycobacterium sp. | reverse complement strand
GCCCAGGAGGCCCAGGAGGCCCAGGTGGACCAGGCGATCACGGACCCGGCGGGCCTGGCGGGCCTGGTGACCACGGACCCGGCGGACCGGGTGGCCCCGGATTCCACGGGCCGGGAGGCCCCGGCGGTCCCGGCGGACCATGGCACGGCGATGACCACCGCGGCTACTTCAACAACGCTCCGTGGGGGAACGGACCCGCGCCCTGGGGCGCTGGCGAGCCACCGCGACCGGCATGGGACAGGCCGCTTCCCCCGCCCGGTGGACCGTGGAACTACGGGCCGATCAACTACTGGGGCTACAACGAAACCCCGTTTTGGAACCCGCAGTTCAACCAGTTCGGCTTCAACTTCTTCGGAGTTTGGATCCCGCTGTAAAGACTCACCTCACCAGACGCCCGCTTCGCCGATTGGCGGAGCGGGCGTTGCCCATTTGCCAGTCGTGCACCTATCAGCGCAATCACGGTTTGCCAACAACTGCATTCAAGTTGAGATGAAGCCTGGTCACACGTGACGCAAGCGGAACTAGAATGACCGGCATGGGCACCGCGGCCGTCGACAATGAAGTTTTGCGACCCCTTCGACGACGCCGCGCGCTGGTTGCCACGCTCGGAGCCGCCTTGCTCATCAGTCCCGCTCCGGTTGTCCAGGCCGCGCCAGGTCCGCCGCCTCGGCCGCCGGCCCCCATCATCGATGCGCCAAGCCATCATCACCACCAATCGCCCGAGCCATCGCCGGCGCTATCGCCGCCACCGCCAGACGCGCCGTCCCCGGCGTCCTAGGACGTTCTAAGGCCGCGGCATCGACCGCCACCGCCGCATACGCGCGTCGGGCGCCCTGATGAAGGCTATGAGGGCTTGTCTTCAGCTTGGGAGTCGTCGTCTTTGGTCACCTGGCGCAGGACTCGTTCGTTGAGGGCGGCGAGCATGTCCAGCTCAGCCGGGGTGAGCAGGTCGATGAAGTTCCGGCGGACGTCCTCCACGTGCCCGGGCGCCGCCTTCTCGATGGCGGCGCGGCCGGCCGGCAGCAGGCAGACCATGGTGCTGCGGGCGTCGTCGGGGTTGGGCTCGCGGCAGATCAGCCCGTCCTTCTGCATGCGCCGCACCTGGTGAGACACACGGCTCTTCTCCCAACCCAGTGTGTTGCACAGGTCGCGCGCGGGCATGCGGTCCCCTTTGTGACCGGAGAGCACCGCCAGGATCTCGTAGTCGGCCCCGGACAGTCCCGATTCCTGCAGGCCCCGGTTCAGGTGCACGTCGAGCTGATGATGCGCGTGCTGAAAGGCCCGCCAGGCGCGGTCTTCACGAGCACTCAGCCAGTTCGGCTCCATCAGCCCCATGCTACCTGATTGGTTGACCCATCAACAAACATTCCATAAGGTGGAGGAGTCAACCTTTTCGATCATAAGTCAAGAAAGAGCACCTCATGAGCAGCATTAGCATCATCGGCACCGGAAACATGGCCCGCGCCATCGGCGCGCTGGCGGTAGCGGGGGGCAACACCGTCGAGATCGTCGGCCGCGATCAGTCCAAGGCCGCTGACCTGGCGAAGGCGCTCGGCGGCAGCGCCACGACGGGAGCGTTCGGCGCCGTCCCGGCCGGGGACATCGTCATCGTTTCCCTGTTGTACGCCAACGTTGTTCCGGTCGTCGCCCAGTATGGAGACGCACTCGCGGGCAAGGTCATCGTCGACATCAGCAACCCTTTCAATGCCGCGGCCGACGGGCTGGCCATCCCCGATGACACCTCGATCGCGCAGGAAGTTGCCAAGGCGGCCCCGGCCAGCGCCAGTGTGGTGAAGGCATTCAACACCATCTTCGGTGTTGTGCTGGCCCAGGGCCGGCCGCTCGACGTCTTCATCGCCGGCGACGACGCGCGCGCCAAGGCGGGCGTGGCGGAGTTCATCGAGAGCCTCGGGCTGCGCCCGCTGGACGTCGGCGGCTTGAACATGGCGCACTGGCTGGAAGGAACGGGCCTGGTCATGATGGGTCTCGCTAGCCACGGGGTGGGGAACTTCGACTTCGCCCTCGGCGCCGCCGTTCCCGGCTGAGCCGCACCGCCGCCTTCCACGCCGTGAACGAACACCTCCCGGTGATGGTTGATGGATCATCGAAAATATAAGATAGGACTCTTACGATGAAGCTTGGTTTCGCACTTCCCATCGTCGGGCCCGCTATCAGCAGCGCCGCTGGTCTGAGCGCGTTCTGCCGCGGACTCGAGGACCTTGGCTACGACACACTGTGGGTCGGCGATCGACTCGTCACGCCGGTTGATATGCACAGCACCTACCCGGGCAAAGAGCAGCCGTACCCGCCGCAGATGACCCGTTACCTCGATCCGGTGCTGCTGTGGACCGTCGCCGCGACGGCGACCAGCCGGGTGCGGCTGAACGCCAGCACGCTCAGCACGTTCTACTACGAACCGCCGCACCTGGCCCGCTTGCTCACCACGCTCGACGTGCTCAGCGACGGCCGCCTGGACGTTGGCGTGGGAATCGGGTGGATGAAGGACGAGCACGACATCGCCCGCGGCGCGGACTGGCACCGACGCGGGCAGATGCTCGATGACCTGCTGGCGTTCCTGCACGAGTGGTGGACGACCACCCCGGTGTCCTGGGAGAGCGAGTTCTTCTCGCTGCCGCCGGTCCACGCCGACCTGCGCCCGGTCCAGGCCGGCGGTCCGCCCATCTGGATCGGCGGCGCCAGTGAGGCCGCGATGCGCCGGGTCGGCCGCAGCGGCACCGGCTGGCTCGGGGTCGAGGGGCTGCAGGACGAGGTCACCGACCACTTGTGGTCGATTGCGCGGCGTGCGGCGCAGGACGCCGGCCGCGATCCTGACGCGCTGAAGACGGCTATGCGGATCAACCTCGAACCGGGCACGTCTGTTGACTCGGTTGCCGGCAGGCTCGAGCGCCTCGCCGGGTCCGGTGCTGATGAGGCGATCGTGGATGCCTTCGCAATGTTCCCCAGCCTTGACCAGATGCTCGACTTCGCCGGCGAGGTAATCGCCCGATGGAGTGATGGTGGAAAAGCTTGACGGCAACGTAGCGGTGATCTCCGGTGGATCATCAACTGTTCGACGTATTTGGCGAGCACGCGGCGTTGCCACGTGTAGGCCTACCGGGAACTGGCTGCCGAAAGGCGGCGGCGGCCTACCCCTGTAGGCCTCAATATGTGTGAGCGGGGAATCGCTCACCCGCTGTGGCCGCCTGGATCAGGCGCTCCCCCGCGCCGGCCGGCCGGTCGGTGTCGTCATCGCACATATGTCCGGATCGATGGATGTTAAGTCTGAAAACCTGAATTTCGATTGCTTACGAGTGCATGATAAAAACCCAGGTATCTCTCAGGTTTGTCTCAGGAGGCTTGCTATGGCTCACCATCCGGGCAAGCGAAATCGTCGGTCGCGTGCCGCCAAGGGGCGCCGGCGGGGTCGGGCGGTTGGCCTGGCTGGGGCTGCCGGGGCGGCTTTGGCGTTCGGCATGGGTCCGCTGGCCAGCGCGCCGCCGGCCCGTGCGGATGGGTTTGACGCGATCATCGATGCCGTCGCCGGGTCGATCGCCGGTCTGGTCGATCCTTCGGCCGGTCTGGATTTGGGTGCGCTGGGCGTGGGTTCGGCTGAGCCGTTGGCTGCGCTGGGGCTGTCGGCTGATGCGGTGTCTGCGGCTGGTTCGTTGGACTCGTTGCTGCACACCCTTGAGCAGGACTGGATCACCAGTTCGATGGGAGCCGGCGTCGACACCCAGCTCAATACGTTGTGGCAGGACCTGGGTGGTACCGGCATCTTGATTGGCAACGGCGCCAATGGGATTGGCGACGGCTCGTTGGCTGAGGCGACCGGTGGTGCGGGCGGAATCTGGTTCGGTGATGGCGGTGACGGCGCCACCGATGCCGCCGGGGTGGGCGGTGTCGGTGGGGCTGCGGTGCTCGGTGATGGCGGTGTCGGCGGTAACGGCCTAGATGGTGGGGCCGGCGGGGATGGTGGGGATGTCGCGCTGATCGGTGATGGCGGGGCCGGCGGTACCGGCGGTGACGGTGGTGAGG
>NZ_JBAPRN010000081.1:0-3238 GCF_049281135.1 Mycobacterium sp. | reverse complement strand
CCGCGGCGCATCACGGGTTGCCTCGTAGACCAGCATCAGCGTCAGCTCGCCCAATGCTGCGCGAAACGCCGCATTGTCGGTGCGCCCGTCGCGCAGAGCAGTCAACCGGACCGCGGCCAACGGGTGGTTAACGACACGCACATCCACGCGAAGAGACCCTAGCCGCCTTCGCGGCTCAGGCGCCGAAGAAGTTGAAGATGTCGAAACCGTAACCGACGAGGTCGATCAGCGGTTGCGCGGAAATCAGCGGCTCGCCACTGAAAATGGCATCTGGCGCCAAGGACGGAATGCTCGCCGTCGCGGCGGTCCACTCGGTGAGCAGAGACGCATCGAGCTGGTTCAGCGAGTCGTAGCCAGTCAGCAGCGAGTCAACGAACGACGCCGGCAGCGGCGACTGCCCGGCATCCTGCAGCAGGTCGTCGATCGGGCCGACGAGCGTCTGCACCCCGGCGTATTCCATCCCGGCCAGCATCTGCAGCGGATCCATCTGCGGAGCAAAGCCTGAACCAATGGACTCGACCAGTTGGCCGGTCGCATCGACCGTCCAGGGCCCGGCAACACCGATCGGCTCGATCCCGTTGACTTCGATGCCGGCGCCCGGATCACCGGGGTTGCCGTAGCCCCAGTCGTCGAACAGGGTCGCGTACGGGGCGAACGAGTCGTAGAAGAACTGTCCGGCGGGCCCGCCGTCGAACATGAACGCCAACGTCGGCAGGGGCGCGGGGATGTCGTAGAACGTGGTGTGCCCGATGGTCCCGAGATCGATCATGTTGGTGGTGTCCAGGTTCACCCCGGGAGTCGGGTCCGGATAGTAGGGGTGCACCGTTTCGATGCCGATCAGCGCGTTGAGGTCGGCGAACAAGTTGGTGGGGTTCTCGGGGAAGTCGGCCCAGCCGTCGTATTCGCCGGTGTAGATGTCGGTGGTGAAGGTGTCGGTCGGGGTGGTTTCCAAGTTCAGCGGGATGCCTAGAAAAGGAACGTGTTGAGGCTCGGGGCTCAGGCTGAATCGTCCAACGCCGTCGGGGAACTGGAAGCGGTCCAGGATCCCGCCGATAGGGCTGTTGGGGTCGCCGAGCAAGGTGAAGTTCACGTCGTTCAGGTTCACCCCGGCCGGGGTGTTGTTGATCAGGTTGTTCATCTCGATGGACGCGATGTCCGCACTCTGCGAGTAGCCCAGCACCGAGACGTCGTTCCCGCCCTGCAATGCCGGGACGATCACGTTGTTCAGGTCGCCGACCCCGGCGTTGAGCGAGTCGCCGAAATTCAGGTCCGGCTGGCCGGCAATGCAAACGATCGGACAGAACTGCTCCGGAGTTTCCACGACGGAGTAGCTGAAGTCGCCGCTCGGGGGCAGGTACTGGCTCAGGTAGAGCGATTCGACGCTGTTGACGTAGTCCTGGTCCGGTATCGGGTTCGCGGTGCCGCCCATGATGAAGCCGTCGTCGGAGACCAGACCGACCTCGGCCAGCAGCGTTCGCACACCGGGCGCGAACGTGGACGTCGTGGCCAGCGCGGCGGCGCATGCGGCGGCCGCCACGACAGCACCCATCGCGCGATTCCGCACAACCGTCACCGAAACCTCCCTGCCCGCGGGTGACACCCCGACCCCGCGGCGTGGCTGAATCGTAGGGCCTGCGCATGATGCAAGGCGGCAAAGCCGTAAAAATTTCTCAGGAATCCGGCGAAACGACACAGCCTCGCGGGTCCCATCCGGCCCACCGAAGGGCTCATATACTCCGCCCATGCGACGCCGAACTGGGCGGAACGGCAGGCGAAATCGAGCGGTCAGCCTCTTCGGTGTGCTGACTGTCGCGACCGCGTCGATGTCGTGGCCAGCCCCGCCCCAACTGCCGCTGCGCTCGCCGGTCGACATGAAAGCGGCCGCGGTGCCGACCCCCGCTCACATCGTCGTCGTGGTGGAAGAGAACCGCTCGCAGGCCAACATCATCGGGAACAAGGCCGCGCCCTTCATCAACCAGCTGGCCGCCAACGGCGCCATGATGGCGCAGTCCTTCGCCGAGGTGCATCCCAGCGAACCCAACTACTACGCGTTGTTCGCCGGCAACACACTGGTCAAGGAGAACGTCTGCCCGGTCAACGCCGGCAACGAACCCAACCTCGGCTCGCAACTACTCGCGGCCGGCTACAGCTTCGTGGGCTTCGCGGAAAGCCTGCCCGCACCCGGCTCGGAAGACTGCCGGGCGGGCAAATACGCACGCAAGCATGTGCCATGGGCCAGTTTCACCAATATCCCGAGCTCGCACTCGCTGCCGTTCTCGGCGTTTCCGGCCCCGTCGAACTACGCCGGCCTGCCCACCGTCTCGATGGTCATTCCCAACCTCGACGACGACATGCACGACGGTTCGATCGCTCAGGGCGATCAGTGGCTCTACCAGAACTTGTCGCAGTACGCCGCGTGGGCGAAGGCCAACAACAGCCTGCTGATCCTGACTTGGGACGAGGACGACAGAACCTCCCGCAACCAGATTCCGACGGTGTTCTACGGCGCTAACGTCCGGCCCGGTGCCTACAACGAACCGATCAGCCACTACAACGTGCTGTCCACCCTCGAGGAGATGTACGGGCTGCCCAAGCTCGGCTACGCCACCAGAGCGCCCGCCATCGCCGACATCTGGGGTGCCTGACCCCGGTCCGGCGGGCGGTCGTCGCTATTGTTTGCCGCATGGCTGCTGACCTTGTGCCAATCCGCTTGAGCCTGACCGACGGTGACCGCTACACCGTGTGGGCGCCCCGCTGGCGTGACGCCGGCGACGAGTGGGAGGCCTTTCTGGGCAAGGACGAAGACCTCTACATCTTCGAGACACCCGCCGACTTGGTCGCGTTCGTGCGCACCAACACCGACAACGACCTCGTCGACCACCCGGCGTGGAAAGAGCTGACCGAGGCCAACGCCCACAAGCTGGAGCCCGCCGGCGACAAGCACTTCGACCTGGTCGCGGTCGAAGACGTGGTTTCGGACAAGCCGACCGCCGACTCGTTGGAGACGCTGGCCAACGCGCTGACCATCGTCTCGTCGATCGGGTCGGTGTGCGAGCTGCCGGCGGTGATGAAGTTCTTCAACGGCAACCCGACGCTGGGCACGCTCAGCGGCGGGATCGACCACTTCACCGGCAAGGCCGGGCTCAAGCGCTGGCATGCCATCGCCGATGTCGTCGCGCGTAGCTGGGACGACGTGCTGAGCGCCGTCGACGAGATCGTCAGCACCCCGGACGTGGAC
>NZ_JBAPRN010000080.1:0-2211 GCF_049281135.1 Mycobacterium sp. | reverse complement strand
GGTCCACCGACCAATATGCCGCACACGGTAACCGTCCGCCGAGGCCCGACGCAGCGCGGGTACGGGGACGCGGCGATTGTGCGATGATCGTCACACTCGCCTGCCACTCTCCAGCAGGCCAGCCTTTCAGGCCCTTCGGAATTCGCGGGAGAGTGCAGTGTCGACAGTTTCAAGCCCATCCGACCAGACGACGTTTGCAGTCACTCACGTGGTCGACTGCGAGCCTCCGGCCCGTGACGTCCGACAGTGCCGATCACCCTCACCGACAGCGCTGCGACGGCGCAGTGCACATGTGCCGCAACGGCATTCGAGTCAAGACCCGGCGCAACCCGCGCCGGCGATGTCGGCGCCGATGCGCCAGGCGGCACGTTTCGCAGACGCCGCGCTACGCCGCGTGCTGGAAGTGATCGACCGCCGCCGCTCGATCTCCCAACTGAACGGCCTGCTGGCCGCCGGACTCGTCGACTCGGTGCTGTCGGCCAATCGACTGGCCGGTGCCGATGGCGAGGTCGCAGTGTTGCGCCGGGTGCGCCTGCAGCCGGTGGGCAGCCCGGACGGATTTGCCGCGGCCGAGGTGTTCGGCAGCTACAGCCGTGGGCGCCGCATGCACGCCATCGCCTGCCGTATCGAGCGGATGGGCTCAGGACGCTGGCAGGTGGCTGCGCTGCACATCGGTTAGGCGGCCCCACGGGCACGTGCGGGCAGCGGGGCGCCGCCTAACCGGGCGAGCACCGGCCCGATCACGGCGACGACGAACACATACGACATCGCCACCGGGGCCAGGCCGGCTATCGACGCCCCGGCCAGGCCGATGATGATCAACGAGAATTCGGCGCGAGCGATCAGGGCGGTGCCGGCGCGCAGTTGCCCGCGGCGGGCCACCCCATCGCGCCGCGCGGCGAAGATCCCGGTTGCCACCTTCGCCGCACTGGTCACCACGGCCAGGGCAATCGCCGCCGGAAGCGCAGGAGCCAGCGTGTGCGGATCGACCGCGATCCCGACCCCGAGAAAGAACACCGCGGCGAACAGATCGCGCAACGGCCCCAACACCTTTCGGGCGCGGTCCGCCGTGTCGCCGGTCAACGTCAGACCCACCAGGAACGCACCGACAGCGGCCGATGCGTGCACCTCTTCTGCCAGCGCGGCAACGATCAGCGTCACCCCGAGCACCCGCAGCAGCAACTGCTCGGAATCCTGGGATCCCACCAGTCGGCCGAAGTAGTGGCCCCATCGGTGCGAAATGACGAACGCAGTCCAGAACGCTCCCACCCCGATGACCATGCCGAGCAGTGCCTTCGGCCAGGTGCCGCCGCTGACCAGGACCGCGAACACCGGCAGGTAGGCCGCCATCGCGAAGTCCTCGAGCACCAGCACTGCCAGGATCGCGGGTGTTTCGCGATTACCCACCCGGTTGAGGTCTTCGAGCAGGCGGGCGATCAAACCGGAGGACGACACATAAGTCACGCCGGCCAGCGCGAGGATCCCGATGCCCTTGAAGCCGAGCAGCCAGCCCGCGATGGCCCCCGGCGTCGCGTTGAGCACGACGTCGACCAGCGCCGAGGGGACGTGCTGCTTCATGCTGCTGGCGAATTCGGCGCTGGAGAACTCCAGGCCCAAGGTCAGCAGCAGAAGCACGACACCGATGGGCGCCCCGGTTTTGACGAACACGCTGGCCTCGGTCACCGAATGGATGCCGCCCTTGCCGAGCCACAGCCCGGCCAGCAGGTACAGCGGGATCGGTGACAGCGCGAACCGCCGGGCCAGCGCGCCCAGCAACGCAAGCGCAGTCAGAACTGCGCCGAGTTGCAAAAGCAGCGGCGCCGAAATCTGCACGCAATCAGCCCTTTTGGACGAGCTGCTGCACGCCGTTGATGCCGTCTTCGGTGCCGACAACGATCAACACGTCGGCCGCACGCAGCTTCTCGGACGGCCCCGGCGAGGCGAGCACCTCGTCATTGCGCACGATCGCGACGATCGACGCGCCGGTTCGGGTTCGGGCGCGGGTGTCCCCCAGCGGCCGGTCCACGAAGACACTGCCGGGCAGGATGTGCACCTGACCGGCTTCGAGCCCCGGTATCTCGCGAGTGAGCTCGACGAACCGTTCGGCGATCCGCGGCGCACCCAGAATCTGCGCGACCGCATCCGCTTCCTCGTCGGTGAGGCGAAAGACCGGGCGAGCCTGGTCGGGGTCGTCATTGCCGTACACGACGA
>NZ_JBAPRN010000079.1:0-4744 GCF_049281135.1 Mycobacterium sp. | reverse complement strand
GTGCGGTGCCGGCCGGGGTGGTCGGGGAGTTGTATGTGGCTGGCCGCGGCGTCGGGGTGGGCTATCTGGGCCGGTCCGGGTTGACCGGGTCGCGGTTTGTGGCGTGCCCGTTCGGGGCACCGGGGTCGCGCATGTATCGCACTGGGGATCTGGTGTGGTGGAGTGCTGATGGGCAGCTGAGGTATGTGGGGCGTGCTGATGAGCAGGTCAAGATCCGCGGCTACCGCATTGAGCTCGGGGAAGTCCAAGCCGCTTTAGGTGACCTGCCGGGGGTTGAGCAGGCGGTGGTGATCGCCCGTGAGGACCATCCCGGCGACAAGCGTCTGGTGGGTTACGTCATCGGGACATCGGATCCGGCCGAGCTCCGTATGCGGCTGGCTGAGCGGCTGCCCGCGTATATGGTTCCGGCCGCGGTGGTGGCGGTGGAGGCGCTGCCGCTGACGGTCAACGGCAAACTCGACACCCGCGCCCTGCCTGCGCCCGAATATCAAGATCTCGACCGTTATCGCGCTCCGAGTGACGCGGTGGAGGAGATCCTGGCCGGGATCTACGCCCAGGTGCTCGGCTTGGAGCAGGTCGGGGTCGACGAATCGTTCTTCGAGCTGGGCGGGGACAGCATTCTGTCAATGCAGGTGGTGGCGCGGGCGCGGGCCGCTGGGGTGATGTGCCGGCCGCGTGACGTGTTTGTCGAGCAGACCGTGTCCCGGCTGGCCCGGGTCGCCGGGGTGACCACCGGTGTCGATGAAGTGATCGACGAGGGTGTGGGGCCGGTGGCCGCCACGCCGATCATCTCCTGGCTGCAGGGCGTACAGGGCCCGGTCGATCAGTTCAACCAAACGGCGTTACTGCAGGCACCGGCGGGTGTGACCGAGACCGACGTAGTGGCGGTGCTACAGGCCTTGGTGAATCGGCATGCGATGCTGCGGCTGCGGGTCGAGGACGACGGCGCAGGGGCTTGGTCGCTGCACGTGCCCGAACCGGGTGCGGTGGATGCGGGCGCGTGCTTGCAGACGGTGGACGCGCTGTCTGACGACGCGCTGATGGAGGCACGGTCGCGGTTGAATCCCACCGCGGGGGTGATGTTGAGCGCGCTGTGGGCGGTCTCCACAGCTCAGTTGGTGGTGATCGTCCACCACTTGGCCGTCGACGGGGTGTCGTGGCGAATTCTGTTGGAGGACCTCAACATTGCGTGGTCTCAGCATCGTGGCGGGCGGCAGATGGAATTGCCGGCACCCGGGATGTCGTTTGCCCGGTGGGCGTCGTTGCTCGTCGAGCATGCACACCGCCGGGACGTGATCGAGCAGGCCGACACCTGGCGGCAGATCGCGGCGGTACCTGCGGCGCTTCCGGCAGTGCGCCCCGCAACAGATACTTACGCAACCGCCGGGCAGTTGTCGGTGTCGCTGGATGCCGAAACGACCCGCATGCTGTTGGGCGAAGTGCCGACCGCCTTTCATGCTGGCATCCACGACATTTTGTTGATCGCGTTCGGGTTGGCGTTGGCGGAATTTCTAGGAACCGGCGCGTTGCCCGTCGGTATCGATGTGGAGGGTCACGGGCGTCAGGAGGAGCTCGGCTCCGATGTTGACCTGTCGCGCACGGTGGGGTGGTTCACCACCAAATATCCAGTGGCGCTGGCCGTTGGTGGGCTGTCCTGGGTGCAGGTGGTAGCCGGTGATGCGGGGTTGGCGGCGGTGATCAAAGCCGCCAAGGAGCAGCTACGCGGCCTGCCAGATCCGTTGACCTACGGAGTGTTGCGTTACTTGAACCCCGATGTCGATCTGCGCGGGTCCGACCCGCCGATCGGGTTCAACTATCTAGGGCGGCTGGGTGCCGGGTCGGCCGAGGTATCCGGTGATGGGTGGCGGCTCAGCCCGGAAAGTGGGTCGGTCACGGGGGTCGCCATAGCCATCCCCATGCCGCTGATGCACACCGTGGAACTCAACGCGGGCACCGTGGACACCGACACCGGGCCGCGGCTGCAGGCAGGCTGGACGTGGGCGCCCTCGGCCCTCGATCATTCGCAGGTCAGTCGGCTGAGTCGGTTGTGGTTTGACGCCCTGGCCGGCATTTGCGCGTATGTCAGGCGGGGTGGGGGCGGGTTGACGCCGTCGGATATCACGCCTGCCCGGCTGAGCCAGCAACAGATCGACGAGCTCTGCCGGCATTACGAACTCGCCGATATCTTGCCGTTGACTCCCCTGCAGCAGGGTCTTCTTTTTCACGCCAACCCCGCGGACGGCAGCGACGATGTGTACGCGGTGCAGCTGGACATTACGTTGAGCGGTCGGCTCGATCCGCACCGCCTGCGCGATGCCGTGCGGACCGTCGTGACCCGGCACCCCCACCTGGCGGCGCGATTCTGCCCCCACTTTGATGAGCCCGTGCAGATCATCCCCGCCGATCCGGTGACGCCCTGGCGATCCGTCGACCTGAGCGGAGGCGACCGTGACCTCGATGCGCAGATCCAGCAGGTGTGCAGCTCCGAGCGTGCCGCGGTCTTCAACCTCGCCGATGAACCAGGCTTCCGTGCGGTGTTGATCCGCACGGGCGACGATCAGCACCGGTTTGTGCTGACGAATCACCACATTGTGCTGGATGGCTGGTCGCTGCCCAACCTGCTGCGGGAGGTATTTGCCAGCTATTACGGGCAGCGGTTACCGGCGGCCCCGCCGTACCGCAGATTCATCACCTGGCTGGCCGGTCGGGATCGCGATGCCGCCCGCGCGGCCTGGTGTGAGGCGCTCGCCGGTTTCGACACACCCACCTTGGTCGGCCCACCGGACCGATTAGGACTGGGACGGCGAGGCGTGACCTCGTCCCGGGTGCCCGAGCAGATCACCCGGGCCCTTGGCGAGCTGGCGCGGTCATCCCACACCACCATCAACACCGTGCTGCAGGGCGCCTTCGCGCAGATGCTGATCTGGCTGACCGGCCACCACGATGTCGCTTTCGGCACCGTCGTCTCGGGCCGACCGACCGAGCTGGTCGGCGCTGACTCGATGATCGGCCTGTTGATCAACACGGTGCCGGTACGCGCGACCGTCACCGCGACCACCACCACCACCGACCTGTTGCAGCAACTACACAGCGCCCACAACCACACGGTCGAACACGAACACCTGGCGCTCAGCGACATCCACCGTGTCACCGGTAAGGAAAGACTTTTCGACACCGTTTTCGTCTACGAGAACTACCCGACCGACGCTGCCGCGTTGTCGAGCGCAGACGGGTTGGTCATCGCCGGGCTCACCAATCGTGACTACTACCATTACCCCCTCGCGATCCAAGCCGTGCCTGGGCACGAATTGGAACTCCATGTCCAATACCGCGCAGATGTCTTCGACGCCGGCGACATCGCAGCGATGATCGAGCGCTTTCAGCGGGTGCTGGTAGCCATGACCGCCGACCCGACACAGCCGTTGTCGTCGATGGACCTGCCCGATGCCGGCAAGCATCGGCCCCTATTGGCACAGCCGGCGACCACGCCGGTACCGACACCCGAACACCGCGACAACGGCAATGGTGATCGCGCCCCCGCCACGCTGGTCGAGCAAATTCTGGCCGGCATCTGCGCCGAGGTTCTGGGTGTCGATCGCGTCGGGGTCGACGAGTCGTTCTTCGATCTGGGCGGGGATTCACTCTCCGCGATGCGGGCGATCGCCGCGATCAACACAGCCCTTGACACCCACCTCGCGGTGCCCACACTGATCAACGCGCCATCCGTTAGAAGCTTGAGCGAGCAGTTGAGCAGCAGACATACCAGTCCGGCGGGAGAACTTCCTGCTGTAAGCCCGGCCAGCGAGTTGTAGCGCCGTGGATCCGGATAACGGCTGCTGTTGTCGGAGGCGGTTGTATGCGGATCGCTGATGTTTTGCCGTTGACGCCGTTGCAGCAGGGGTTGTTGTTTCATGCCCGTGCTGGGCGTGACAGTGACGATGATGTGTATGCGGTGCAGCTCGATCTGGGGTTGAGTGGTCGGGTTGATCAGCATCGGTTGCGTGATGCGTTGTATGCGGTGGTGAATCGGCATCCGCATCTGGTGGCCCGGTTTTCGGGGCAGTTCGACGAGCCGGTGCAGATCATTCCGGCTGATCCGTGGGTGCCGTGGCGCTATGTCGACGTCGATGATGAGGGTGTCGATGCCGGGGCCGATGAGCTGGTGGCGCGGGTGTGTGCCGGCGAGCGTGCCGCGGTGTGTGAGCTCGGTGATCAGCCGGTGTTTCGGGCGGTGCTGATCCGTTTGGGTGAGGATCGGTATCGGTTTGTGTTGACCAATCATCACATCGTGATGGATGGCTGGTCGTTGCCGATCCTGGTGCGGGAGTTGTTCGCCAGTTATGGCGGGCAGCGCCTACCCCCGGCGGGACCGTATCGCCGGTTTATGTCCTGGCTGGCCGGTCGTGATCACGACAGCGCCCGCGCGGCCTGGGGCGAGGTGTTGATCGGGTTTGACACCCCCACCCTGGTCGGCCCGCCCGACCGGGTGGGGTCAGGTCCGCGCGCGGTGGCGTCGTATCAGGTCCCCGCCCAGCTCACCGCCGCGGTCAGCGAGCTGGCCCGCGCCCAGCACACCACGGTCAACATCGTGTTGCAGGGCGCTTACGCGGTGCTGCTGTGCGGGTTGACCGGCCGCGGTGACGTCGCCTTTGGGACCACGGTGTCCGGGCGCCCAGCCGAGATGCCCGGCGCCGAGGCGATGGTGGGCTTGTTGATCAACACCGTGCCGGTGCGGGCCACCGTG
>NZ_JBAPRN010000078.1:0-2548 GCF_049281135.1 Mycobacterium sp. | reverse complement strand
ACTCGAACCCAGACACCCACTCGACCGTTGCCAACGCGTTGTCCAGCGCTTGACGTAACTGCTCGGCGATCGGTCTGAACTCCAATCGGGTTGGAACAGAATAGAATCCGCCCAGCCGAATATTAATGGGATGTATCGCCCGCCCGCCGACGAACTCCATCAGCTGGTTACCAGCCTTCTTCAGTGCCAGTCCACGCTCAACCGCCGCGGCATGGTTGCGCGCCATACCGACAATGTCCGAATACCCAAGGAAATCCGGCGCGTGCAAAAGGTAGATATGCAAAGCGTGACTGTTGATCCATTCGCCGCAATACAGTAACCGTCGAAGCGCAACGAGATCCTCATCGACTTGGACACCGCAGGCGTCTTCGATCGCGTTGCAGGCACTGATCTGGTAGGCGACCGGGCAGATTCCGCAGACACGCGCGGTCAGGTCCGGCGGCTCGGTGTACGCGCGTCCGCGCAGGAACGCTTCGAAAAACCTTGGCGGCTCGTAGATGTTGAGCTCAACGCTGTCCAGCGCACCGTCTCTCAGCGTAACGTGCAGGGCGCCTTCGCCTTCCACCCGCGTCAGTGGGCCGACGCTCAGCGTGCGGGTCACCGGGGTCACTGCTTGCTCCGCTCGGCAGTGAAGTTGGCGACGTTGAACGTCGAGAACACCCGGTCAACGTCGCCGTCGGACATCCCGTCACGGCGCAAGAGCGGGATCAAAGTCGCGGTTTGCGGTACCGCTGACGGACCGAAACAGCCGTAGCAGCCACGCCGATGCCTGGGACATAGCGCTCCGCAGCCGGCGTGAGTAACCGGGCCAAGACATGGGGTGCCGTCGGCGACGATGACGCACGTGACCCCGCGGAGTTTGCACTCCGTGCACACCGTCTTGGCCGGCAACCGCGGTTTGCGCCCGATCAGCAGCGCCGCAAGGGTGTCGAGCAGCTGCCCGCGGTCGATCGGGCAGCCCTGCAATTGATAATCGACCTTGACGTGGTCCGATGCCGGCGTGGAGGTCGCCAACGTGTCGATGTATTCCGGATTGGCGTAGACCAGCGAGGTGAACTCGGCGATGTCGGCGAAGTTGCGCAGCGCCTGCACTCCCCCGGCCGACGCGCAGGCACCGATAGTGACAACCAGCCTCGACTGGTCTCGGATGTCGCGGATGCGTTGCTCGTCGCGCAGGGTGGTGATCGAACCCTCGACCAGCGACACGTCGTACGGGCCGCCGACCATTGCGCTGGACGCCTCGGCGAACGTCGCGATCTCCACTTTGTCTGCGAGCGTGAGCAATTCGTCCTCACAGTCCAGCAGTGTCAGCTGACAACCGTCGCAGGACGCGAACTTCCACACGGCCAGGGTGGGTCGGCTCATCTAAAGCTCCCTCACCTGCAGCAGCGGCCCCGCTACGTCGTAACCCACGACAGGCCCATCGCGGCACAGCAGCAGCGGACCCAGCTGGCAGTGCCCGCACCAGCCGATCCCGCACTGCATGTTCCGCTCCAGTGACACCCGAATATCATGGGCAGCAACGCCTTTAGCCATAAGAGCTTCGGCGCCGAAGCGCAACATCGGCTCCGGGCCGCACAGAAATGCGGTGGTGCGATCGGCCTTCAACGCCAGACGGCTCAACGGCGCAGTAACCAATCCGACTTCACCGCTCCAGCCTGGTGTCGGCGCGTCAACGATCAGAAGCAATTCGATCTGCAGTTCCTTAGCCCACTTCTCGAGTTGAGCGGCGAACACGAAGTCAGCCCGTGACCGCGCACCCGCGACGAGCGTCAACTTGCCGTAGCGTGTCCGCTGTGCCAGCGCGCCGAGCACCGCGGGACGCAGCGGGCACAAGCCAACGCCGCCGGCGACCATAACTAAATCCCGGCCAGTGGCCTCGGCCAAACCCCAGGTGGTGCCGAATGGACCCCGCACGCCGACGACAGTGCCCGGTTGGGCGTCGCGTAGGGCTCGGCTCACCGCGCCGACCGCTCGGATGGTGTGTGTGATCGAGCCGTCGGCGACGGTGGGATCACCGCTGATCGAGATTGCTACCTCGCCGACACCGAACGCGTAGAGCATCATGAATTCGCCCGGTTCCGGTGACCGCAATGCCTCGCCGACCGGCTCCAGGCACAACGTCGCTGAATCCGGGCTCTCCACGACGCGACTACGCACGCAAAACGGCACAGGCACCATCGCGGATGCGGACGGCGCAACGCTGGTCGCCCCGTCAGTCATCGTCGGCCATCTCGTTCATCTCTTCGGTGATGTCAATACCGGTGGGACACCAGGCGATGCATCGCCCACATCCGACACAGCCCGACATGTCGAACTGGTCGTGCCAGGTACCCAATTTGTGAGTGAGCCAATGCCGGTAACGCGATGCGCCGGACTGGCGAACGCTGCCGCCACCATGGACGTAGGTGAAATCGAACTCGAAACACGACGCCCAATGCCGCCAACGTTCGGCGTGATCACCGGTCAGGTCACTGATGTCTTCGGTACTAGTGCAGAAGCACGTGGGGCATACCATCGTGCAGTTGCCGCAGGTCAGGCAGCGACT
>NZ_JBAPRN010000077.1:0-6061 GCF_049281135.1 Mycobacterium sp. | reverse complement strand
GGGCGTGGTTGCTGTGGCGCGGGTCCCGGCCGGGCGGGCGCCGGCGATTTGGCGATCGGCATCGACGTCGTCTGCGGCGGCCGGCCTACGACACCGTCGTGGCGTCCGATCTCGAAAGTCAGTTGCGGCCCGTCGGGGTTGCCGATGTTGACGGCCTGGCCGTCATGGATGTCGATCACCGGCACGCGGCGTCCGTGGACGTAGGTGCCGTTCAGCGAGCCGTTGTCGATGGCCAGCCAGCGGCCTTGATCGAAGCGCAGCAACAAGTGTGCCCGGGAGATCAGCGGATGCGTGATGCGCATGTCGGCGCGAAGATCGCGGCCAACCACGATGTCGTGACCTGCGGCGAAGGTACGTTGTGATCCGTCGTGCCGGACTGTCAGCGCGGGCGGTGCGGCGTGACTCATCGCCCCAACATTAGCTGCTTGGCTCACTGCACCGACTGTATCGGCTGCCGCTCGATCGCCTCCGAGCGACACGGACGACGCGTCAGTAGGTCAGTGCGCCAACGCATCGGGCGCGCCGGTCACCACGCAACGGGTGCGGGTGTAGATCGTCGGCATGCAGCGATTGCAGTGCGTACACGCGGATTGCACGCCGGCGCCGTCGCGTGCGATCCGGTTGATCAAGTCGGGCTCGGCCAGCAGGGCGCGGCCCATCGCGACGAACTGGAAGCCTTCTGCCATGGCCAGATCCATCGTGTCGCGGTTGGTGATGCCGCCGAGCAGGATCAGCGGCATCGTCAGCTCGGCGCGGAACTGCTTGGCGTCGCGCAACAAATAGGCCTCTTTGTAGGGGTATTCGCGCAGGAATTTCTTGCCCGTCATCCGCATGCCCCAACGCAGCGGCGGCTTGAAGGCGCCGGCGAATTCCTTGAGCGGGGCGTCGCCGCGGAACAGGTACATCGGGTTGACCAGCGAGCTGCCGGCGGTGAGCTCGATAGCGTCTAATCCGCCGTCGTCCTGCAGCCACTTGGCGGTGGTGATCGCCTCCTCGACCGAGATGCCGCCACGCACGCCGTCGGACATGTTGAGCTTGGCGGTCACCGCGATCTGGTCCTGGACCGCGTGCCGCACGGCCATGACCATGCCGCGGGCCACCTTGGCCCGGTTCGCCAGCGAGCCGCCGAACTCGTCGTTGCGCCGGTTGATCAGCGGACTCAAAAACGCACTCGCCAAATAGTTGTGACCCAAATGCACTTCGACGGCATCGAACCCGGCCTCGATGGCCAGCTTGGCCGCGTTGGCGTGCGCGGCGATCACGTCGTCGATGTCGTCGCGGCTGGCCTTCTTGGCGAACCGCATGCCGATCGGGTTGAAGAAGCGCACCGGGGCCAGCGCGGTGGCCTTGTTGGAGCGGGCGTTGGCGACCGGGCCGGCATGTCCGATCTGTGCGCAGACCGCCGCCCCCTCGGCGTGGATCGCGTCGGTGAGCCGTCGGAACCCGGGCACCGCTTCCGGTCGCATCCAGATCCCGTTGCCTTCAGTGCGGCCGCCCCGCGAGACCGCGCAATAGGCGACGGTGGTCATGCCGACCCCGCCGGTGGCCGGCAGCCGGTGGTACTCGATCAGGTCGTCGCTGACCAATGCGCCTGGCGTGCGGGCTTCGAAGGTCGCGGATTTGATGGTGCGGTTACGCAGCGTGATGGGCCCGAGCTTCGCCGGCGCCAGCACGTCCGGGGCTTCGGACATGGTCAGGAGCGTACAGCGGGCGGCACAGCGCTCATGACAAACTGGACGACGTGGGTGCAATCACGCTGGACGGCAAAATCACGCGCGACGAGATCTTCGTCGACCTGAAAGAGCGGGTGGCCGCATTGACTGCGGCGGGGCGGACGCCCGGCCTGGGCACCGTGCTGGTCGGCGACGACCCGGGGTCCCAAGCCTACGTCCGTGGTAAGCACGCCGACTGCGCCAAGGTGGGTATCACCTCGCTGCGCCGCGACCTGCCCGCCGACATCAGCCAGGCGAAGCTCAACGACACCATCGACGAACTCAACGCCAACCCCGAATGCACCGGCTACATCGTCCAGTTGCCGCTGCCGAAGCAGCTCGACGAGAACGCCGCGTTGGAGCGCATCGATCCGGCCAAAGACGCCGACGGGCTGCATCCGACCAACCTCGGCCGACTGGTGCTCATGGACCCGGCCCCGCTGCCCTGCACCCCACGCGGCATCGTGCACCTGCTGCGGCGCTTCGACGTCGAGATCGCCGGCGCTCATGTGGTGGTCATCGGCCGTGGTGTGACGGTGGGCCGCCCGCTGGGGCTGTTGCTGACCCGTCGTTCCGAGAATGCGACGGTGACGTTGTGCCACACCGGAACTCGTGACCTTGCCGCGCTGACCAAGCAGGCCGACATCATCGTGGCCGGGGTCGGTGTGCCGCACATGTTGACCGCAGACATGGTGCGTCCCGGCGCCGCCGTGATCGACGTCGGCGTCAGCCGAGTCAACGACAAACTCACCGGCGACGTACACCCCGACGTGTGGGAGGTCGCGGGACACGTCTCGCCGAATCCTGGCGGCGTGGGCCCGTTGACTCGTGCGTTCCTGCTGACCAACGTCGTTGAGTTGGCCGAGGGGCAGTGAGCGTGCGCAGCCTGCTCCGCCCGCAATGGCCGATCGTGACGGTGATGCTGATTTTCGTCGTGGCGTTCAGTCTGGCGGCGGCCAACTTCTGGCGCCGTGGCGCACTGTTGATCGGCATCGGGGTCGGCCTTGCCGCCGTGCTGCGGTTGGCGCTCGCCGAGGACCGTGCCGGGCTTCTGGTGGTGCGCAGCAAGGGGATTGACTTTGCCACGATGGCGTCCGTCGCGGCCGCGATGGTCTATATCGCGTGGACGATCGACCCGCTGGGGACGCGCTAGACCCCCGGAATTCCGGTAACGCCGGGGAACTGTGGCGGACCGGAAGGGTTGCCGCCCATAAGGTTTGCCAACTGCTCGGGGCAATACGTCCGGATCGCGATGGTGGTGAACATTCGAGCCACTTGCGGTGACATGCCGCGGCGGGCGACACCCGATGCGGCGGCGGCGAAACTGCCGCCCGGCTGAGCGATCATCGGGCAGATGGACTCCCCGACGGCCATCGCGTTGCCCGGTTCGCCGTACTCGATGCCGGCGTGGCTGAGAGCGTCGATGAAGTTGTCGTCGTTGGGATCTGCCTCGCCCGGCGTCGAGAAGACGGTGGCCACCGTGATCAGACATCCGAGACCGATCAGCGCACGTACTGTCAACGGCTGATTGTTCAACTGCGACATCAAGTTGCGACGCATACCCACCCCCCTCAATATTCTGCGGTCGCATCGAACATTGGTCTATCGCTGTCACGTCCAGAACACGGCGCGGTAAAGGTTCGCGCACATTTGGGGCGACACGCGGTCGAGTGTGCAGTATCGCGGCGTGTCTCGGGTTCGCGTACATGACAATTCGGGCATGACGGGTGACATCTCGCGTCAGACATTTCTGCGCGGCGCCGTAGGGGCGTTGGCCGCGGTCGCCGTTGTCGGCTCAGGGCGTGCCGGCGGCGCGCCGATTGCGTCGGGCTGGGACGGACTGTCTATCGGTGGGCAGGTCATCCGGCCGGACTCTCCGCAATTCAGTTCGGCCAAAGCGGTTTTCAACACCAACTACAACGGGATGACACCGGCGGCGGTTGTCGTTCCGACCTCGGTGGCCGATGTGCAGAAGGCGATGGCGTTCGCTTCCGCGAACAACCTCAAGGTCGCTCCGCGCGGTGGTGGGCATTCCTATGTGGGGGCGTCCACGGCGAACGGCACGATGGTGCTCGACCTGCGCCAGCTGCCCGGGGGCATCGATTACGACGCCGCCACCGGCCAGGTCACGGTGACGCCCGCGACGAGTCTGTATGCGATGCACCAGGTTCTGGCGGCGGCGGGCCGGGGTATCCCGACGGGAACCTGTCCGTCGGTCGGTGCGGCGGGCCACGCCCTGGGCGGCGGGCTGGGCGCCCACTCCCGGCACGCCGGGCTGATGTCGGACGCATTGCGATCGGCTACCGTGGTGCTGCCTGGCGGCCAACCGGTCACCGCGTCCGCCAGCTCCCAGCCCGACCTGTTCTGGGCGTTGCGCGGCGGCGGTGGCGGAAACTTCGGCGCGACCACGTCGCTGACCTTTGCGACGTTTCCCACCGGCGACGTCGACGCGGTGAATCTCAACTTCCCGCCGCAGTCGCTCGCGCAGGTGCTGGTGGGCTGGCAGAGCTGGCTGCGTACCGCCGATCGAAGCTGCTGGGCGCTGGCGGATGCCACCGTCGACCAAATGGGCACGCACTGTCGCATCCTGGCTACCTGCCCGGCCGGGTCCGGTGCCGCCGTCGCATCCGCCATCACGTCGGCCGTCGGCATCCAACCGGGCGGCACGGAAAATCACACGTTCAACTATCTGGACTTGACGAATTATCTTGCTGTCAACAACCTCAACCCGTCGCCGCTTGGGTATGTCGGCGGCTCAGACGTTTTCGCGGCGATCACCCCGGCCGCTGCACAGGGTATCGCCGCCGCGGTCGACGCGTTCCCGCGCGGGGCGGGTCGCATGCTGGCGATCATGCACGCGCTCGACGGTGCGCTGGCCGACGTGCCGGTGGGAGCTTCCGCTTTCCCGTGGCGTCGGCAGTCGTCGTTGGTGCAGTGGTACGTCGAGACGTCCGGCGACCCGTCGGGCGCGCTCGGCTGGCTGGGTGCGGCGCATAAGGCGGTGGGGCCGTATTCGGTTGGCGGGTATGCGAATTACCTCGAGGCCAACCAGCCGGCGTCGCGGTACTTCGGGCCTAACCTCTCGCGACTTGACGCCGTTCGGCAGAAGTACGATCCGGCACGAGTGATGTTCTCCGGGCTGCCGGTGTGAGGCTTAGTAGGTGAGGGTTTTCGGCAGCAAACCGAATTTGTCGATGCAGTAATTCGATATGGCCGCGCCGATGATCAGCGCCGACTGATGCATGGTGACTCCGGCCGTGCCGTTTTCCTGATGAACTACTCCAACCAACGGATCAAAACCGATTTCGGAGATCCGGTTGCACAACTCCCGCCCGTATGCGGTTGCCGCCGCAGGACTGCTGGCGGGCACGTCCACCGATTGAATAGCGACTTCGTATGCGGTGTCGTTGTCGTCGGCGTGGGCCAGGGGCGAGGCACCCACGGCAAGCGCCATTAAGGGCAACACCAGCTTCACACCCGCAGAATAGCGGCGGCACTCGCCGGTTATCCACAGTTGCGGTTTCATCCACAATTGCGCCTCCGGCGTGGCTCGGTGTCGGTGCGTGGCGATACAATTCGAACATGCGTTCTAGTAGTCGTGAGGAGATCGTCGAGGTTCTCGACGCGCTCGAGGCCGGCTACAAACGCGCCCTGGATCTGACGTTTGATGTGCTGACCACGCCGGAGCGGCTGCGGGTGTTGGAGCGGTTGGAGCAGTTGCGTCGTTGGCAGCCGGCGCTGGAATATCCGGTGGTCAATCAGCTCGCCGAGCAGGCCGATCCGACGGAGTTGGGCGGCAAGCTGACTGCGGCGTTGGCCAACCGGTTGCGGATCAGCCGCGCCGAAGCATCCCGGCGAGTGCACGAGGCCGCCGATCTCGGTGATCGGCGTGCGCTGACTGGCGAGCCGTTGGCGCCGGTGTTGCCCGCCACCGCGGAGGCGCAGCGCAACGGCGACCTCGGTCCCGGTCATGTCGCGGTGATCCGCGGGTTCTGGCATCGGCTGCCCGACGTCGTCGACCTCGAGACCCGAGCCAAAGCCGAAGCGCACCTGGCCCGGCTGGCCGGCGAACATCGTCCCGATGAGTTGGCCAAGCTGGCCGACAAGCTTCTCGACTGCCTCAACCCCGACGGCGACTTCACCGACACCGACCGCGCGCGGCGCCGCGGCCTGAGCATCGGGAACCAGGACCCCGACGGGATGAGCCCGATCAGCGGCTACCTGACACCCGAAGCCCGCGCCACCCTCGACGCGGTGTTCGCGAAGTTGGCCGCGCCCGGCATGTGCAACCCCGACGATATCGAGCCGTGTGTCAGCGGCACCCCGTCGCAGGCCGCCATCCAGGGCGA
>NZ_JBAPRN010000076.1:0-8235 GCF_049281135.1 Mycobacterium sp. | reverse complement strand
CAACACCAACTCGGCACCGTCACGCGCACACCGATGCGCCAACGTGGTGCCGAGGCCCGGGCCGACGCCGCTGATCACGATTACTTTTTTCTCAAGCATTCCGGTCATGGCTACCCCAACATCCTGGCTGCAATTTGCTGCTGGCGCAACGCGATCCGTGTACGCCAGTCGTCGTCAGAGATCTTATTGTGGTCAAAGTGCGGCAAGGAAGCCGGTAGTGCATCGACGTCCACCAACTCGACGCTCGGACCGTCGGCCTCGGTGAGTTGGCGCGACACCCGCTGCCAGCGGAACTGCAGGAAGCCGCGGCGGTGCCCCAGCGTTTCGACCCAGTTGGTGACGCCGGGATTCTGATCGGCGATTACGATGCGGACCTTACCGTCCGGATCCGCTTGCGCCTGCGTGTTGTTCAGCGACGTCTGGTGATTGATGTAGTCCAGCGAGATGTACCACATGCTGCCCAGCTGGAACCCGAGGTACGGCGCATCGGTCACCGGCAGCGTGATGATCAGAGCCTGGTCGGGCCGCAGATCGAAGTGTCCGACCGAGGAGTACTGCGTCGCCAAACCGCCGGGCGTCAGGCGCGGTGCGACCATGGTGTTGACCGGGATGTCGAGATAGAACCACTGGGGAAATTGCAGCCAGGTCTTGATACGGTTGACGAGTTGCTTTCCCGTTGTCGTGTAACGCTTTTCGATGGCGGCGCGGGTCAGCGGAGGCGGCGCGGTGCCGGCGGTGTCCGATCGCGAGATGGACAGCGTCCCCCGTCGGGCCGCCCAGTCGCCGTAGACCTCTCGGATCACCAACTGGCCGACGCTGGTGGGCCGGACGTGCCATTGGAAGCTGCCGTCGGCGGCGATCTCGAGCTCGCGGTCGTCGAACGCCGCCTGGCTGGCGGGCACGTTGTCGTCGGTGTATTCGCCGCCGAGCAGTTGGAAACTGAGATCGGTTGTGCTGCCGCGGACCCCGGTGACCGTGTAGTCGTGGTTTGGTTGCACCCGGCAGCCGAAGTAGAGGGTGTCCGGGTTGTCCAGGCCCATCTTGGTGAACGGGCCGGTGCCCGAGAGCAACATCGGGTGATCGCGGTCGTAGTCGAACACCATGTGCTCGCAGGCCGCCACACAGCCGGCGAGATATTGCAGCCCTTCGAGCAGATCGGCTTCGGTCTCGATATGCGGTGCGGCGGCGACGAGTTCTTCGGCCTCGGCAATGGCGTCGGTTAGCGGCTGGGAAAACACGACTCGACGCTAGAACGTGTTCTAGTTTTCGTCAATGGGCGAACACCCGCCCGGCGACGATGCAGGCCGGAGCGGCCTGAGGAGGAGCCGGGCCAACGACACCGCGTGTTGCCGCAAAGTTCAGCGACGACGCCGATTCACTAATCCGTGCACTGCTGGGACAGGTCGATCAGATGCTGCCGCACATCTGGGTGCCGGCTGAGGTAGTCCATCACGTTCGGACCGCCGCCCTCGGCTTGAGACTGCGACGACAGGTGCTGCTTGACGTCGGGATGGCGGGTCAAGTACGAGTCGATGGACTGGCCCACGGTCTGATTGCATGCGGCACTCGCCACCGGCAGCACGATGATCGTCGCGGCCGAAGCCGCCAGCAGCCCACCAACGATCAATCCGCGGCCGGCCCAATTGAATGACGTGCTCATGCGCGCGAGATTACTCGCGGCAGCTATGCGCAAGCTGTGCAAATACTCAGACTAACGCGAGGTCGCGGTGCCATTTTCTTGCTCGCGCTTGATCTCCAGCGCGATGTCGATGAGCTGGTCTTCCTGACCGCCGATCAGCTTGCGCTGGCCGGCCCGGTGCAGCAGTTGGTGGGCCGGAACGCCGTAACGCTCGGACTGACGGACCGCGTGCTTGAGGAAGCTGGAGTAGACCCCGGAGTAACCCATGATGAGTGCGTTGCGGTCCAGCAGGCATTCGGCCGGCATGGCCGGTGCGACCACCTCTTCGGCGGCGTCGGCGATGTCGAAGAAGTCGATCCCGGTCTTGACGCCGATCTTGTCGAACACCCCGATCAGCGCCTCGACCGGCGCATTCCCCGCACCCGCTCCGAACCGGCGGCAGGACCCGTCGATCTGCTTGGCGCCGGCCCGAACCGCCTCCACCGAGTTGGCCACGCCCAGCCCGAGGTTCTCGTGCCCATGGAAACCCACCTGGGCGTCGTCGCCGAGTTCATCGACCAACGCCGCAACCCGGTCGCTCACCGCGTCCAGGACCAGCGCCCCGGCCGAGTCGACGACGTACACGCATTGGCAGCCGGCGTCGGCCATGATGCGGGCCTGCGCGGCCAGCTTCTCCGGAGGGATGGTGTGAGACATCATCAGGAACCCGACGGTTTCCAGGCCCAGCTCGCGGGCCAGCCCGAAGTGCTGGATCGAGACGTCGGCCTCGGTGCAGTGGGTGGCGATCCGGCAGATCGAGCCGCCGTTGTTCTGCGCCTCTTTGATGTCTTCCTTGGTGCCAACGCCGGGCAGCATCAGGAAGGCGATCTTGGCCTCTTTGGCGGTCTCGGCGGCGAGCTTGATCAGCTCCTGCTCGGGCGTCTTGGAGAACCCGTAGTTGAAGCTCGAGCCACCCAGCCCGTCGCCGTGCGTCACCTCGATGACCGGCACGCCCGCGTTGTCGAGCGCGGCCACGATGGCGCCGACCTCGTCCTTGGTGAACTGGTGACGCTTGTGGTGAGAGCCGTCGCGCAGGGACGTGTCGGTCATCCGGACGTCCCAGATTGGGTTGAAGAAGATGTCGCTCATGCCTTCGCTCCTCCCGCTGCAGCGGACAGGGATTCTTTGGCGATTTCCTCGCCGACCTTGGTGGCCGCCGCGGTCATGATGTCCAGGTTGCCCGCATAGGGCGGCAGGTAATCGCCGGCGCCTTCGACCTCGACGAATGTGGTGACCAGAGCCTGGCCTCCCGAGTGCACCGACGGGTCGTCGAACTGCGGGTCGTTGAGCATCCGGTAACCCGGCACGTAGGTCTGTACCTCGGCGACGACGTCGCGGATGGACTGGGTGATTGCAGCCCGGTCAGCGTCCTCGGGGATCGCGCAGAAGATGGTGTCGCGCATGATCATTGGCGGGTCGGCCGGGTTCAGGATGATGATCGCCTTGCCGCGCTTGGCTCCGCCGATGGTCTCGACGCCGCGGGACGTGGTCTTGGTGAACTCATCGATGTTGGCCCGGGTTCCCGGCCCGGCCGACGACGAGGACACCGACGCGACGATCTCCGCGTACGGCACCTCTACGGTGCGCGCGACGGCGTAGACGATGGGGATGGTCGCCTGTCCCCCACAGGTGATCATGTTGACGTTCGGCGCGTCGAGGTGCTCGCGCAAGTTCGCCGGCGGGATCACCGCTGGGCCAACCGCGGCGGGAGTCAGGTCAATGGCCCTGATGCCGGCGGCTTCATACTTCGGCGCCGCATCCCGGTGGACGTAGGCGCTGGTCGCCTCGAACACCATGTCGGGCTTCTCGGACTGAGCCAGCAGCCAGTCGACACCTTCGTGGGTGGTCTCCAGTCCCAGTTTGCGAGCCCGCGCCAAACCTTCGCTGTCCGGGTCGATGCCCACCATCCAGCGCGGTTCCAGCCACTCCGACCGCAGCAGCTTGTAGAGCAAATCGGTGCTGATGTTGCCCGATCCGATGATGGCCACACTGGGTTTTTTTAGCCGAGCCTGCGACCCCATGGACGCTCCTTTACTCGAAAGACAACCGGACGGACCCAAGGCCGTCGAAATCTGCGACGAAGTTGTCGCCGGGGCGGGCGTCGATGGCTCGGGTACACGAACCGGGCAACACGATGTCGCCGGCCCGAAGCCGTACCCCGAAGCTTTCCACCTTGCGGGCCAGCCACGCCACTGCGGTCACCGGGTTTCCCAGCACCGCATCGCTGCGACCCTCGGCGACCACCTCGCCGTTGTTGGTCAGTACCGCGTCGATCGCCTTGATATCGATGTCAACCGGCGCGACGCGCGCCGTGCCCAGCACGAAACCCGCAGACGACGCATTGTCGGCGATGGTGTCGCAGAGCGCGATCTTCCAATCGGTGATCCTGGTGTCGATCAGTTCGATGGACGGCACGAATGCTTCGGTCGCGCCCAGGACATCGTCTTCGGTGCAGTTCGCGCCGGGCAGGTCGTGGGCCAGGATGAAGCCGACTTCGACTTCCACCCGGGGGTAGAGGTACCTGTCCGCCTTGACTGGGACGTCCTCGAAGACCTGCATCTCGTCGAGCAGGTGTCCGTAGTCCGGCTCGTCGACACCCATCATCTGCTGCATCGCCAGCGACGACAGGCCCACTTTGTGGCCCACCACCCGGGCGCCCTCGGCGACCCTTTGCCGGATGTTGATCAGCTGGATCTCGTAGGAGTCGACGACGTCGATCTCGGGGTGCCCGGTGGTCAGCGGCGCGATAGGTTGGCGGCTCCGCTCGGCCTGCGCGAGGTCGGCGGCCAACTCATCACGGGCAGCTACCGAGATCATTTCGCCGAAGTCCCCTCACTCGTTTGACCGGGGCAGTAGCGCCCGGCCCCGGCAATTCTATAACGTGTTCTACATGACAGCTCAGGAGTTCGACGTCGTCGTGGTCGGGAGCGGCGGCGCCGGCATGGTGGCTGCCCTTGCTGCCGCCCACCGGGGTCTCTCGACAATAGTCATCGAGAAGGCCGCCCACTACGGCGGCTCCACCGCACGCTCGGGCGGCGGCGTGTGGATTCCCAACAACGAAATCCTGCAGCGCGACGGCGTCAAGGACACCGCGCAAGCGGCCCGCACGTACCTGCACGGAATCGTCGGAGACGTCGTCGAAGCGCAGCGGATCGACACCTACCTCGAGCGCGGCCCCGAGATGCTGTCGTTCGTGCTCAAGCACTCGCCGCTGAAGATGTGCTGGGTGCCGCAATACGCCGACTACTACCCCGAAGCCCCGGGTGGTCGGGCCGGCGGCCGTTCCATCGAGCCGAAGCCGTTCAACGCCAAAAAGCTCGGCGTCGATCTGCCCGGCCTGGAACCGCCGTACGGCAAGGTCCCGCTCAACGTCGTTGTGATGCAACAGGACTACGTGCGACTGAACCAGCTGAAGCGTCACCCACGCGGCGTGCTGCGCAGCCTCAAGGTCGGTGCACGCACCATGTGGGCCAAGGCCACCGGTCAGGCCCTGGTCGGTATGGGACGCGCTCTGATCGGGCCGCTTCGGATCGGTCTCCAACAGGCCGGTGTCCCGGTACAGCTCAACACCGCGCTGACCGACCTTTACGTCGAGGACGGGGCAGTCCGCGGCGTCTACGTCCGCGACACTGAAAAGTCGGAAGCCGCTGATCCACAACTGATTCGAGCACGAAAGGCCGTGATTCTCGGCAGTGGCGGGTTCGAGCACAAC
Organism: Mycobacterium sp.; assembly: GCF_049281135.1. Taxonomy (GTDB): domain Bacteria; phylum Actinomycetota; class Actinomycetes; order Mycobacteriales; family Mycobacteriaceae; genus Mycobacterium. The sequence continues at coordinate 2,845 of NZ_JBAPRN010000076.1, read as the reverse complement.
GAGCAGATGAGGATCAAGTACCAGCGTGCGCCGATCACCACCGAGTGGACGGTCGGTGCGAAAGCCAACACCGGCGACGGAATTCTCGCCGCCGAAAAGCTCGGCGCCGCACTCGACGTCATGGAGGACGCCTGGTGGGGTCCGACCGTCCCACTGGTCGGTGCACCGTGGTTCGCATTGTCGGAGCGCAACTCTCCCGGCTCGATCATCGTCAACATGTCCGGCCAGCGATTCATGAATGAATCCATGCCGTACGTCGAAGCGTGCCACCACATGTATGGCGGCGACTACGGGCAGGGGCCGGGCCCGGGTGAGAACATCCCGGCGTGGCTGGTGTTCGACCAGCAGTACCGCGACCGCTACATTTTCGCTGGATTGCAGCCAGGACAACGCATTCCGCGTAAGTGGACGGAGTCAGGTGTCATCGTCCAGGCGGATACGCTGGAGGAGTTGGCCGCCAAAGCCGGCCTGCCGGTCGGGGAGTTCAACGCGACGGTCCAGCGTTTCAACGGCTTCGCGCGCTCGGGTGTCGATTCTGACTATCACCGCGGCGAGAGCGCCTACGACAGGTACTACGGCGACCCGACGAACAAGCCGAACCCGAACCTCGGCGAGATCAGCCATCCGCCGTACTACGCGGCCAAGATGGTTCCGGGCGACCTGGGCACCAAGGGCGGCATCCGCACCGACGTTCACGGCCGCGCGCTTCGCGACGACGGCAGCGTGATCGACGGCTTGTACGCGGCGGGCAACGTGAGCGCTCCCGTGATGGGGCACACCTACCCTGGGCCGGGCGGCACCATTGGCCCCGCCATGACCTTCGGCTATCTGGCCGCCCTGCACATCGCCGGAGCGTCCGGCGACGATGCCGGTCAGAATGACCCGCGGAGGAACCGGACCGAGGGAAACCGCTGACATGCCGATCGATCCCGACGTCGCGCTGGCTGCCGAGCTCGAGCCGATCGAATTCGCCTGGAGCAGTAGCGATATTCAGCTCTATCACCTCGGACTGGGCGCAGGTGCCGATCCGATGGATGCCCGCGAGCTGCGCTACCTGGTCGATGACACACCGCAGGTGCTGCCGACATTCGGCAACGTGGCCGCGACCTTCCATGCCACCAAGCCGCCAACCGTGCAGTTTCCCGGTATCGACATCGAGCTGAGCAAGGTTCTGCACGCCAGCGAGCAGGTCACTGCGCCGGCGCCGTTACCTCCGTCGGGTTCGGCGAAGGCCGTCACCCGGTTCACCGACATCTGGGACAAGGGCAAGGCCGCGGTGATCTGGTCCGAGACTCGAGTGACCGCACCGGACGGAACGCCGCTATGGACGCAGCGGCGTTCGATCTTCGCTCGCGGCGAAGGCGGGTTCGGTGGCGACCGTGGGTCGTCCACGTCGACGGCCGCACCGGACCGGGCGCCGGACCTGGAGCTCGACATCCCGGTGCTGCCGCAGCAGGCGCTGCTCTACCGGCTCTGCGGCGATCGCAATCCGCTGCATTCCGATCCCGAATTCGCCTCTGCGGCAGGTTTTCCGCGGCCGATCCTGCACGGTCTGTGCACTTACGGCATGGCCTGTAAGGCGCTCACCGACGCGCTGCTCGACGGTGATGCAGGCGCCGTCGGCTCCTACGGCGCACGGTTCACCGGCGTCGCCTACCCGGGCGAGACGCTGAAAGCCTCCGTCTGGAAAGAGGACGGGCGATTGCTGGCCACCGTCACCGCGCCGGCTCGAGAGAATGCCGTCGTGCTCACCGGAGTGGAGCTAGTCCCGGTCTAGCCACTTTGCCGCCCCGAGCGCTCCGAGCGCTCCGAGCGTGAAGGTAGGTTCACGGTCGCGGCCGAGCGTGAAATTGGCCTCACGCTCGGCCAGCTAGGGCGGACCTGACCCGTCGAACAATCGCCGCGGGTCTATCACCTGCTACGACACGAATCACGGTCCAGCCAAGTCGATGAAGTAGTTCCGATCGCCGCACATCCCAGTTGTATTGATGCCGGTCGGTGCGATGTTGGTCGCCGTCATACTCCACCGCGACTTTGACGTCCTCCCAACCCATATCAAGGTATGCAATCGAGTTGCCTGACTCGTCACGCACCGTGATCTGTGTTTGCGGCCTCGGTATTCCAGCGTCGATGAGGACCAACCGCAACCACGTCTCCTTGGGGGACGCGCTCCGGCGTCGAACAGAGTGATCGCAAGCCGCGCGCCTGCGATACCTCGACGTCCGGCATACCGCTGAGCCAACAGCTCGACGTCAGCCGCTTTGATTTCCGTCGCACGGGCCAGCGAGTCGATAGCAGCAACCGCGGTCGTCATCGGATACCAGCACCCGAGGTCTAACGCCGTCCTGGTCGGAGTAGTTACCGGCACACCATCAATGACGGTGATCTCGTCTCCTTCGATGCGGTCCCCTCGTGTGAAGAGTCCCGGCAGCCTGTGCCGGTTTTCATGGATCAAATCCACAGTCGTCGTGTCGTCGACCCATTTGCTTCCGTGCATAGCAGCCGCAGAGAATCCCGCAACGAGTCCTTGTCGCTTCGTCCAGAGCCATCCCGCTTTAGCGCGGAGCGCAGCGGTTACCTGCACGTCCCGGTGTACGTAAACGTCGCGAAACAGCCTGGTGTAGCCGGTACTTAGCTGGCTGCTGGTCAGGGTCCCGTCAGCGATCGCCTCGCTGCCCACGAACGGCTCCGGCATGGTCGCAGAGTGTCACCAAGCACGCCAAACGGCACTTCACCCGTCTGAAGGTGAAGGTATCTTCACGTTCGACCGCGAGCGTGAGAACAACTTCACGTTCGGCGCTGGGACGACGCCTAGCCCAGGATCAAACCGGACGTCGGCACACCG
>NZ_JBAPRN010000075.1:0-12917 GCF_049281135.1 Mycobacterium sp. | reverse complement strand
GAACACCATGGCCACAAAACCGACCACATTGATCCAGGCGGCTTTCCTGTCCCGCCAGCCCGCCGTCGAGCGGGCGTGCAGGTAGGCGGCGTAGACCACCCAGGCGATGAAGGCCACCGTCTCCTTGGGGTCCCAGCCCCAATAGCGGCCCCAGGCCTGCTCGGCCCAGATCGCGCCGAAGATCACCCCGAAGCCGAAGACCGGGAAACCGAAGATCGTGGTCCGGTAGGCGATCCGATCCAGCGTCTGCGCGTCGGGCAGCCGCTGTACCAGCTGGGCAAACGCACCCGGAGTGTCCTCACCCAGTCGGGAGGTCCGCAGCAGGAACAGGATGCTGGCCACCCCGGCGACCATGAACACTCCCGAACCCAGGCTGACCACCGATACATGGATGGGCAGCCAGTACGACTGCAGCGCGGGCATCACCGGCGCGGCGTTGGTGTACAGCCAGCGTCCGGACACCGTCAGCAAAATGAGCACCGGTAGCAGCAGGAAGACCCACAGCGGACGGTATTGCGGGCGGCGCAGCACGATCGCGCCCGCGACCAGCCCGCAGAAGCAGGTCAGGTTGATGAACTCGTACATGTTGCCCCACGGCACCCGCTGGGTGGCCAGACCGCGCAACACGATGCACGCGAACAGCAAGCCGATTCCGGCGTAGACCAGGATCAGCCCGGCCCGCCCGACCCGCTCATCGAACGGCCGGCGCGGAGCGTCGGTCACCACGCCGGGGGTCGCGCTGTTCGCACCCACGCCGACCAGTTCGCGGTCGGTTTTGCGGCTGCGCGTGTAGGCGAGTTCGACGGCCAGCAGCAGCAAGGCGGCGACCATGATCACCACCGCGGACGTGAACGCCCAGTCGGAGTTGCGCGCCAGACCGAGGTGGATGTGCGTGGTATTCATTGGCGCCACTCCTCACCGCCGGCTACGCCGGCTTTATCGTCGTCGACGCGGTTCACGGGGTGCTCCTTCCGGTCGCGATCGGCTCAACGGCCGACGTCGTCAATCCCTGCTGAAGGCGAACGACGATTCGCTCGAATTCGTCGCCCCAGCCGGCGTTGTCGGTGCGCGCCAAACCGCCTACCTGGACATTCACCGTACCGGGAGTTCCTGGCAGCAGCCGAACCCAGATCCGCCGTCGGCGCACCAGCAGCGACACCACCAGCCCGGTCATCATTGCGATCGCGAACACCAGCACCCAAATCTGGCCCGGGTCGTGCGAGACCTGCAGATTGACGAACGGCACCGCGCCGTCGAAACGTACGACGGTGCCCGCTGCTGGGCCCTGGTCGATCCGCACCTGGTCGCCGACGCGCAGGTTGACCCGCTTGACCCTGTTGAGCCGATGCTGGTCGATGAGGCGCGGATCCAGGGAGTACAGCGACTGCGGCCGACCGGTGTCCAGTCCGGCGTCACCGGAGTAGATGTCGATGGCGACCGCCGGGGCATTCAGCGCGGGAAAGCTCGACGACAGTAGGGTGCCCTCGAGTTGCTCGGTCGGCGCCAGCAGACCCTGGATGGCGATCTGGTGTTTGCGACGTTCGACGGCGTCCGGGTAGGTGCCTGCCGGCGGGTCGATCCGGGCCACCCCCGACGACAGCAGCGTGCGCGCATTGTCGGGCCGCCACTGGACCGTCGAGCTGCGGGTCTGCCCGTCCGGGAAGACCACAGTGAACGTCGGCGCGTAGCCGTGGCCCTGCAGGTAGACCCGGTCGCCGCTGACTCGCAGCGGGTGGTTGACCTCCAGCCGGTAAGGCCGCCAACCACCGCCGGTCAGATCGCGGCCCGACTGGTAGTCAATATCCGCGGCGAACGACGTCGCCTGCCCGGACGGCAGATACTTTGCCTTGAAGTCGTTGACACGCAAGCAGATCGGGTGCAGCGACGTGCCGTCGACGGTGTTGCCGGCCCGGAATGAGTCGAACGCCGCAGGTGATGCCGAGCAGAACCCGGGACCGCCGTCGGCGATGACGACGACGTTGCCCTCGTAACCGAACAGCTTGCCCGCGGCCACCGCGACCAGCAGACCCAACAGCGAAAAATGGAAGACCAGGTTGCCGAATTCGCGCAGATAGCCTTTCTCCGCCGAGATTTCGATGCCCTCGTCGCGGCGGACGACGGTACGCCAGCCACGCAGGTGCCCTGCCATCGACGTCGCCACATCGTCGGGTTCACCGGCGACGGTGGCCGCGGCGTGCTTGGGCAGCCGGGTCAGGTTGCGGGGCGCGGGCACCGGCATTGCCCGCATGCTGCGGGCGTGCTCGATCATCCGCGGCGTCAGGCAACCCAGCAGCGACACAAACAGCAATGTGTAGATCGCGGTGAACCAGAAGCTGCCAAACACGTTGAACGCCTGAAGTTTATCCAGCCACGGCCCGATCTTCAGGTGGGTGGCAAGGTAGTCGTCGACCTTGCCGGCGTTGAGGCTGCGCTGCGGCAGCAGCGCGCCCGGCATCGCGCCCAGCGCCAGCAGGAACAGCAGGACCAGCGCGGTGCCCATCGAGGTCAGCGCGCGCCAGGTGTTGCGGGCCCACGCGAATAGCCGGCTCAAATCGGCAACCTCACATCCGACACGAACCCGTCGCGCAGCCAGGACACGAAATCGTTCCACCCGCCGCTGACCAGCGCGACGCCCACCGCGATCAGCAGCGCACCGCCGAAGATCTGCAGCGCCCTGGAGTGGCGTCGCAGCCAGTCGAGGCCGGCGACGGCCGACGCCGATCCAAAAGCCAACAGCACGAACGGGATTCCCAGTCCGAGGCAGTACGCGATAACCAGCACAATCCCCCGCGCCACGCTGGCGCCGTCGGTCGCGGATGCGACCGTGATGACCCCGGCCAGCGTCGGGCCCAGACACGGCGTCCACCCCAATGCGAAGACCGCGCCAAGCAGCGGTGCCCCGGCCACGGTCGACAGCTGCCGCGGCGCGAACCGGAGCTGGCGTTGCAGCGCGGGGACATATCCCACGAACACCAGGCCCATCAGGATGGTCAGCACACCACCGACCCGTTGCAGCACAAGCTGATTGGTGATCAGGGTGGTCGTCATGCCCAGCACGGCGACCGTGCCGAGCAGGAAGACCACAGTGAACCCGGCGACGAACAGCGCTGCCGACCCGGTCACCCGCCACCGCGCATTCGGCGGAGCGTTCCCCGATTCGTCGACGCCGACAACGGCGGCCAGATACGACAAGTAGCCGGGTACCAGCGGTACCACGCACGGCGATGCGAACGATACCAGCCCGGCCAGCACGGACACCGCCAGCGCGAGTAAAAGCGGTCCGGCGGCAGCGGTTTCGGTGAAACTCATTGCGGCCCCGGTTCTGCGGCGATCCGCTGCACCACCGGCTGGAGGTCCTCGGCGAGCAGTTCGCGCAGGAACACCGCGGCTACCCGGTGGCTGCGGTCGAGCACCAGCGTGGACGGAATCACCGATGTGGGGTACTTGCCGCCGAACGCGATCATGGTCCGCATCGCCGGGTCGTAGATCGACGGGAACGTCACCTTGCGGTCTTTGACGAAGTCCTGAGCCGCCTGACGGTTGTTGTCGCGCACGTCGATACCCAACAGCGCCACCCCGTTGGCGCGGGTGGCGTCGTACACCTGTTGTAGTGCGGAAGCCTCGGCCCGGCACGGCCCGCACCATTGACCCCAGACATTGATCACGACAACCTTGCCGGCGAACTCGTCGACCGACACCGTGCGGGACGGGTCCATCAACTCCGGGCCGGATACCGGTCCCGGTCGGCCACGACGGTCGGGCGGATCGTAGAAGATGTCGGTTTTGCCTCCGGGAGAGACGAATTCGAAGGTGCCGCCTTGCGCGACCGCGTCGTCACCGTGCGAGCAGCCGACCAGCAGGCCGGCTACTGCTACGGCGACGAACGCCAGCCGCCGCCTGGTCAACTGAGTGCCGGCTCGCTGTACAGCACGTCGATCAGCCGGTCGCCGTCGTACACCAGCGACGTCACCGAACCGACCGCGCACTCTCGGCGGCGCGGGTCGTGCCAGAGCCGCTTGCCGGTCAGCGACAACCGCCCCGTCCATACCGGGAGCTGATGGCTGACGCAAACGGCCTCGTGGCCGGCGGCCCGGGCGCGGGCCTTGTCTATCGCGGTCGTCATGCGGGCCGCGATCTGCTTGTACGGCTCACCCCACGACGGGGTGAACGGGTTGCGCAGCTGCCACCAGAACCGCGGGTCCCGCCAGGCGCCGTCGCCCGGACCTACCCTCTTGCCCTCGAAGAAGTTGGCCGACTCGATCAGGTCGGGATCGGTGTCGACCTCCAGGTTGTGGCGGGCGGCGATCGGTGCGGCGGTCTCCTGCGCGCGCTGCAGTGGGGAGGCGATGACGGCGACGATGTCGCGGTCGGCCAGCGCGTCAGCCGCCGCTTGTGCCTGTCGAACTCCTTTGTCGGACAACCGAAATCCGGGCAGTCGTCCGTAGAGAACGCCGTCGGGGTTGTACACCTCGCCGTGCCGGATCAGGTGGACGCGGGTCTGTTCGGCCATCAGGGCTTGCTCTCCTTGGCTGCGGCGTCGGCGGCCGCAGGTAACGCGTCGGCGATTCGGGCGAACGCGGCGTCGTCGAGCGCCGCCGAGACAAACCAGGCTTCGAAGGCGCTGCAGGGCGGGTAGACGCCGCCGTCCAGCAACGCATGGAAAAACGGCGCGAAGCGCCACGTCTCGCTGGCGCGAGCCGATGCGAAGTCGGTGACCGGCGCTTCGCCGAAGAACACGCTGAGCATGTTGCCGGCTCGCGGGATCTGATGTGGCACACCGGCTTCGGTCAGGGCCACCGACAGCAGGACGGCCAGTCGGTCGGCATTGGCATCGAGCGCCGCATACACCGCGTTGTCGGCGGCCCGCAGCGTGGCCAGCCCGGCGGCGACCGCGACCGGGTTACCGGACAGCGTGCCGGCCTGATACACCGGGCCCAGCGGCGCGAGCCGTTGCATCACCTCGGCACGCCCACCGAAGGCCGCGGCGGGCAGCCCGCCGCTCATCACCTTGCCGAAGGTGAACAGGTCGGCGTCAACTGGATCGATTCCGTACCAACCACTTCGGCTGACCCGGAACCCGGTCATCACCTCGTCGACGATCAACAGCGCACCATGTTTGGCGGTGATCGCCCGTAGCGCGGCGTTGTAGCCCGGCACGGGTGGCACGACCCCCATGTTGCCGGGGCTGGCCTCGGTGATCACGGCCGCGATCTGGTCACCGAACTGATCGAACGTCTGCTGTACGGCATCAACGTCGTTGTAGGGCAACACAATCGTGTCGGCAGCGGTCGCACCGGTGACTCCCGGCGAGGACGGCAGGCCCAGCGTCGCGACCCCGGAGCCGGCGTCGGCCAGCAACGCGTCGACGTGACCGTGGTAGCAGCCGGAGAACTTGACGATCTTGGCTCGGCCGGTGAATCCGCGGGCCAGTCGTACCGCGCTCATGGTCGCCTCGGTGCCGGAGTTGACCAACCGGATCAGGTCAACCGGCGCCACCCGGTCGATGATCTCGGCGGCGAGTTCGCTTTCGGCGGGGGTCGGGGCCCCGAACGACAGGCCGCTGGCGGCAGCCTTGGTGACGGCTTCCACCACCGACGGGTGCGCGTGGCCGAGGATCATCGGCCCCCACGAGCAGACCAGGTCGACGTAGCGGTTGCCGTCGGCGTCGGTCAGCCAGTAGCCGCCGGCCTCGGTGATGAAGCGGGGGGTGCCGCCGACCGCCTTGAACGCTCGCACCGGCGAGTTCACCCCGCCCGGAATCACCGCGCAGGCGGCGTCGAAAAGCTTCGACGAGACCTCGGTATGCACGTGCTCCAGTGTCCCAGCCGGTGGGAGTGGTCCGACTACAGGGTGTAGTTGTCGCGTCTTCGACGGCGGTCGGGCGGTGGCTACACCGCAGGCAGCGGCAATTCGGTGCGAAGGGTGGGCGCCGGCCGCGCCGCGCAAGCAAGCCGCCATTCCTCGGCTTCGATGGCGACGACCTTGGCGTCGATCGCCACCTGGATGTATTCGCGGCGGTAGACCTCGGCGACGATGAGCCGGCTCATGCGGGTGCACCACCGGGCGACTGATTCGTCATCGCTGGCCTCAGCGCCGGCGAGCAGGACTGAGTACAGCCCTTCGAGCTCCGCGGCGTCGAGCTTGGCCAGCGGCTGGCCGGGTTCGGTCGTGGCGCCGTCGATGCGAACGCCGGTGGTCACCGTCACCAGCCGCACCAGCAGAGCATCGGACACCGACGCGGCCCACCGCGCCAGGCCCCGATGCCGCGATTGGGCCAGTTGGCTGCAGACGCCGAGCAGCGTGCAGGTGGCCTCTTCGGGCAGTTCGTCGACGGCGGGATGGGTCATTGTGATCCTCCTGATACTCGTGAAGAGGCATTCGGTGCAGATCTCGATCCGGTTGGGTCGGATTTCCAGGCGGTGGAGGCTGCCGAATTCGCGACGTCAGAACAACAGGGCGACAGCGTCGCTGAGGCTCATCCCGGCATCGCCCGCCGCTTGCGAGACCGTCTCGGCAGCCAGGCTCTGCGAAGCATCAATGATGTTGTTGACGACCGACTCCGGGAACTGGAATATTGCCGCGTCAACGCTTTGCATCCCAGCCTGAATCGCAGTCTCGAGCGTTGCTGGATCGCCGCCGAGGGCGGCCTCGTAGATGCTCCAGGCCGCCGTTTGCGGCGCGATGATCAGATCGCGCAAGTCCATGAGCAACTGCGTCAGCAATCCCGGATCCGCTGGGACGGGTTGACCGTCCCAGCTGACCAGCGTCCAGCCGTCGGTGGGGTTGCCCTCGATTTGGATGACGCCGCCGCCGGGCAGCAAATCATCTCCATCCCCGCCGGGGTCGAGAAGTTGTGCGATGGTTCGGGTTAAGAGGATTGAGACATCGGGGTTTTTGACGTTCAGCCCCACCCACGCGGCGATGTCAGCCTCGTTGTTGAACGCCACATCGGTGATCTGGCCGTCTGCGCTGACGACCGGGTTGGCCAGGGCGGCGTTGTACATCGCATCGACGGCGTCGGTGACCTTTTGGTCGGTGACGATCCCGTTGACGTAACTCGATCCTGGGATTGGCACCGAAACCAGTCCGAACGTTGTCCACAGAAATGGGGTCACTTGGTACAGGAAACCGCCAAGGCTGTCGAGCGGATCGCCCGCGTAGATGCCGCTGTCGATCTCGTCCAGCCCGGGCAATATCTGTACGGCATCGCTCATGTGCTCGAGCGCGGCGAACGGCGCCGCAGTCTGTATGTCCCTGATGGATTCGCCGGAGAAAATCCCGGCCACGTGTTGACCCAGCTCGTTGAACAGTTGGTTCCCGACGTCCTGGGCCTGCTGCTGACCGAGATCGCTCAGCGGAGGTCCCGGATAGTCCGGCGACGGGGTGACGACCTCGTTGAAAGGGGGCAATCGCTGTCCGTGCCGCACGATGTCGATCACGATGTCTTGTGCGTCGCCGGAGGTCAGCTTGACCTCGGCCACCCGGACCTCGGGTACGGCTGGCGATGCCGTAGGAGTCACGACAACGATGGCGGCGCAGATGACCGCGATGCTCGCGGTGACATCAAGGCGAAAGTCGAGCCGCATCTTGCACCTACGGCTTAGAACCACGACGCAAGAACATCGCTGAGCGTCGCGCCCGCCTCCGTGGCGACGGCGTTCGTCACTGCGTCCTCGATGGAGTTGATGACCGATTCGGGGAACTGGGCCAGCGCCGTATCGACCTGATCGAATCCGGTCTGAACCGCGTTCATGATCGTGGTCGAATCGCCGCCGAGGATGGCCTCCCAAATGTTCCACTCCGCCGTTTGTTCAGGTAGGGCCACGTCACGCAGGTCGACGAAGAGCGAAGACAGCAAATCCGGATTTTGCGGAATGGCTTGCCCGTCCCAACTGACCAGCGTCCAGCCGTCGGTCGGGTTGCCCTCGATTTGGACGACGCCGGTGTTGGGCAGCAAAACCGTCGACAGCCCGTCGGGGACGGTGTGCGCCTCGATGATGCGCTGGATGAAAAACGGGATGTCGGGATTCTTCACGTTCATCAAGGCCCAGACAAAGATCGACGCTTCGCTGTTGAAGGCGACGTCGGTGATGTGACCGTTGTCGCTGACCACGGGGTTGGCGATGGCGTCGCCGTACATCGTGTCGATCGCGTCAGTGAACCTCTGATCGAACACCACACCGTTGACGTCCGAGGAGCCCGGAGCCTGCAGCAGCGCCAATCCGAACGGCGCTCCCAGCGACCACGCTCCCGCGGTCAGAAACGCAAGCTGGCCGCCCGTGCTGTCAATCGGATCGAGAGCGTAAATGCCGCTGTCGATCTCGTCGAGCCCGGGCAATATCTGCACGTTGTCGCTCATGTTCTCGAGCCCGGCGAACGGCGCCGCGGTTTCCATCTCCCGCAGACCCTGTCCCTCGAAGATGCCGGCGACGTGTTGACCCAACTGATTGAAAAGCTGGTTCCCCACGTCCTGCGCCTGCTGCTGCCCGAGATCACTGAGCGGAGCGCCCGGAAACGCCGGGGAAGGAGTGAGCTCGTCTTCGAATGGCGAAATCATTTGTGCGTGCCGGACGACGTCGATCACGACGTCTGTGTCATCGCCGGCGGTGAGCTGCATGTCAGGCGCATAGACGCTGCGCGGCGCCGTCGTCGCGGTCGTCGGGGCGACGGCGATGACGCTGGCGCCGATGACTGCAATACCTGCTGTGACGTAGGAGCAATACCGGAGTCGCACGCTGCACCCACCTAAAAATAACCTGATAATTTTGTTACATCACGCTTAATAGTCTGCGGTCGCGCTCGGTAGAACAAGGGCATCTTGCACCAATAACAATTTGCGATAGTGCATAGTGCACTAATCCAGCTACGCTCGGCCGATGGACCGGGGGAGGCCTTCGGAGCGGGTTTGCGAGCTGATCCAGCAGGGCGCCAAGATGATCGTCGACGCGCCTGAAGGTGCACTCGAAGAACTGAACAGGGCCACGCTGACTCCGGAGTACATGCGGACCGTCGCTGGCGATCCCGTGCTCGCCGAGGCGGTGCGCCTGAGCAATCGGTCAAATCGGCTGCACTGGGCGGCCGCCAACATCAGTCATCCCGGCGAACCGGTACCCGCCAACCTTGGGCCCGAGTCATTGACCATCGCCCGCTATCTGATTCGCCGCGGCCTGGACGAGTCGACAGCCATTGATGCCTACCGGATCGGACAAAATACGGCGTGGAGTGCCTGGATGCAGATCGCGTTCGCACTGACATCCGACCTCGACGAATTGCACGAACTACTCGACGTCTCTTCGCGTTCGATCGCCTCGTTCATCGACGCGACGGTTGCCGGGATCTACCACCAGATCCAGATCGAACGCGACGAGTTGACCCGCGGAACGCATGCCGACCACCGCGAGATCATCGCGCTCATCCTCGACGGTGCCCCGATCACGCGACAACACGCCGAGAACAGGCTCGGTTACCGTCTCGGGCAGGACCACACCGCCGCCGTGATCTGGGGCGACGAATCGAACACCAGCCTCGCCGATCTAGACCGTGCGGTCGAGACGATGGTGCACCACGCCGACGGGCGCCGCCCGCTGTCTGTGCTCGTCGGTGCCGCGACGCGATGGGTGTGGTTGCCCGGCCCCGTCGGCCCGGACCTGTCGGGTGTCACCCTTGCGATGAGTCAACTGGCTGGGGTGCGAATCGCCCTCGGGCCCACGGCAGCGGGAATCGAGGGCTTCCGGCGTAGTCATTTCGACGCGGTCACCACTCAGCGCATGGTGCTACGGCTGGGTTCGACCCAGCGGGTCGCCAGCTTCACCGACGTCGAACTCATTGCGTTGATAACCGCGGATCCTGAGCGGGCGGACCGGTTCATTAAACACACGCTGGGCGATTTCGAGTCGGCCGACGCCGAACTCCAGCAGACCGTTCTCACCTTCGTCCACGAGCAGTGCAACGCCTCGAGGGCGGCCGCGCGCTTGTTTACGCATCGAAACACTTTGTTGCGCAGGATCGGTCGTGCCGACGAGCTGCTGCCACAACCGTTGAAAGACACCTGCGTGCATGTCGCGGTGGCATTGGAAGCCTTGCGCTGGCGTGGTGCCACCAGTCCGCCGCCGGCGTTGGGCGATGCCGATCGCGACGCGGTTCGGCGGCCCGGTGATCGAGCTCGCCAGATCTGACCCCAAACGAGCCCAACTCGCCGCCCACGCGTCGGCTATGCCGTTGGAGGAATACTCGGCGGGTGACCCGAAAATCGGCCCGCGAGGTTGCAGTCGCCAGCGTCGGAGCCGTCCGCGACGACCCGGCCGGACGGCTGGCCCTGATGCGCAGCCAATACCGGGTCCCGCCGAACGTGGACCGCGGCTATCTTCCCTACCGACAAGCGGCGTCGGCCTTCATGCGCTGGCAGCTGCGGCGCGGACTGCTCAACCAGGTCGATTCGTCGAAGCCGGGAAGTCCGTGGTGGCGGGCAATCAACGAGCGCCTGCTCTGCGACGTCGGCGAGGCACGCGCTCTGGCCTTCGGCTATCCGGGGCCGCCGAGCTCGCCGACGGTCGCCACCTGGCTGGAGTTCATTCGAGGTCCCGGCGCCGCCCGCTGGTATCGGGCGCACAACATGAGCGTCGTCGGCGGATACCTCGAACACGAGCTTCTGGCGGCGCGCGAAGGACGAATCGAACGGTTCTTCATGAACCTCGTGCTGGCGCGGGTTCTCTACACCCACGCTATGGTCGCGGCGCCGCGGCTGGCACTGGCCTGGCTGGCCCCCGCCGGGCGGCTGCTCGGCGATCCACGGCTGGGCATGACCGGCATGTTCCTCTCGCTTTCGCGAGTGCTACCCGACCGCTATCCCCTCGGCGACGACGTCGCACCGTACGCGCAGCTCGAACATGGACTCGGGCATCTGCTGGACATCGGCGTCATCACGCCCCGGGTGGAGGGCCTCTACGCGTGGTCAGCCACCGAGCTGAACACTCCGGGCCTACGGCAGCTGCTCTGCGGCCAAACCCCGTGCTACGCCTGGCCGGCGATTGACCAGCAGCCGTGGAATCCGGCCCCGTCCCGGCTGGCCCGGCTGTCACGAAAGCTTCTGCCGGTCAGGCCTTCTTCTCGGTGAGCGCGAACACCGGGTGGTCGGCCGGGTCAGGCAATTTTCGGAAGTACCCCACGACAGCCCTACCCGCCTTCTTCTGGTAGGCGCTCAAGATGGGCTGGCGCTGTGGAGTTGGGGTTTCGTGCGCCTGGTAAGTCACCGCGCCGGTTTTGGCCGTCAGGGTGACGGTGGGGTTGGCGCGGACGTTCTTCACCCACTGCGATTCGCCGCGAGTGGATACCAGATACCGAGTGCCGTCGAGGCTCACGGTGACGACAGGAATTTGCTGCTGCTCCTTGCTGCCCCGCTTTGTGACCGTGAGCGTCTCGGTGTTGCTGATGCCGGTGGCCATCGCGATCCGATTGAAGACCTTGGCGGTGAACCAGGGAGGCTTGAGGTAGGCCATGAAGTAAGAGTTTGATAGCGGCATGCAACTACCGCAACGGCTCGCCCGGTTCAACCGGCACGTGACCAACCCGATTCAGCGGATGTGGGCCGGCTGGGCCCCGTCCTTCGGCATCCTCGAGCACGTCGGACGTCGTTCCGGCAAGCCCTACCGCACCCCGTTGACAGTGTTCAACGCCGACGTCGACGGCAAGCCGGGCGTGGCGATCCTGCTGACCTACGGCCCGGACCGCGACTGGCTGAAGAACCTGAACGCCGCCGGCGGCGGGAAGATGCGCCGCCACGGCAAAACATTCAGCGTCGCCAACCCGCAGACCGTGACCAAGGAAGAGGCGGCGGCACACGTCAGCGGCGCGGCGCACCGGGTCTTCGGCAGATTGCCGTTCGAGCAGGCCGTTCTGCTTACGAAAAGCAATTAATCAGCCTGGGCCGCAACACGTTTGGTCAGGAAATACAACGCGACAGTGACGGCCCAGGACAGCAGGCTGAGCCAGAACTGCGTGCGGGCGGTGCTGTCGAACGCCATCTGTACGAGCACCGCGGCGATCCCGGCCACTGTCAGGATCGACAGGCCGGGGAACAGCCACATCTTGACCCGCAGCCTCTCCGGCGGCGTCTTGCGCCGTAACACGATCTGCGACAGCGCAATCAACAGATAGACGAGCAGCACGATGGCGCCCGACGAGTTGAGTAAGAACTGGAAGACAGTGTTCGGCGCGACGCCAGCCATGATCACACACAGAAATCCCACCACCGACGAGGACACGATCGCGAGGTAGGGCACTCCGCGCCGGCTGACTTTGAGCATCTGGGCCGGCGCCTCGTGCTGACGGGCGAGCACGAACAGCACCCGGGACGCGCTGTAGAGCCCTGAGTTCAGGCAGGACAGCACTGCGGTCAGCACCACCGCGTTCATCACCTCGTCGGCGCCGGGAATACCGATCTGCTTCAACGCCGCCACAAACGGCGAGGAGCCGGACTGCACGGAGTTCCACGGCAGGATGACCGTCAGCAGAAACACCGATCCGACAAAGAAAATCGCGATGCGGGCTGCCACCGCGTTGGTTGCACGCTGAACCGCACGCTGCGGATCCGGCGTTTCCGCGGCGGCGATCGTGGCGATCTCCGCACCGATCATCGAGAAGATCACCGTCACGATGGCGGCGACGGCGCCGTGTAGGCCGTTCGGGAAGAACCCGCCGTGGGCGTGCAGGTTGGAGAAATCGGCGTGCCGATGCGGCCACAGCCCGAACGCGTACATCGAGCCCAGCAGCAGGAAGAGCAGGATGGTCACGACTTTGATTCCGGCGAACCAGAATTCGAATTCGCCGTAGGACGAGACGGAGAACAAGTTCGTCGCCGTCATCAACATCATCAGAATCAGCGACAACAACCACAGTGGCGCGTGGAACCAGTAGGTGAT
>NZ_JBAPRN010000074.1:0-15310 GCF_049281135.1 Mycobacterium sp. | reverse complement strand
CTCCAGCACCAGCACCCGTGCGCCGGCGGCGGCGGCGCTGACCGCCGCGCACCCACCCCCGATGCCAAAGCCGAGCACCACAACGTCGACGTCATCCGACCACGACGTGACGTCGTCGGCGCTCAATGTTGTCGGGATGTCAGTCGTACTCATTGGCGCTGCTCCTGCTTGATGTAGTCGAAGAACTGCCGCATTTCGGCGGAGAAATGCGCGATCTCCAGAAACGGAACCCCGTATTGCGGGGCTGACAGATAGGCGAACCGGAGGCCGCCGGGCATCACACCCTGTTGTGGCACCGTGGCCCCTTGCTCGACGGCTGAAGCCAGCGCGGCATCGAAGTCCTCGAGGGTGTCGGCCTCGACGCAGATGTGGTGCAGACCCGGCCCGCTGTCCCGCAGAAAGTCACTATAGATATTAGGGCCGCGGACCGGTCCGATCAGTTCGAGCTGCATGTCGCCGAGGTAGCTCAGCGAGATGGTGGCGACGAAATCGGCTGGGCTGCCGAGGTAGCTGCAGGTGTCCGGCGCGAAGTGGACGTCGGGCAGTCGCACCCACTTCTTGACGCCTAACAGCCCGGTGAGAGCCGTTTCCGTGGCATTCACGTCGTTCGTTACCCAGGCGACTTGGACCGGTGATCCGAATGAGAGGCTCATCGCATCGCAGAATATCCCAGCGTCCGCATCGGCAGAAACCACTGGAAATGATGTTGCCACCGGGAGGCGTTTGCGGCGCACCGAGTTCGCCCTGAACACGTTCTAATTCGTCGTCGCGACCCCGAACGGCTGCGCGCCGACATCGGACTGGTTGAGTACCCCGACCAACAGTCGCATCTGAGTATCGAACACCGTCAGCGGGTCGCTCAGCGTGTCGACGCGGTACTGCCCGAACACTTCGAGGCTGATCGCGCCCACTACGCCGGCCCAGATCACGAAGCATTTGGCGATGACGGAATCGTCGCCGGGAAATCCGAACTCCTGCCGGAGTCGTTCGAAGTCTGACGATATCGGTTGTGGTGCAGGCTGATTGGTCAGCGTGATGTCGCCGGTTGCGATACCGGCGGCCACTGCGTCGAACAGCGCGCCGACTACCCGCGTGCCGGGGCCGATCGTTCGGTCGGCCGGTGCGTGGTAGCCGGGTACCGGGCTGCCATACAGCAGCGCCCAGCTGGCTGGGTGTGCGATCGCCCATTCGCGGGCCGCATGCGCGATCGCGACCACGTCATCGCTCCACACCTCCGACATGACGTCGCGGGCGCGATCTACTGCGTCCGCGAGCGCGGAATAACCGTCGACCAGCAACAACGTCAGCAACTCGTCGCGGCTGGAGACGTATCGGTACACCGCCGACGACACCATGCCCAGGTCGCGGGCGATGGCGCGCAGCGATAACCCGGCCGCACCGTGCTCCACCAAATGGCGTCGGCCCAGCTCGATGATCTGCGCTTCGATGCGCTCACGAGAGTCGCGACGCTTCGCCATCTGCCCATTTTGGCACGCCAGAGAACAGTGCTCTTGTTTTTCCACCCCCCGGTGTGTCATGGTCATTCGTAATGAGAGCAGTGCTCTCAAATGGACCTCCGGAAAGGATGCAACATGTCGGTGCGTTACGACGAGCCCCACGCCGCGGCCAAAGCCGCCAATACGCTGATCCGCTGGCTGGCCGAGATCGGGATCAGCATCGCCGGGCTGAGACCCGATTCCAGCGACGAGCAGGTGCGCACAGCGGCGCCGTCGATACCGGTTTTCGCGCTGGCTGACCTCGGCTGAACCTAGATAGCCGGACCGCCGACGCCAACGTCCTGGCGGATCTGCTGGGTGGTGGACTGCCAGGAGACGGCGGCCGGGAATCCGCCCCACACGCTGTTGAAGATGCCTACCATCCGGGCCGGGCCGGGGCCGTTGGTGAGATAGACCGGGCCGCCGGAGTCGCCTTGCTGGCTGATGGCGCCATGCCCCATCGTGAACCAGCCGTTGTTGACGCTTTCGACGGTTCCGCAGCTCTCGCCGGTGACCACGCCGAAATGGCAGATGGGTTCGCCGGGTGTGACGATCAGCCCTGGATCCGACGCCAGTACGCGCCCACCCGGAAGGATGTTGTTCACTGCCACGTCGGGCGCCAGCACGATCGATTCGTAGTCGTCGACTTGCTGGTCAGTCTTGACCACCGCGCCGTTCGGTGTGTTGTCGCGGAACGTCGCGAGGTTGCCGATGACCTTGTTGTCCTTGTCGAACACCGGGCCGTCGCCCCGGCAATGGCCTGCAGTGAACGCCACCCGCATCGCGGGGTCGACATAACCCAGGGTGCACAGGTGTGGGCCCTGGTGGATTTCCATCCCGGGAAAAACCAGAACCGGATCGGCGCTAGCGCTGGCGGGCAAGCCGGTGGCCGCCAGCATGGCGGTAACGGTCGCGCCGAACGCGTGGATTGCCGAACGGCGCACCGTCGACTCCGATCCGTCGAGGCCGGAGCTGCACCGGCCGGCATTTGGCTACCTAACAAACATTAGGCGAGATGATGCCGCAGAGCAGATCGGCTGGGAGCGCATCGGCCGAATTACGGGCCGACGCGCTCCCCCTCGTGATCAAGGAATAGTCAGCACCTGTCCCGGCTGGATCAGGTCCGGGTTGGCGATGCCACTGGCATCGGCGATGATCTGGTACTTGTTGCCGTCGCCGTAGAACCGCTCGGAGATGGCCCACAACGTGTCGCCGGACTCGACGGTGTATGTGCGCGCGGCTTCGGGCTCAGGCTCGGAGGCAGCGGCCTCCGCGACAGCCGGCTCTTCGGCTGCCGGCGCCGCGGCTTCGGGCTCGGGAGGCGGCGGAGCGTCGGTTTCGGTCTTGGTCGACCACGCCGACCCGTCGGCGGAGTACAGCACCAGATTGCGGTCGTCCTGCAAGACGAGACGCACGTTCTTCTTGCCCTTGGTGTCGGTGTGCCACACCGGCTTGTCGGCGGTGTAGAGGACGAAGTTGCCGTCGCTCTGAACCTCGGCGCGAACGACATCCTCTCCGTTGGTCCCCGACGCCCAGATCGCGTGACCGCGCGCTGCCAGGACCAGGTTCCCGTCGTCTTGCAACGTCAGGGTGTAGGCCCCGTTGCTCGAGGTAAGCGATTCACCTTTGACAAGTTTTTGTCCCTCGGTGAGCGTGTCTCCCACTGCATTCCTCCTCGTCGTCGCGGCCTGGCGGATACCGGCCTCGCCGTTGAACTTACTGATCTTGGCTAAGCCATGGGGGCTTTCGGCTCGCCGTAATAAAAACGCCGGATGAACAAGGGCTCACCGAGGTTCCGGCAACTACCGCGACGACGTCAGCGGAGCGGCGGCGGCATCGGGTCGCGTGACCGATGCAGGCAGCCAGCCCGGAGGTCCGAAGACATAGCCGAGCCGGTCGCGAAGACGCGTCGCCGACCGGAAATCTCTGGCTATAGAAAGGTATTCGTGGGTCTGCAGCTTCCAGACGTTGAAAGTATTCACCTGTTTGGTCAGGCCGTAGTGTGGACGGAATGTCTCCTGCCGGAAGGTGCCGAACAGCCGATCCCACACGATGAAAATGCCGCCATAGTTCTTGTCGAGGTATTCAGCGTCCATGCCGTGATGCACGCGGTGATGAGAGGGCGTGTTGAAGACGAATTCGAAAGGCGCCCACATTCTGCCGATCCGTTCGGTGTGCACCCAGAATTGGTAGATCAGGTTGACCGAGAAGCTGCAGAAAACCATCCATGGCGGAATGCCCAACAGCGGCAGCGGAATCCACATCAGGATCTCGCCGCTGTTGTTCCACTTCTGGCGCAGCGCGGTGGCGAAATTGAAGTACTGGCTGGAGTGGTGGGCCTGATGGGTGGCCCACATCAGCCGAATCCGGTGCGCGCTGCGGTGATAGCAGTAATAGAGAAAGTCGACACCGAGGATCGCGATTACCCAGGTGTACCAACGCGTCGACGGCAGGTGCCAGGGAGCCAGGTAGGCGTAGATCGCGGCGTAGCCGAGCACGGCGATGAATTTCCAGCCCGCAGTGGTGGCCACCGAAATGAGCCCCATCCGAATGCTGGCCCACGAGTCGGCGCTCAGATACGCACCCGAATCCGGGCGTGCCGATTGCTGACCGGCGCCGGTCTCGTGCGTGTTGGTCTCCCGCTCGATGCGTTCGAGTTTGCGGGCCGCCGTCCACTCCAGAACCAGCAGCAAGAGAAAAAACGGAATCGCGAACAACACCGGGTCTCGCATCTGCTCCGGCAGAACGGAGAGAAAACCGGCGATCGCATTCACGTCTGACAGTTTATGACGTCGGTGACCTGTGGTTGAAGTCCGGCCAGGCTAGTCCGCGAGCGGTGCACGTGGCATCGGGTCGTCCTGGTCGCCGGCATACCAGTGCACGGCCTGAACGCCCTCCTGCAGCGACAAGTCCGCCACCAGCTCCTCCAGGCGGGCCGGGGCGTGCCTGTCGCTGAGCAGGTACGCGGTCAAGGCGACGCTGTCCTCCCCCGCGCGCCCGGTGTGGATGCCGCGCAGCACGAAGTCGCCCCCGCTGGTGTGCTGGACAATCTGTGCGCGCGCGTACTTTTCGGACTTCCGCCGGCAGATCAACTGCACTTGGTACGGCTGATCGTCCTCGTCCTCCTCCACCACGTTGTCGCGGTCGATCAGGTGGCCCAGCGGTCGCCCGAGCAGGTGAATTGCGAGGATGGCGCCGGTGGCGATCAAGGCGAACAGGAAATGCCCGCCTGCCGCCAGCACCCCGACCGCGGCCGAGCACCACAGGGTGGCGGCTGTGTTGAGTCCGTGCACATTGAATCCCTCGCGCAGGATCACGCCACCGCCGAGGAAGCCGACGCCGGACACCACATACGACGCCACCCTGGTCGGGCTGGTGTCGTTGGTCACGACGGCGTAGAGCACGAACAACGTCGCACCGGTGGCCACCAGCGCGTTGGTGCGCAGTCCAGCCCTTCGCGCCTGCCATTGCCGCTCAATGCCGATGAGGGCACCGCAGCCGAGCCCGACCCCCAACCGCAGCGCAAATTCAGCGATAGTCAGTGTTTGCATGACGCCGCTCTCCTTTCCTCCGAACTGCGGTAACTATCCAGTGTGGACGACGTTGCGCGAGATTGGTGCGTTACCACGCCGGTAGGGTGATCCGCTCCTCTCGGCGGCGCGAACGGGTTCAGGCGCTTCCGAGTTGGATAGCTTTGACTACCAACAGGATCGCTCCGATCACGAGGTATCCGCGTAACGCCAGCATGCCTACTCGCGTGCCGACGGACCAGGTAACCGGCTTGAGCAGGGCCAGGGGCGACATTCGCCACGACTCCCGATCGGCTCGTGCCAGTGCATCGGAGAGCTGTTCGAGCACTGGTGGTCTCGGTCGCTGTCGTACCCTCCACCACAGCACGGCGAGAGTGGCTCCGCCGCCAACCGTGAAGGTCATGCAGAGGCCGACGGAGATCGAGACGATGTCGAAGTTGGGAAACATGGTCGTGGCCATCAGGATTCCGGACAGCAGCAGCAGGCCGCTCACGATGATGCCGGCAAATGCGTTGAGCCACGGTCGATTCACCCAGGGGCCCAAGACTTCCCGGTCATTGCACAGCAACAGCAGGAATACGCTGGCGCTTGGCAGAAGCAGTCCGGCCAGCGCCTGCACACCGGTGGTGATCAAACCCAATGGGGCGCTGGGGATCAGGACAATCGCTGCCGCGATGATGACCATAACGGTGTAGGACAAGTAGAACGGCTTCGCGTCGGCGAAGCCCCGGTGCAGTGAATGCTTGAGGCCGAATACGTCGCCGAATGCGTAGCTACTCGCCAGGGTGACCGCTGCTGCCCCGACGATGGAGGCGTCGAGAAGCACGATGGCGAAGACCGATCCGAGCGCCGAGCTGTGCCGGCCCAACAGGTGCGCCAGTACGCCGGCGTCGACGAAACTTCCGCGGCTGTTGGTGGCGCGTGCGGCCCAGTCGCCGGTCATCATCAAAGCGGCCGCGCCGATCACGACGACGAAGGCCCCCAAGGTGGTGTCGATTCGCTCGTAGCCGATGAAGCGCGGCGTGATGCGCTTGTCGACGACGTTGGATTGCTGAAAGAACAACTGCCATGGCGCCACCGTGGTGCCGACGATGGCGATGATCAGCAGCACCGCATCGGAAGTGAAGCCGCCGGCCACGCCCGGTGTGACAAAGGATTTCGCCGCGTGTCCCCAGTACGGGTGCGACATCATCAGCATCGGAATCTGCAGCAGGGTGATCGTGATGAAAACCAGCATCGCGCGCTCCCAGCGCCGGAAGCTGCCGGTGGCCATGATGGCGATCAGCGCGATCGCGGCGAACGGGACCACCACGTATCGGGGTATGCCGATGTAATCGGCGGCCAGCGTGATGCCGATGAATTCCGTTATCAGAGTGAGGAAATTCAGCAGGAACAGATCGCCGACGGAAAACCAGCCCCAGCCCCGGCCGAACCGTTCGTTGATCAACCGCGCATGGCCGACGCCGGTGACGGCACCGAGTCGGACCACCATTTCCTGGTTGACCACGAGCACCGGGATCAACAGCAGCAGCACCCACAGCAAGCTGTACCCGTAGTTCTGCCCGGCCTGCACATAGGTTGCTACGCCGCCTGCGTCATTGTCGCCGACCATCACGATGAGGCCAGGCCCGACGATCGCCAGCAGAGTGGCGAGTCGCGTTTTGAGCGTGCGCGGACGATCGTTGTCGCTCAATCTGATCCGGCCCAGTGCGCCCTCGATGTCGCCAACGTGGGCGCTGTCCAGCACTGCGGTGCGTGACGGGGCGTCGATGCTCTCGCGGTCTAACGTGGTCATGGTGGGTAACCTTCCTTGGCGCGCCAATCGGTTGGTCGTGGCAGATGTGCGGCAATACGGCTGCCGGCCAAGGTGTTAGGTCCAGCTGTAGCCGACGGTGGAGTCGTCAGTTATAAAGCGTGATGGCATATCTTTCTCCAATCCTTCGAAATATGTTGTGGTGTTTGGCTATAGCTGACTTCGCTATCCCACGTTCGCCCATGACGGGACCATCGGTGGGCGGATGAGGAAACGGTTGTCCACGATGCCGGTTGTTGCTCCGGCCCGGGCGCCCATTGCGGCACCCGCCGGGGCGACGCCCGGCACACCGGTCGCGACCTCAGGCGGCAAGGCCAACGGGCTGCGGTCCAAGGCCGAGGCGGGGGGCGACGGCGCCGACGGAGCCACCGCAGACCAGCTCGGCGGCACCGACAGCGGTCCGAGTGCGGCTGCCTTGCCCACATCGGCCGACACCCCGCCGTCGAGGCCCCCGAACCCGCCCAGGCTTCCCAGCGGGGAGGCAAGCCCACCGGCGGCGGCACCGAGGCCGTCGCTCGCGGCCGCCCCCGCGGCGTTTCCAGCCGCACTACCTGCTTGGCCGCCGATCAGGCTCGTGAAGGCACCCAATGTGTTGCCCGGCGTGTAAAACCCCGAAGAAAATATGGTGTTCCAGATGTTCGCGTCGGGCCCCCACTCGCTCCAGAAGCTGTCCAGGGTGGAGTTTCCGGAGGACCCCCCGGTCAGCAGATTCCAGATGCCACTTAGCCCCGAGGTCGATGACGTCACCGAAGACGACGTCGCCGATGCAGGGGATGCCAATCCCTGCAACGTGTTTGGCAGGGTAGTCACCAGCTGAGACAGCGACTGGCTGCCCGTGCCGGCCGAGGCGGCGGTGGCCTGCGCGACCGAGCCCGACTGGCCGGCCAGCGCACCCGCATTGGTGTTCTCTGCCGGCCCGCCTAACGGTGTCAGCTGGGTGGCCGCCGCCGACGAGTCCGCGTAGCCGTACATTGCCGCGGCGTCTTGGGCCCACATTTCGGCGTAGTGCACCTCGGTGGCCGCGATTGCCGGGGTGTTTTGCCCCACCAAGTTGGTCGCGACCAGCCGTGCGAGCTGAGCGCGGTTAGCGGCGATCACCGGTGGAGGAACCGTCGCAGAAAACGCGGCTTCATACCCCGCCGCGGCTGCCTTGACCTGGTTCGCGGCCTGCTCAGCCTGAGCGGCAGTGGCGTTCATCCATGCCGCATAGGGCGCGGCCGCGGCCGCCATCGATGCCGACGCGGGACCGCGCCATCCATCGCTGGTCAGCCCCGCGACGACCGAACTGTAGGAGGCCGCCTGCGAACGCAAGTCAGCAGCTAAACCTTCCCAACCGGCCGCAGCGGTAATCATCGACCCTGAGCCCGGGCCGGCGTACATGCGGGTGGAGTTGACCTCCGGTGGCATTGCTCCGAAATCCAGCGTGATAGTCATCACCGCACTCCTTCATGAAACTGGCCGTAATTAAGCGGCCTCGATCAAGTCGTTGCGATCGCGTTGGCGGCCTCGGCGGTCGCGTACGAATCGGCGCTGGCACCCAAAGTGCGCACAAACATCTCGTGAACAGCCGCCGCCTGGGCGCCCACTGCCTGATACATCGCGGCGTAGGCGCCGAATTGTGTTGCCGTCAAGGCAGATACCTCGTCCGCAGCGGCCGGCACAACCCCCGTCGTCGGGGCGGCGGCCGCCGCATTCTGGGCGGTCATCACCTCGCCGATACCGAGCAGCTGGCTCGCTGCTGAAGCCATTAATTCTGGCTGTGTGGTCACGAAAGACATCGGAATTCTCCTTTTGCAAAGCAGCGTGAACCCACGACACAGGCATGTCATTGCACGACGGGTTCACACGCACACAAGGACGGCGTGTGCGTGTTAATCGAAGCGGCGCAAGCCGTTTCAGACAGAAGAGATGTTGCCGGGGTCGGATCCGTACGAAATGGTCATCGGTCTCGGATACGGACTGTCGCTCGGACTCACTTCGCCTCACCTCCTCGCGGCCGAGGCACACAGGGGTGCCTGCACGGTGCACACGGGACGAGGCGGACCCGGCGGATGAGCCGGTCGCCGCACCCCTCTCGACAGAGCTTTGGCACTGCACGGCGTATCCGGAGATTCCGGAAGCCACTTGGGCTCAACCCTTAAGCCGGGAGGAGCTGTCCTGACCCTGGGCGTCTTTCGACGTTCGAGGTCAGTGGCCTGTATCCGTGCAGACGCCTCACCTAGCGAGGTGCTTGCAAGATCCATAGTTCCACCGAATTCGGAGGGAGTCAACTTAGCGCGTGGGCACGGGTCGGGTAAACGCCCACTTCCGGAATGTGGCCGCTCATTGAGATCCGTTGCGGCTGTTCATGAATCATGATGGCAAGCACCGAGGGCGCCCCCGGCGGCGGCGGTGCCAACATCGGTATCTGGATAGAACTGCGTCGCGCGTGAAGGTCACGGTCTCGTTCCTGTCTGCTATCCGGCTGCCGGTGGATGGGCGACGACGGTGGGGCGGAACCCGTAACGGGGAGCGGCAAAGCCGTAACCGCGGGTGCCGAGGCTGCCCGGCGGTATGGCAGGTATGCCGGGCATCCCCGCTGTCCCGGACACCTCCTCGAGCCCCGCTCCCGGGGGAATCGCCCAGCCTTCCGCGGCGGCGGGCAGCGCGCCAACGGGTTGCGCCGCGGGAGCGGTTGTGGCCCAACTTTGCGGCACCGACACCTTGGCGACCAGGGTGGCGCGACCCATCTCAGCCGAGACCAGTCCGGGTGAGCCCAATGAACTGATCGCCGGGGCGACGTGACCTACGGTGCTCATCGCGGCGGGCGCGGTGGCCGACGAGAACAGGGCCGGGTTGAAGCCGCCGGTGGCCTGACCCGCTACCGCCAGGAACCCGATGTCACCGAACGCACTCGTCACCGCCGGGCTGATGCTGGCCGGATTGAACCAGTTGCCCGAGAGGAACCCATTTGAGAGTCCAGAGGCAAAAAAGGTTCCAGCCGCCGAGTCAGTCGATCCGTCCAACACATTCAGCAGACCCGCGATCCCCGTGGTCGCCGTATTCGACCCAGGCGCAAAGGGATTGACCGAGGCTGCCGACAGCGGTGATGCGAGTTGATTCAAGGTGTTTGGAAGGGTAGAGACCACCTGTGTCAGGGTCGACTGCGCACCGGTGCCCGCCGAGCTGGCCGTCGCTTGAGCTACCGCTCCCCCTTGGCTCGCCGCTGCGGCCGGACTGGTGGTCTGCGGCGGCGAACTGAACGGAGTCACCGTCGCCGCGGCGGCCGAAGAGCCCGCGTAGCCGTACATCGCCGCAGCATCCTGCGCCCACATCTCGCCGTACAGGGCCTCGGTGACCGCGATCGCAGGGGTGTTCTGGCCCAGCACATTTGTCGCGACCAGGGCGGCCAACTGGGCGCGGTTGGCGGCGACGGCCGCCGGTGGAACCGTCATCGCAAACGCAGCCTCAAAGGCTGCTGCTGCCGCCTGCGCTTGGCTGGCGGTCTGCTCGGCTTGCGCGGCAGCTGAACTCATCCACGAGGCATAGTGAGTGGCTGCCGCCGCCATTGACGCTGAAGCCGGGCCCCGCCAGGGACCCTCGGTCAGTTCGGCGATCACCGCGGTATGACCAGACGCCGCAGAACCGAGCTCGGCGGCGAGGCCATCCCACGCTGATGCGGCAGCCAGCATCGGACCCGAACCGGGGCCGGCGTAGATGCGAGAGGAATTGATTTCTGGTGGCAAAATTCCGTAATCCATTGCAGCTGAACCCCTTAATCCGCGGGAATCGCGGTGGACTGAGCGCCGGCGAACATGTCCGGCTGTGTCGTCAGTAAAGACATGGACTAACTCCGTCAGGAAAAGTCCGACCCGGAAACGGGCGTCGACTCGCGAGCTGCGGCGGGGCGCCCCCGACTGCTCCATGCAAACTGGAGTTTCGTTATGGCGCAATCCAATTCAGTTGGAGGAGTCGCTGCGATCCCGGATCGGAACCAAAAGGTCATCGATCTCGGATATGTGTGTGCTGGGCCCCACCTCCTCCGCCCGTGCACCAACGCGGAGGTCGAAGAGAGGAGCATTGCCCGTCGCGAAAAGGTCGGAGAGCACCCCTCTCGCCGGAGCTTTGGCACTGCACGGCGTATCCGGGGATTCCGGAAGCCACTTGGGCTCAACCCTTAAGCCGGGAGGAGCTGTCCTGACCCTGGGCGTCTTTCGACGTTCGAGGTCAGTGGCCTGTATCCGTGCAGACGCCTCACCTAGCGAGGTGCATGTAACGCCTGTGTGAATTTATGCTGGCAACGCCACAGTACTGCGTCAACGCGACACTCGTCAGGATGTCGTAAAGATTGGCCGGAGCTCGGAATCAAGCCGAGTTACACCGGGTCGCTCTTCTTCTCCGCCACCGCGGCGCTGAGCGCCTCGGCGAGGTCGTCGCGGGTCAATTCCTTGAATCGGCGTAGTTGGTCGTCATTGAACTCATCGACGTCACTTGACAGCACCGCATCGAGGTCCTCGTCGTCGAGGCGGAAGCTGCGGTGATCGCGAGCCTTTTCCACCACGTTGCGGACGAATCCGGCATTACCCAACGTATCGATACCGCGGATCAAATCGCCATCTGGGGAGATCGTCTCGTCGTCATAGAATCTGGTGTAGGCGGGTAGCAGTACGTCGACGGCGTCGTCGGTGATGATGTCTTCGTTCTCCCGGCCCATCAACTGGGTCAGCGCGATGAGCTCTTTCGGGTTGTAGCTGTAGAACTCGATGACGGTGGAAAACCGGCGCCGCAGGCCCTGGTTGACCTCCAGCATCTTGTCCATTGCTTTGGCGTAGCCGGCACCGAAGACCACCAGCTCGTCGCGGTGATTCTCCATGTAGAGCAGCAAAGTGTTGATGATCGCGTTGCCGTACGCGTCGCCGGTGGAGTAGCCGCTCTCGTGCAGGTTGTGCATCTCATCGAAGAAGACCGCCCCACCACGGGCTTCCTCGAGCATCTCCTCGGTGTTCTTCTCGGCGTCAGCCATGTAGCGGCCCAACAACTTCGCGCGGCTCGTCTCCACCACCAGCGGCTTGCGCAGCACGGTCAAACCGCACAGCTGCTTGGAAAACGCCCGCGCCACAGACGTCTTGCCCGTTCCGGGAGGTCCCAGTAACAACGTGTGCCGCGACGTAACCGGAACCGGGAGGCCCATTTTCGCGCGGGCCAGGTTCACCTTTGTCGTCGACTTGATCAGCTTGATTTCCCGCTTGGCCTGGTCCATGCCGAGCATCGCGTTCAGCTCGGCATCGCCTTCGTCCAAGTACTTCTTGGCCATCTCGGAGTGACGTGCGGCCTCCGCTTGCTCGCGGGTCGGCGCGCTGTCCACGTCCCACGGATCCGTCCTGGCCTCAATCGTTTCCGGGTCGGTCAGCACCAGCCGGTAGCTGGCGTTGTCCAACGCCTCGCGTGCCGGCGTGAACTTCGCGTCGCGTGAGTAGACCCGGCGCAGGCACTCCACCGCTTCCTCTTCGCGGCCCAGGTGCCGGAAGCACATTCCCTGGGTGTACATCGCGACATTGGCCGCGCTGGGCACCCGGTCGCCCTCGATCGCTTCCTGCGCCCGGCGGGTCGCTTCTTCGAACACCCCGAGCGACGCCAACGCGGTGGTAGCCATCGCCGCGCCGGCGGCTTTCAGTTCGGGATGACGCCAGCCGGCCCCGGGCGGGAACTGGACGAGCACATCCGACCAGCGCCCCGTGCGAAAGTGCAACAGCCCGCGTACATACTTGATCAGCTCCTCATCGGAGGCATGCTTGGGCGTAATCGAATCCAACAGCTCCGCGGCCTCGGCGTACCGCTTCGCTTCGGTGAGAGCCGCGGCATAGCCGGCAGCCAGCGACTCCACACTGGTGACCGCCAGCTTCAGGAACATTCCGTCGGAGATCTCGGGCCGGAACTCCAACTCGGTTAAACCCAAGCGCCGGATCTCCCAGCCGAACGTCTTGACGGATTGCCATGCGCCGGTGAGCACCTCGATGCTCTGGTCGCCGGCCAGCAGCCGGGCCAGCCAGGCGTCGCACACCTGCGGGTCGAGACTGGTGGCCGTCGTGAACATGCGCAGGGCCACTTGCGGATTGTGGCTGGGCTGAAGCCCATTGACCGAAATCCCGGACGCAAGGAGCCCCGCGACCATCGCGTTGCGGGAGTCCGTTGCGTTGGTCTGCGGTCGAGTCATCCTCTCATCGTAAGGCTTCGGAGCCGCTCGCCTGAGGTGCGGCCACTGCGCCAACCGGGACGAGGATGTCCTCGCGGTGACCGAAGGTGCGACTCGGCATCGGCAACGGGCGGCGCGACGTCGGCGCCGGCAGGCTGGCGGCCACCGCGCCGAGTTGGCGCCCGGTCAACCGATTCAGTCCGCTGAAAGCCTCTTTACGCAGGCGTTTGTCGCTGTGGTACCGCACCCACACCGACACGTCGGCCTCGTGACCCTCCGCGATGATGCGGATCGTCATGACGGTGACGTCGGCGTCGGTGAGCCACAGCTCCTCGAGGGTCTCGCTGGTGATGTCGCCAGGTGAAACCCAGAAGCTGGTCACGAACCCGTCCGGGGTCTTCAGGTAACGCCAGAAGGGTCGAACGTGAGCCGGCTGAAGTCCGGCCAGCACCGCCTCGTCCACGTGGATGATTTCGTCAGCGGTCAGCGGCTTGGCGGCGCAGCTGCGACCGTCGAGATCGTGTGCCAGCCGCTCGGCAGCGGCAGCCAGAGTGCAGGCCACCGAATCGCGGGCGGCGACGGCGTTGACGTTGTGCTGCGGGTCCATCCGCAATACCAGCCAGGTGTTGCGCTCGTCGATCGGGCGTCGATCGCGGCCGGATCCGAAGTCGTCGCTAACGGCCGATTGAACGCCCTTGGCGCCGTTACGCGTTCCTACTGAAACGATGTCGACGCTGTCCAGACGTACATCGAACTGCCGCAACGACGTGATCACAGCCTCCAGCGGGATGGACGCCGCCAACGCGTCCCGATGGCGGTGTCGGCCCGCTTCGCCTGCGCCGTCGACGGCGATCACGGCGATCAGCTGGCCGTCGTGCTCGCGGACGCCCACCGTCTCACGGCTGAATTGGCGACGGTGATCGACCGCCGGAGTGCAACCGACAGTCAGCGCTTCGGGGTCCGCGTACCAATTCCGCACCCGGGCGATCGGCGCCGATGAAACGGGCACTCCCCCGTTGGTCAGCAGAGCGACGACGGTGATGATCACCGCCAAGCCGACACCGATCCACAAGGTGAGGTTCCGGTCGGCCTGCCAGGAATCGGGCAGGTGGCTCGCAATCACCAGCAGCGCAACGTCAATGAGGAACACCGTGGTTACCCGTGCCCACGACAGGGACAACCCGTACTCGCGTTGTGCCTTCATTCCTGTCTCCCCGTTCTTTTCATCAGGACCGCTCCGCCGAATACCAGACCGGCAAGCAGCAACGCACCACCCAAACCACCGGCGGCAACCCACACCGGCACCATGTTGCGCGGGGCAGGGGCAGGGGGAAGCTTCAGCGGCTTCGCCGAATCTTTCGGCAGGACAGAGCCATCGGGCACATCCCAGGTCAGCGCGGCAACCGGATCGACGACCCCGTACCCGATTTGGTTGTCCACTCCGCGAGCAGGTGCCCTTGCAGTGCGAATCAACCGGTTGATGATCTGATGTGACGACAGTTGCGGATATTTCGCCCGCACCAGAGCCGCAACACCGGACACAATCGCGGTGGAGAAACTGGTTCCGGACGGCACCAGCAAGGAGTTGTCCGGGCCTTCAATCGCGTTGATCAGACTGTCATCTCGCGGCGAGAGCCCGATCACGTCGGTGCCCGGAGCGGCTATCGACACCCACGGTCCCGCGACGCTCAGCTTGTCCATGGGCGTACCGGAGGAATCCACGGCGCCGACCGTCAGAACGTAGTCGCTGAACCATGACGGAGTCACCACTGTGGTCACGCCGTTCCAGTCACGAGAATCGCTGGGGTGCAACGGATCTACCAACGGGTTTTCTTTGCAGTCGCGCTGACTGGTGTCGCCCGCCGCTGCGACGATGACCGCGTCTTTGTCGACCGCCGCATAACGGACCGCGGCACCCAGGTCAGGCGCGTCGATGAGGCTGCGCGCACTCATGCACATGACCTGCGAGATGTTGATGACCTGTGCGCCCATATTGGCCGCATGCACGATCGACCGTGCCATGCTGAAGATGTAGTCCCGCTTCTGCCGAGTCTGAGGATCCTCGTCGCCGGTGTAAGCGTCCTTGAGGCCAAAAGCCTGGCTGGACTGGCGAATTGAGATCAGGTCGACGTCCGGAGCGATGCCACTGTAGGCGTCGCTCGGCGCCGGTGGCGGTGGTGGGTCCAGCGGCGCCGGCCCGGCCGGCCGCGGGTAATCCACGGAGACCACTTGACCGTGGTTGCCGCCGGGGAAGCTGGGCAGCACTGCTTTGCCGTGGCCATGGTTGGCCGCACCGGGC